>JBKPMM010000173.1:0-19989 GCA_046732155.1 Chloroflexota bacterium | reverse complement strand
TCGAAGCTCTACGAGCAGGCGATCCCCGCCTCGGTCCGGACCGCGATGCGCGACGCGATGGAGGCCCAGGACAAGCCTAACCCGTGGTCACCGCCACCGGACGCGACGCCGGAGCAGATGGCTGAGTTCGAGGCCTTCCAGGCAAGGATGCTCGTACCCGATGAGTCGATCACGACCTGGATCGACGTCTCCGGCCGACCGGTCGAGCAGAAGTGGGAGGCGATGCAGGAGCACGTGACCCAGATCGCCGCGGACTCGCCGTTCATGGCATTCGGGCTCGACGGGTGGCGCGAGTTCTGGGCGAAGGAGGCGTTCATCCTGCGTGAGTCGACCGTCGACACGCCCAAGCCGGAGGACGACCTCTTCGCCGGGCTCGCCTGATCGGCTCGCCCCTCAGCCTTAGTAGGGCAGCAACCCCTTCGACGCGTCGTAGATCGGTCCGAGCACGAACCGGCCGTCCTTCGCCGGATCCATGAAGTTCGGTTGGGCCTTGTCGAGGATGATGTGCGGCCGCATCCGGATCTGGCGTAGCTCCGCTCCCTGGAACGTCAGCTCGAGCGTGATCCCCTCCATGGTCGGCTCGGACCAGGTCTGGTCGAACACGAAGTTGCCGAGCGCATACCAGATCGGCTTGCCCTTGTAGATCTCGACCGCGGCGGCGTAGTGGGCGTGATTGCCGATGATCATGTCGGCGCCGGCATCGATGATCTGGCGCGCGAGCCGCTGCTGGTTCTGGAACGGGCTGTACTTGTACTCGGTGCCCCAGTGCGGGAACACGATGACGACCTTCGCTCCCGCCTTGCGGGCGGCCTTGACGCCGGCCTGGACCGCCTTGATCGTCAGCTTCGAACTGCCTGGCTCGCCCTTCGCGGCGTGGTAGCCGGGGGCGATCGCGTCGTACGCCAGGATCGCGACCTTCGTGCCGTTGGCGCCGAGGATCGCCGGCTTCTGCGCCGCTACCAGGTCCTTGCCGGCCCCCGAGTACTTGAGCCCGCGCTTCTTGAGGTTCGCGATCGTCTGCAGGATGCCGGTATTGCCCGCGTCGCCGATGTGATTGTTCGCGATCCCGACGTAGTCGATACCCGCCTTCATCAGCCCGTCGATGAGCGTCGGATCGGCGGTGAAGACGGTCTTCGACCTGTGCCAGGTGAAGCTATTCGGCGCGGGGTTCTCGAAGTTCGCGATCGCGATGTCGGCCCTCGAGATCACGTCGCGGACGGCTCCAGCGTTCCCGGTCCGCCGCGTTCGCGGCAGGTCCCAGCCGAGCGGAGAGCAGTCCTTGCAGCGCGAGGTGATCTCGGCGGTGCCACCCGCGAACGGGAAGTTCGGTCCGCGGCCCTTGACGCGGACGGTCTCGTAGACGCCGCGGTCGAGCAGGATGTCGCCGCCGGCGAACAGCGTCCACGTCGACGCGGGGTCGAACGCCGGTTCGTCCCCACGGCTCGGCAGTTCGGCGTTCAGCCGCCAGTCGGCCGCCTTCTTCACCCGATCGACGCCGAACAGCGACCGGTCGCCCCAGGCGAGCGCACGGACGGCCGGTGTGACGTCGGCGGCGCGGATGAAACCGAGGCGCTTGCGATGCTTGGCGAGGTCCCGGGAGAGGCTCGCCGCATCCTTGGCGAGGACGAGCCGAGCGGGATCCGACGGCCGCTCGACGCCGACGGCCGCGAGGATCGCGTCGGCCTCGTCGTCGACGAGGGTCAGCGCGTCATAGCGGCTGCTGGTCCCGGCGAGGACGGTGGCGAGCTCCGCACGGTTCGTGGCTGTGACCGGCGACCGGAACTGGGCGACGGGCACGATCGCGGTCGCGACTAGGGACGGCGGCGGGGCAGGTGACGACGGTCCGGGCGTCGGGGTCGCCGCCGCGGACGGCGAGCCGCCCTGGGTCGGCGGCGGCGAGACTGCCGCCGCGGCCGACGCGGACGCCGAGGCGACGGCCGACGGGCTCGCACTCGATGGCGCGCCGAACCCGAGTTCCCCCTCGCTGAGCGGCACGGCGATGCCGATCGCGAGTAACCCGGCCACGACCAGGAGTGGGAGGCGATTCACCGGGGGACGCCGCATCGGCGGCATTCTGCCAGAGCGCCCGCGGACAGAAGAACGCCCCGTCCGGGCGGGCGGACGGGGCGTAGGTGGATTCGGTGATGGCGGACCCGACCGGATTCGAACCGGCGATCTCCAGCGTGACAGGCTGGCATGTTGGGCCGCTACACCACGGGTCCGTTCGGCGGCGATGGCGGAGCATAGCAGAGGCTACCCCCCTTGTCAGACGGACCGACGGCCTGCGACTCCATGCGCGCCTATACTCGCCGTCCATGCCACAGCGACCGATCGACCTTCGCAGCGACACCGTCACACGGCCGACCGATGCGATGCGTCGGGCCATGGCGAACGCCGACGTCGGCGACGACGTCTTCGGTGACGACCCGACGGTCATCGCCCTTGAAGAACGCGCCGCGGACCTGCTCGCCAAGGACGCCGGCCTCTTCGTCGCGTCAGGGACGATGGGCAATCTCGTCTCGATGATGGCGCACCTCGACCGTGGCCAGGAGGTCATCGCCGGCAAGGAGCACCACCTCGTCATCGACGAGGCCGCCGGTCACGCGGTGATCGTCGGCGCGAGCGCACGCACGCTCGAGGATCAGCCCGACGGGACGCTCGACCTCGATGCGATCGATGCGGCGTTCCGCGACCCGACCGACGTCCACGAGCCGCTGTCGGGTCTGATCACGCTCGAGAACACACACGCGCACTCGATGGGTCGACCGCTCACGCCGTCGTACGAACGCGAGGTTGCGGCGATCGCCCGCCGCCATGGTGTCCCGCTCCACATCGACGGGGCGCGCTTCTGGAACGCGGTCGTCGCCCAGCGTGACGACGGGGTGACGGGTCGCGACCTGGCGGATCCGGCGGACTCGGTCACGTTCTGTCTGTCGAAGGCGCTCGGCTGTCCTGTCGGGTCGGTCGTCGTTGGATCGCGGGACTTCATCGCCCGTGCGCGGCGTGCTCGCAAGATGGTCGGCGGTGGGATGCGGCAGGCAGGGATCCTTGCCGCGGCGGGACTCGTCGCACTGTCGGATGGTCCGGACGGCATGATCGACCGGCTGGCCGACGACCACGCGAACGCGCGTCGTCTTGCCGAGGCCCTCGCGGACATGGATGGCATCCAGAGCGCCGGTGGGATCGCCCAGCCCGCGCCGGGGCGTCTCGACCCGCGACGGGTCGCGTCCAACTTCGTGCTGTTCAAGGTCGACCGTGACAGGCGCGCCTTCCTCGACGCCCTGGCGGCCCGTGGCGTGTGGATGGTCGAGTACTCGCACGGGCAGGTCCGGGCGGTCACCCACAACGACGTGTCCGCTGCCGACATCGACGTCGTCATCGAGGCCGCGCGAGGCGCATTGGCCGACACGCCGTCGCTGTCACGAGGCCAGCGCGCGCAGGAACCGGTCGGGGCGAGCAGCTGAGCCGATCCGGGCCCATGGCGCCGTCGCGCCCGGTCAGATCCAGGAGCAACAGCGTTTGACGGTCACCGAGGGAACCGCACAGCCCACCCTGCCACGCCCGGCCCCAGCGCAGGACGCCGGCCCCCTCGACTCGACGTTCTACGACCTCGTCGAGGGACGCTTCCGACGCATCCTGCGGAATGAGCCCATCGCAGCGACGTACTTCGGCTTCCACGGATACGACGATCGTCTCGGCGATGGCGGCCGGGAGACGATCCTCGCGGACATCGCGGCGGACCGCGAACACCTGGCCGCCATCCAGGGGCTCGACGACGATGCACTGTCGTCCCCCGTTCGGTTCGAACGGGATCTGGAGGTGCACAACGTCCGACGCTCGATCTTCGAAGCGGACGAGCTGCGCATCTGGGAGCGGCGGTCGCTCGCGCTCGACACCGTCGGTGACGGCCTGTTCCTCCTGTTCGCGAGGGATCACGCCCCGCTCGCCGAACGGCTGGACGCGATCACGAGCAGGCTGGAGGGCGTGCCGACGCACCTCGAGGAGGCGCGGCATCGCTCGAACCTCCCGCAGGTTCGGCTCTGGCAGCGGATCGAGATCGAGTCCGCCGGGCAGCTGCCCGCGTTCTTCGACGAGCTCGTGGCCGCCGGGCGCGGCGTCCTCGGGCACGCGGAGCAACGCCGCCTCGAGCGCGCTGCTTCGACGGCTACGGTCGCCGTCGACCTGTTCACGACCTGGCTCGAAGGCACGCTCGCGAACGGCATCGATGCATCAGGTGTCGGTCGCGAGCTGCACGATCGGATGGTCGAACTGCGAGCGTTCGACGGCCTCGACGCCGACGCCATCCTCGCGCTCGGCGAGCAGAAACTCGCCGACGAGATCGAGGCGCGCCGTGCAGCCGCGAGGGAGATCGACCCGGACGCCGACGTCAACGACGTCGTGGCCCGAGTGAAGTCGGAGCACGCGGCGTCCTTCGACGAGGCGCTCGAGCAATACCGCGACGCGATGCGCCGAGCGCGGAGCTATCTCATCGAGAAGGATCTCGCCTCGGTCCCCGACGACGAACGGATCGATGTCATCGAGACGCCCGAGTACCTGCGCAACGTCATCCCCTTCGCGGCGTATTTCTCGCCGGCCGCGTTCGATCACGATTCGAAGGGGATCTACATCGTCACCCCGTCGGTCCACGGGGACCCCAACGCGATGCGCGAACACAACCGCGCCTCGATCAGCAACACGAGCATCCACGAGGCGTACCCCGGGCACCATCTCCAGCTGGACGCAGCGCGTCGGCACCCATCGCTCACCCGCCTCCTCGCCGATGCGCCGGAGTTCGTCGAGGGCTGGGGGATGTACTCCGAGCTGATGATGCGCGAGCACGGCTTCGACGACGGCCCGGAATACCGGGTCATGCTCCACACCGACGCGATCTGGCGAGCCTGTCGGATCATCCTCGACGTCCGCCTGCATCGCGGGGAGATCGGTGTCGACGAGGCCGTCGACTTCATGGTCGAGCACACACGGTTCGAGCGTGACAACGCCCGCTCCGAGGTCGAGTGGTACACGTACCGGCCGACCTACCCGCTGTCGTATCTGGTCGGGCGAACGCTCCTGCTTGAGCTGCGCGCGAGTGAGAAGCGCCGGCTGGGCGAGGATTTCTCGATCCGCGCGTTCCATGACACGCTGCTGCGCAACGGCTCGCTACCGATCAGCTTCCACCGACGGCTCCTCGCCGGCGAGGGCGCCTGACGGCGTGCTGGTCATCCCGTCGATCGACCTCGAGTCCGGCCGATCGCGTGTCGTCTACTGGCCCGGCGCGGCCGCCGGCATCGGCGCACCCACGGACCGACCCGAGCGCATCGTCGAAGAACTCGTCGCGCAGGGCGCGAAGCTGGTCCACCTCATCGACTTCGATGGGGCGAGGAGCGGCACGCCGGCCAACCTCGAGGCGGTCGGCGCCGTGGCTTCGCGCTCAGCGGTCCCGCTCCAGCTCGCGGGCGGCGTCGATTCGCCCGAAGCGATCCAGCTCGCCTTCGCGGCGGGCGCGACCCGTGTCGTCCTGACCACGGCGATCGCGGACCGACCCGATGACCTCCGCGCGTGCCTTGCGGTCGCGGGCGATTGGCTGGCGGTCGGCTTGGATCCACGCCCGGACCGACTGGCTGCGTTCCCATGGCGCCGGCCGGCAACGCCGACCGTGGAGGCACTCGTGGGCGAACTCGTCGGGGCCGGCGTCGCCCGGTTCGTGCTTGCCCACGGCGGGACGGATCCCGACCTCGAACGAGTGCGCTCGGTCGTTCGGTCGTACGATGCCGAGGTCCTCGTCGCCGGCGGCGTCCGCGATCTCGACGCTGTTCGGCGGGTACGCGACACGGGCGCCACCGGGCTCATCCTCGGCGAGGCCGTCCTGTCCGGCGCCATCGATCTACGGACCGCCCTGGAGGCCGCTGCATGATCCGTCGTCACATCCGCCCGCTTGCGCTGCTCGCGGCCGTCGCGGTCGCGACCGTCGGCTGTTCGATGCTCCCGGGAGCGTCGACACCGCCGACGCCCGCTCCGGTCGCGTCCCAAGCCGGCGGCGGCGCTGGGACATGTCCCACTGCGCAGCCCGCACCACTTCCGGCGGGGGAGACACGGACCGTGACGATCACGACGGACCTCGGGAACATGACGGTGAAGATCCAGAGCGATCTTTCGCCGATCGCTGCCGGGAACTTCGTCGCACTTGCTGACTGTGGCTTCTACGACGGCGTCGTCTTCCATCGGGTGGTACCGCGGTTCGTCATCCAGGGTGGCGATCCGACGGGCACCGGGTCCGGCGGCCCCGGCTACACGATCGAGGACGAGCCGGTCACGACGCAGTACTCGCGTGGAACGGTCGCGATGGCCCGGACACAGGCGCCGAACTCCGTTGGCTCGCAGTTCTTCATCGTCCTGGACGATGAGGCTCGCTCATCGCTGGCTGCCGCGAACACCTACCAGATCATCGGGTCCGTGACGGAAGGCATGGAGACCGCGGACAAGATCGCGGCGGCCGCTGACGCCGAGCTCCCGACCGACCCGATCGCCATGAACGACGTCAGCGTCAGCAACCCCTAACGCTCGAAAGGAGACTGCCCATGACCCGCGCGACCATCGCCACCGACATCGGCGACATCGAGGTCGATCTGTTCGACGAGGCTGCACCGAAGGCGACCAAGAACTTCATCGACCTCGCCAACAAGGGCTTCTACGACGACGTGATCTTCCATCGCGTCATCCCGGGCTTCGTCATCCAGGGCGGCGACGGGCAGTTCGGCAAGAAGTCGGCGCTCGAGCGGTCGCGGGTCGGGACTGGTGGACCGGGATACAAGTTCGAGGACGAGCCGGTCAAGGGCGAATACGCCCGTGGTTCGCTTGCGATGGCCAATTCAGGGCCGAACACCAACGGCAGCCAGTTCTTCATCTGCACCGACGACCTCAGCGGCCGGCTGCCGAAGAACTACACGCTGTTCGGCCAGGTCACCAAGGGTCTCGACGTCGTCGACCGCATCGTCTCTGCCCCGCGGGACGCACGCGACCTGCCGAACGAACCGGTCGCGATGACGTCGGTGACGATCCACCCCGAGCAGGGTTAGCCGCCTCGCTCCTCACGAACGCCATCGACCGCGGCGACGATCGCAGCGACTGACCGGTCGGCGTCCTCACGGGTCGTGTTCCAGCCGGACACCGAGATGCGGAGCGCCGGCGTGCCGTGGAACGTCGTCGCGCCGAGCCAGAGCACGCCGTCGCGCTGGATTCGGTCGACCACCGCGGCCGTGGTCGGGCCGTCGCCGACGGCGACCAGCACCTGGTTGAGCACCACTTCGTTCACGATCCGGATGCCCTCGTGGTTCGCCAGCTGGCGCGCCATCCGAGCCGCGGTGTCGCAGCAGCGGTCGACCATGTCCGCGATCCCCGCCGCACCGAGCGAGCGGATCGCGGCATAGATCGGAAAGCCCCGCGCCCGCCGCGACATCTCGGGGACGTAGTCGAATGGATCACGTTCCTGTCCGGGCGCAGGAGGCAGATACGCGGCCGCCATCCCCATCGCCGCGCGGTGGGCCGCGCCATCGCGCACGAACACGATCCCCGCGTCGTACGGCACGTTGAGCCACTTGTGGGCGTCGGTCCCCCACGAATCGGCGCCGTCGACGCCACGAACGAGGTGACGGAGTCGCGGGCTCGCGCTCGCCCAGAGGCCGAACGCGCCATCGACGTGGAGCCACGCATTCGGGTGGTCGCGCACGATCGCGACGATCCCATCGAGCGGATCGAAGGCACCGGTGTTGACCTCACCCGCCTGCGCGCACACGATCGTCGGTTCCGTCCGGCCGCGGAGGGCGTCGGCGAGCGCCGCAGCGTCCATGCGGCCCTCGTCGTCTGTGGCGATCCGCTCCACGCGCCCACGCCCGAGCCCGATGTACCGGAGCGCGTTGAAGAGCGAGACGTGCCCGTCGGCGCCGGCGATGACCCGGACCGTCGGCGCGCCCTGGAGGCCCTGGTCCTCGACATCCCAGCCTGCCGTCCGCAGGACTGCGTGACGGGCCGCCGCCATCGCCGTGAAGTTGGCCATGGTGGCGCCGCTCACGAAGCCGACCGTCGTCCCGGTGGGCAGGCCGAACAGCTCGACAAGCCAGTCGGCGACGACCTCCTCGACGACGGCCGCTGCCGGGGTACCGAGGTACAACCCGACGTTCTGGTCCCAGACCGACGTGAGCCAATCCGCCGCGAGCGCCGCGGGGACGGACCCACCGATGACGAACCCGAAGTAGCGGGGCCCGCTCATCGCCACGAGCCCGGCATCGACCCCGCTGGCCAGGTCGTCGATGACGGTCCGCGGATCCGCGCCCGTAACGGGCAGCGGCCCTCCCAGACGAGCCCGCAGGTCGTCGGCGCTCGTCCCGGGTTCGACACCCACACGCCGTTCGGGCAGCCCGGCGCGGTACTGGATCGCCATGTCGGCGGCGTGGCGAAGGACGTCCGCGGTGCCGCGATCGCGGTCGTCGTCGAGCCGCTCGCGGGCGGGATCATCGGCTCGGATGGTCATGTCGTTGCAACCCCTCTAGGACCCTCGCCGCGCACGAAGGTTAAGGAATTTACACAGTTCCGTATGCCAAAACCCTTGGAAAACAGGGCCTCGACGGGTACGATATCGGCGCTGCTCAGTCAGCCAAGCTGCCCCAGCGTCAAGGCCATGGGTAGGTAGGGTCAGGGTAGTCGGTACAGCCGACGTGATAGATGCTCTTGACGCGTGGCAGAAGTGTCCGTCCTCGTGACGGACTCCTTCACCGGGACAGCATCGAGGCGGCTCCTTCGGGAGCCGCCTCGTTCTTTGCCCGCCGATCGAGGCCTCGTGCCAGCCCGCACCGTCGATCTTTTACTTGCTACTTGACAGTATCGCGTTTCAGTCGCAGATTCTTGCTACCGGCAGATAGCAAGAACCGGTAAGCGACAGGAGGCCGACGATGGCCACTCTCACCTTCCCGCCCCGCTCGATCCGCCCGGCGGTCGCGATCCTTCGCCTCGAGATCGTCGCGCTCACGATGGCGACAGCCTGGATCCACGCGTCACTCGGCAGCACGCTGTTCCTGTTGAACGCGACCGGCTACGTTGTGCTCGCCGCCGCGCTGGTCGTACCCGGGCCGGTCGCGCGCGTCCGCTGGCTCGTCCGCTACGCGCTGATCGGATTCGCGGCGACCACGATCGTCGCCTGGTTCGCGTTCGGCGCCCGTTTCGACCTCGCGTATCTCAGCAAGGCCATCGAACTCGCGTTGATCGGACTGCTGCTCGTCGAGTCGTGGGTGGTCGACGGCGGTCCGCTGGTCGTAGCGCGCCGGGTCGAGCGACTCGCCGTCAACGCGATCCGCTGAGCGGCACGTCCTCTCGTTCCTCGTCCGACCGCCGACACCGTGGCGGTCGACGCATCGCGCGTCAGGTCAGCCCGTCGAGCTCGTCGGCCAGCCGTGTCTCGGCGATCTGGATCGCCAGTCGGAGGTCCGTCGTCGTCGACGACCCGGCCCAACCGATGCCGATCCGGACGAGGTCCGACGTCCCAAGCTGGTACTCGCAGGCGGCCCGTACACGCTCGACGATGTTGATCGCGGCGATCTCGTCGGTCTCGGTGAGGAGGAGCCCGAACCGCGTCCGCTCGATGCGTGCCATGTGATCGCTCGAGCGGACGTTCACCGCCATCGTTCGTGCCAATTGGACGAACAATCGCTCGGCGACGTCGACGCCCCACGACAGCGCGTACCGGTCGAGGCCGGTGATCTCGATCAGGGCGACCGTGACAGGCCTCCGATAGCGGCCGACGCGCGCGACCTCGCTGGAGATCGTGCGGTCCCAGAGTCGCGGCCCGTCGGTGCCGGTGAGGGCGTCCGTCCAACCCGACGGAACCCCGGGCAGGAGGTTCGGCGGCATACCGGTGTCGCCGATCTCGGTCTCGAGCGGTCCCTCGTCCTGCGTCACGCGACCTCCTGGTCATCCGTACCGCGCAGTGGGGCGGCCTCGGTGACGTCCCGATGGTGGCGTCCAGCACGCCCACCGGGACCGGGCGGAGTGGTACCGGCCGGGCAGGCTGAAGGTCCGGGTGCATCCCGGTGTTCCCTCGGCGGCTCCGGGGCGCTAGCCTGTGCAGAAGGGTCGATCGATCAGGAGGGTCCGGCGATGGCGTCGATGCACGAAGCGCTCGAGCAGGCGATGGGGCACCACTTCGAGCCCGGCACCGTGGACCGCATCCACCAGGAAGGCATGGCGATCGGCAACGTGGACACGATGAGCCAGGCCATCCACGACGTGTACTGCGGGATCATGGCCGATCACACGGACCCGAACGAAAAGGATCGCGAGCAGGCGCGTGCCATGATCGCGGCTCTCCAGAAAGCGTCGGCCTGACTCCGTCCTCGCCCGACTCGGAGCTGTCAGCTCACGCTGCGGAGGTCGAGCACCCGGCCCCAATGGAACACGCGCACTGCGAATAGGACGCCGAGCGCTGCGAGCACGAGGATCGCGCCAGCCGCGACCGACGCGTCCAGATCGCCCGCCTGGAACTCGCCGTAGACGACGAGCGGTAGCGTCTGCGTCCTGCCTTCGACGTTGCCGGCGAACATGATCGTCGCGCCGAACTCGCCGAGCGCACGGGCCCAACTCATCACGAGCCCGGCTGCCAGCGTGGCGCCGGCGAGCGGGACGGTCATCGTCCTGAAGACCTGACGTTCATTCGCGCCATCGACGCGTGCGGCGTCCTCGAGGTCACGGTCGACCCCCGCGATCCCGGCGCGAGCCGCACGGACGAAGAACGGCGCGGACACGAATGTCTGGGCGAGGATGACTGCGATCGTGGTGAAGGCGATGTCGAGCCCCGCCGCCTGGAGCGGCGCTGCCAGCAACCCGCGCCGACCGAAGACGAGCAGCAATGCGAGGCCCGCGACGGCTGGCGGGAGCACGATCGGAAGGTCGACCAGCGCCTCGACGAACCACTTGCCGCGGAACGTGCGGCGGGCGAGGACGAGCGCCAGCGGTAGACCGATGGCCACGGTCAGAACGACGCTGACCGCGGTCGTCGTGAGACTGAGCGCGAGCGCTGCCAGGACCGGCGACGTGCCGGCGATCGCGACCAGCGACCCGTCGAGGACGGCCCGTGCGATGAGCGTGACGATGGGCAGCCCGAGGAACAGCGCGAACAACCCCGCCAGCACGAGCACGCTCGGGCCGCCCGAGCCAGCCTTCGACGCGGTCGAGCTTCCCGGGCGCGCGGTCGTCGGACGTGCGGACCGGGTCGCAGCAGTCATCCGGGCGGCGGTAGGAACCCGGACTCCTTGAGGATGGCCTGGCCGTCCGGACCCGTCAGCCAGTCGAGGAACGACTTCGCAGCCTCGGCATTCGGTGACGCCTTGACGACCACCGCGGCGTACGTCGCTGGAACGTTCGCGCCCTCGGGGATCGCCAGGATGTCAACGGCGTGGGACGCCTCCGCATCGGTCGCGTAGACGATGCCGGCGTCACCCTCGCCGAGCCCGACCTTGGCGACGACGGCCTTGACGTTGTCCTCCTTCGACGCGACGTTCCTCTCATATGCGGCCGCGAAGTCGACTGGATACCCCGATACCTTCGCCAGGTTCGCCACGAGCTGCTTGGCGTACTTGGTGATCGGGACCTCGTCGCCCGCCGCGACGATCTTCACGCCGCTCCGCGCGAGATCGGCGGGCGTCTCGATCTTGGCCCGGTTCTCCCTCGGGACGATGATCGTCAGTTCGTTTCCCGCGAAGTCGACTGCGCCGCCCGAAGCGAACCCGCCGTCGACGAGCTTGTTCGGGTTCGTGGTGTCCGCCGCCAGGAAGACGTCGGCCGGTGCGCCTTGCTCGATCTGCATCTCGAGGGCCGCCGAGGAGTCGGTCGAGATCGTCAGGTTCGAGCCCGGATTCGCGGTCGCGTATGCCGCCTTCAGTGCATCGAGCACGCCGGCGAGCGAGGCCGCTCCGTAGATCGTGAGGTCGACGGCAGCGCCGGTCGCCGACGCGGAGCTTGAACCGGACGGGCTCGGAAGGGTCGCTGTCGAGATCGACGGTGCCGCGGGCGCGCCGGCCGTCGCAGAGCACGCGAGGACGGCGATCGAGACGAGCATCGCGCCGAGCAGCCGAAGCTTCACTCCCTGGCCTCGCGCCGCGCCGGCAGCTCGACGATCACGTTGGTCGCCTTGACGACACAGATCGCCTCATCGCCGAGTTCCAGCCCCATCTCGTCGACGGCCTCCGCCGTCATCAGGCTGACCATCCGATGAGGACCAGCGATCACCTCGACGACGGCGGCGACCCGATCCTTTTCGATCCGAGTCACGATCCCTGGGAAGCGGTTCCGGGCCGATCCGGAGACGATCGGGCGTTCCGGCGCATGCGTCCGACGCTCCGCGAGGAGGCGGGTGACCTCGGTGATCGGGACGAGGCGTTGACCCCCCGAGGATCGCGTCACCTGGAGGCGGCCTTCCGCTTCCCAGCGTCGGAGGGTCTCGATCGAGACCTGCAGCATCTCGGCCGCCTGGCCGACCCGGAGCGAGGTGCGGCTTCCGCCGTTGTCAAATGCCATACCGCGAGAGTATGGCGCCATTTGGTCGATAATGCGAGATATCGACGCCTGTTCGCCTAGATATCCGTCTCCGAAGGCGGGGTGGCGAATCCGCGCATGACGGCGTCGACGACCCGCTCGGCGAACGCACGGTCCAAGGGGCCGCCGAACATCACGCGAAAGTAGACAGGCCCTACCAGGAGCTCGGTCGCGACGCTGATGTCGGCGTCGGACCGCAGGTCGCCGCGAGCGATCCCGCGTTCGATGACCCGGGCGATCTCGTCCCGCCTCGCCTGCACGACGGTGGCGCGGAACGGATCGCCGAGCGTCGAGTTCGTCGCGATCTGCGAAAGGAGCGACCGGATGACTGGCCCGAACGGTGTGTCCGTGACGGCGCGCATCGGATTGACGACACAAGCCAGGAGCTCGGCGCGCGTGTTGCCAACATCGGCGATCGCGATATGCGGGCCGGCGAGCTGAGCCAGTAGCTCCTGAGCGAGCGCCTCCTTCGACGGCCACCGACGATAGATCGCTGCCTTGCTCACACCGGCGCGCGCCGCCACGTGCTCGATGCGGAGATCCGCGAACGTCCGCTCCATCAGCAGGTCCCGCGTCGCCAGGAGGATGCGGCGGTGGGTGGCATCGCTTCGTGGGCGACCGCGAGTCCGCGTAACCGCCTGCGCTCCCGTCACGTCCTCGTCCATCGCGCGATGATACGAGACGACGCGTCTCGGAATGGCTCCATACCGCAACGGAACGAGAACCGGGCGTTCATCAGCCGGTGTCATGGATTGCTTTACAATACGGGTCGTATCGTATTTTACCGTCTGGAGATCCACCTCACACATGTTTGACCACACACGCGCCGTCGACATCATCGAGAAGGCCGTCGACGCGCGCCCATTCTGCTCGTGCGGCCGGCACACCACGCCCGTTTGGCGTGATGGCGTCGTCTGGCTCGAGTGCTCGTCGCTCGGCGAGCCCCGCGAGGGTGTCGTCGCGCGACTCGTCGCCGCGGCAACGTCGCCCGCCCATGTCCGCGCACCCATCGTCTCCGTCGCGGAGGACGGTCTGACGCTCGCAGCCTAATGGGCCGGCGATCTGGCCTCGCGCCAAGCCTGCTACCGCCCACGAGGCGTGCGCTCCTGGATCAGAGGTCAGGCAAAGCGTGACCGGCTTCGGGAATCGCGTCGGCTGAAGGACCTCACCCTACTAAAAAGTATTGACTTATATAAGTCATATCTTCTAGGATGCCGGATGTGCACGCGTTCGATGTCCTCGGTGACCCAGTCCGCCGCCGGATCCTCGAGCTCCTCGCAGATGGCGAGCTGAGCTCGGGGTCCATCACCGAGACGGTCCGCTCGGAATTCGGTATCTCACAGCCTGCCGTGTCGCAGCACCTCAAGGTGCTTCGCGACAGCGGCTTCGCGACGGTCCGGCCGGCGGGGACACGCCGGCTGTATGCCGTCGACGCCGCGCCGCTGCACGAGCTCGAAGACTGGATCGAGCGTGTCCGCCGGTTCTGGGACCAGCGGCTGGATTCGCTCGAGACGGAGCTCGTGCGCGGGAAACGCGAACGACGGATGCAGGCCGCCTCGACCGATGGCCCGACCGACACCAACAAGGAGGCGACCGGATGATCGATATCGTCAAGGAGATCGAGGCTGCCCAGCGCGAGGTCGGCGAGGGCCGCATCGCCGCCGGCGAGGCACGCGCCGTCCGACTGCGACGCACGTACGATGCGGCGATCGAGGACGTCTGGGACGCCGTGACGGATCCCGACAGGATCAGTCGCTGGTTCCTTCCGATCAGCGGCGATGTCCGACTCGGTGGCAGCTATCAGCTCGAGGGGAATGCCGGAGGCACCGTCCTCGCGTGCGAACCGCCCCGGCGGTTCCGGGTGACGTGGGTCTACGGGGAGACAGCCAGCGACCGCGACATCTCCGAGGTCGAGGTGCGTCTCTCGCGCGCCGGCGAAGGACGAACGACGCTTGAGCTCGAGCATTCGGCGATCGTCCCCGACGAGCGCTGGGACGAATACGGCCCGGGCGCGGTCGGCGTCGGCTGGGACGGCGCGGTCCTCGGGTTGAGCCTCCACCTCAAGGGCGGTTCGGTCGACGACCCGATCGCCTGGCAGATCTCGGACGAGGGGCGCGACTTCTTCACGAAGTCAAGCATCGCCTGGGGCGAGGCGAACGCCGCCGCCGGCGCGGACGCGGAGGCCGTCGCACGGGCCGTGGCCAACACGACGGCGTTCTATGCCCCGGAGCCGGAGACCGCCTGACTGGTCGGGCGCCGACCGTCACCGGGTATCATTCGCGGTCCGCGCGCCTGTAGCTCAGTGGATAGAGCGTCGGCCTCCGGAGCCGAAGGTCGCAGGTTCGAATCCTGTCGGGCGCGCCAGTGCAACCTTTTGGGTAGCCCCAGCGCCAAACAGTGCGCGTTAGGCCGCCTGGGTCGGGCAGACGAACAGCTCTCCTGTTCGATGAAGCTCTCGCGGGTTGACTGATCCGCCTGACGATCACCCTCGCGCGGTCTCGATGGGGCGTCGCTCGCTTCAGGCAGCCATCAACTCCTCCGCGTTACCCTCGATCAGGACAGCTCTGCGCGCGCGTCGTCATCGCGTCAACCCCTCGTCGATCGCCAAGGCGCCTCCGCCGTATCGATCGCGCGGCGCTGGCGACGGTGACAGCGGCGAGCGCTCCCAGCGCCGGCCGCAGCCATGCATCCCCCGTCGTCGCCTCCGGAGCCCTCATCAGCGACCACGGTTGACCACCGAGGTCGCTATGGATCGCGCCCGCCCGGCCGTCGATGACCGCCCCGAAAACGACCCGGACTGGCTGCATCCCGAACTGAGACAGGTCGAGCCGGAACGCGTACGGGTCGGTTTTGTCGTCGGGCTGGAGCGGGAGCCCGCGGTAGAGCACGGGGACCGGTGTCAGCAGCCGAATCATCAAGCGCCCCCCGCCGGCGAACACCTCGGCTCCGCCGCCGAATATCAGCCGCTGGCGCAGGTCGGCGACGTTCGGCGGGAAGACGTACCGCCCGCAGAGCTCCGCCCAGACGTCCGGGCGGTGCGGGACGTCGCTCCGCACGCCGTCCTCCGGCAGGCCGATCATGTCGCGGACCAGCCGCCCGAGCTCGACCGACAGCCAGGCGAAGGCTCCGCTCGAGCCGTTCGTGAAGCCGATGGCGCCGATCCCGTCATCAGGCGCCATCAGGAGCTCCGAGTTGAAGCCCGGCAGGATCCCGTCATGGAAGAGAAGGCGGTGGCCGGCGGCATCGGCGCGGAAGAACCCAAGACCCATCCCCGGCAGCCGCGCGTCGGGCCGATAGTGGGGCTCGAACATCGTCGCAAGCGTTGCGGATTCAAGCACGCGCCCGCGCTCGTTGGCGCCGCCACTGAGGAGCGCCGTGACAAAGCGGCCCATGTCGCGCGGCGTCGAGTAGGCCCCGCAGGCTCCGGCCCCGATCCAGTCCCGGTCCGGGACGGCCTTCGCGCCATGGCGCCCGAACGCGTAGCCGGTCGCAAGCCGCGAGGCCACCCGATTCGAGCGGACGAGGTCGGTGTCGGCCATACCGAGCGGCCCGAAGATCCTCTCGCGGAAATAGCGCTCGAGCGGGATGCCGCTCACGTCCTCGACGATCTGGCCCAGCGTCGCGTAGCCATGATTGCTGTAGGCGAAGGCGGAGCCGGGTTCGACGACCACCCGCAGCGCGCCGCTGTAGTACTCGGCGAGCGACGGCAGTCGGTCTCCGACCTCGGCGCTGAGGAGCGGCGGTCGCCCGTCCGCCGGGGTCCAGCCGGCGTGAAGAAGATCGGAGACGCGCCGAACGTCGGGGATGCCTGACGTATGGGTGAGCAGCTGGCGCACGGTCGGCGACCGCCAGCCGACCTTGGTAGGGATCAGCTTGTAGGCGCGAAGGTAGTCGCTCGCTGGCGCGTCGAGGTCGACCAGCCCGCGTTCCCACAGCTGCATCACGGCGGTCGCCGTGAATAGCTTGGTGATCGACGCGATCCGGAAGACCGTGTCCTGCGTGATCGGTGTGTTCGAGGCGATGTCCGCGAGCCCGCGTCCATGGAAGGACCCGAGACGTCCGTCCCGGACGCAGCAGACGCCAAGGCCGACCGCTGGCCGGCGGCTGACGATCCCGTCGACGCTCGCCCTTATCTGGGCTTGAGTGACCTCCGGCCTGGCCCTGTCCGCCCGCTCTTCGGGCCGGATGGACGGCTCGGATGGACTCGTCTTCACGGTGGTCATGGCGTCCACCTCCTCCAGGCGAAGGCGAGGGTGACGCAGACCAGGAACGGCGCGACCCGACGAGTGCCACCGCCTACTCCGCCAGGGTCAGTGTCCCGGGATGCTCGATGGGCGCCAAGTGCCGTTCGTCACCACCGGGTCCGCATACCTCATGCGCTCTTCCGGGTGAATGCCTCGCGAGCACCGTCGATGGGGATCCGGATATTTCTGGCATCCGCGCCGCCGACTCCTGTCGGGCGCGCCATTGCAACCTTTTCGGGTAGCGCCAGCGCCGAACGGTGCGCGCCGGCCGGACTCAGGCGAACCTACACGAACGTCGGGCCGACGACGACGATGCCCTCTCGTAGATCGCCTGTAGCGGGCTGCCTTAGCGGGACTGCGCGCCAGCGAGGTGGGAAGTGGTCGTGACGGCGATCGGGCAGCGCGGGACAGACGCCGGGCCCGGGATCCACCTGACGGATCCACGCCGGCCGATGGCACGACCCGATCTGACGGCCGGCAACCGATGATAGCCTCGCAGCACCGCCGCGCCGCGCTCCCCTGGACAGGAGGCCGCGTCAGCGGCGCGAGGAGGATCGGCTGGTGTCGCACGGCCCCACGATCGACGACGTGACCGAGCGGAGCCGCCTGTTCCGTGGGCGGGATGTCACGGCGTCGCTCATGTCGTGCGGGCACGTGAACGGGGCCGACCTCGTGCAGGTCGGCGACACCACGTACGTCGTTCGCATCCCCGGTGTCTCGAGCGAACTGCTCTTTCCTGACCGAGCGAACGAGCGACACGACACCGTGGCCGCCGCTGCGTCGGGCGTCTCGCCACGGGTCGTCGAGTACCTTGATGACTGGCAGGTCATGATCCTCGAGTACGTCGAGGGCGAGACGTTGACGGACGAGACGATCGCCCTGGGGGACCGGATCCCAAGGGTGGCGGGTACGCTTCGAACACTCCACGCCGGCCCCCGCTTCCGATCGGATTTCGACATGTTCCGCACCGCCGAGCGCTGGTTGCGGATATGCGACGAGCGGCAGATCGCGATCCCCGAGGGGCTCCCGGAACGAATGGACCGGGTGCGCCTGGCCGCCCGAGCGCTCGCCGTCCTGCCGATGGATTCGGTCCCCAGCCACAACGATCTGAGCTCTGACAACCTCATCGACGATGGTCGCCGCCACACTCGACGATCGCGCACATCGGCTGGGCCGTCTGGGCCTCGATCCAGCTTCGAGTCTCATCGCGCGAGATCGACTTTGCGGGGATCGTAAAGGCGTTCTGGGATCAAGCCCGCGCGATGCTGGACTCCGAGGAGTTCCCCCGATCGATGCACGCGGCGTCCCGGGGCCGTGTCTCCGACTGACGACCGGACTCGCCGGTCTCCCGCGGCTACTAGCGGTAGTTCATCGCCCGTCCGCCGTGCGGCCGACACGGTAGGGCGTGAAGACGACCGGTACCTCGCTACCGGCCAGGTTCGATCGCAGTTCATCGCTCAGGTCGCCCAGCAGCTCGCCGTGAACGAGCGTGACGGTCGCGAAGACGTCAGCGAACAGATGGCCGACGTTGGCCGCATGGGCGATCGCCGCATCCGAGTCCCGGTATCGCTCGACGATCATGCACTCGGTCTGGTCGTCATTGAGGAACAGGTCGTACTGCAGCGTTCCGGGCTCGTTCGCCGCAACGAGCGCATCTGCTTGCTCGGCTAGGCGCAGGTACTCATCGCGCTTGCCCTCGTGAAACCTGAACCGTGCGATACCGAGCAACTCACTCATGGATCACCCCGCGGATTCGGATACGACGCCCCCACATCGGCCTTCAGCCAACGTATCACCGGGTGGCCCTGCGTGACCCGATCCGGTCCCCGGTCCGGTCCGCCGACTGGCCGGTGCGTGAGGCTGCCGAGGGGCGCACGCTTCGATCGAGATATCCGGCCACGGACGGAGGAGCGATGCTAAGCGAGATCGCCGAGGGTGTGCAGCTCCACGTGAGCGACTTCCTGCAAAGCAACGCCGTCGTCGTGCAAGGCGCGAGCGGCGTCCTGCTCATCGACCCTGGGATCACCGGCCCGGAGCTCGGTGCGCTCGCGAACGACATTCGCGAGGCGGGCCGGCGGGTCGAGGTGGGGTTCGCGACGCATCCGCATTGGGATCACGTGCTGTGGCATCTCGAGTTGGGCGAAGGGCCTCGGTACGCGACGGCCCGCTGCGCCGCTGACATCGAAGCCGTGCTATCCGACGCCGGTTGGAGGGACCGGGTCGCCGGGGTCCTGCCGCCCGGTATCGCGGACCAGATCCCCATGGACCTGTTCGGGCACATCACCGGTCTCCCCGCCGGGGCTGCGCGGATCCCCTGGGATGGCCCAGGGGTCCGGATCGTCGAGCATCGGGCGCATGCGATCGGCCATGCCGCGCTGCTCATCGAGGAGCCGCGGGTCCTCGTCGCCGGCGACATGCTCTCCGACATCCTGATGCCGTTCCTCGACCTGAAGGCGGCCGACCCGATCGAGGACTATCTCGTCGCCCTCCGGCTGTTCGACGGCATCGCAGGCGACGTCGACGTCGTCGTCCCCGGTCACGGGTCGATCGGTGGCGCAGATGACCTTCGCGAACGGATCGCGCGGGATCGTGCGTACGTCGAGACGCTGCGCGACGGTGTCGACCCTGACGACCCCCGGCTCGATCCATCGGGCCCGAACGGCGATTGGCTGCCCGGCGTGCACGAATGGCAGGTGCAGCAGCTCGCGGAACGTGAAGGCGGTGGGACGAGAGCCGGCTAGATCATGCGCTGTCGCCCCGCGCTACGTCCCAGTCGAGCTTCATGGCGACGGAGGACGCTCCCGTCGCAGCGCCTTGTAATGCGCGCCGCAAGGTCGGCGTGGCACGATCAGTTGGGAGCAGGCCCTCGGGGGGCGGAATCATCCTGGGGGGAGTTCATCGGACGGATCTGGTGGGCCTGCTCCTTTTCCACGCCCGCCGATCAGGCCGGCGCGTCCACCCACTGGGCCCGCCATGCTGGCGCCGGAAACGCCTCGGCGAAGTAGTCCGTCTGGCGCTGGATCATGCCGTCGCGGAACTCGATGATGCTGGTCAGGTAGACGATCGTGCCCGAGTAATCCCCGCGCGCTTCGACGATGAACACGTCAGGTCCTCCCGAGACCCGCCGGAGCTCGTACGTCGGTGGTCCGCCAGGATAGTTCCGGTA
>JBKPMM010000172.1:0-24857 GCA_046732155.1 Chloroflexota bacterium | reverse complement strand
CGGCTGGGCGGCCGGCTGCGCGGCCGCGGTCGCGGGGGCTGCCTCGGCCCCCCGTGCTGTGTCATCGGGCGCAGGCGCCGACGCCTCCTCGTCCTCGGGACGGCGAGCTGGCTCGGCACTCATGGCGTCTGCACCGACGGCGGCGGGTCGATCAGCTCGACGCGTCCGGCCTGCGTCGCGACGCGCCAGGCGAGTTGACCGTCAGCGCCCGAGTTATCCACGACGTGTGATGCATACGCGTGGAGCGACAGCCCACTGCCGACCACCCACGATCCGAGGTGGACGGGCGGATCGACCTTGACGTACTCCGCCTTCACCCGCGCCGACTTCGCCTTGACCGCGGCTGATACGCCCAGGAGATCGAGCGTCGCCTGGTCATCCGCGACATACGCGGTGATGAACTGCCGTGCGACCGGCGATTCGGCGGTACGTGCCTGGGTCTCGGGCTTCGGTGTGAGGTCCTGCGTGACGGTCGGCACGAGAAAGCCGATCAGGGCTCCGATCGCGAGCGTGGCCCCCGCCCTACTCAGGCGGCGTCTCCAGACCCCTCGTCGACGCATCGATCCTCCGTTCTGGGTGAACGTGTGCGGGGCAGTGTAGTGCCGATCTCCGGCACGCGACGAAAACGACGTGCGCCGCTGCAACACAGGATTCGTCGGCTGCGGGCGTTTCGGATGCGCATCGAGCCCGCCGCTCGGCGTGCCGTCGCCCCTCGAGATGAGCTACGGCGACGTGCATGTGGTGCACGACGCCATACCGGTCGCCCGGGGGAGGTCGCCGACCCGCCGGCCGCGCCTATCGGGTACGCGTCACCTTGTTCAGGTTGCGCGGACGTTCCGGGTCCACGCCCCGTGCGCCGGCCAGATACATGGCATGCAGCTGCCCGACCACGATCGACACGATCGGGCCGAGCCATTCCGGCGTTCCGGCGGCGAGCCGGAAGGGCCATCGCGCGACCTCGAGCGCGTCCGCCTGATCCGACACGACCGCGATGTCCGCCGCGAGCTCGTCGCGCAACCGTCGAAGCAGCTCGACGAGTGACGCGGCGGTCGGCCCCGGCCGGACGGTCGCGAGGACGGGCACGCCGGGTTCGAGCAGCGCGAGGGGCCCGTGCTCGAAGTCGGCCGCGGAATACGGGTCAGCGAAGACCCGAGCCAGTTCCTTGAGCTTCAGCGCCCATTCGCGCGCCGTCGCGTACTCGTAGCCGCGCGCCAGCACAAGCAGTCGGTCCGCCGACGCCTGATCGCGGGCCATCGACTCGACAGCGGGCTCGAGCTCGAGCGCGGACGCCATCGCGTCCGGCACCCTGCTCAGCGCCGCGGCATCGGCCGGATCGCCGGAAAGAGCCGCGGACAGCGAAGCGATCGCCAACAGCTCGGTCGTGTAGGTCTTGGTGGCGGCGATCGCCAGCTCGGGGCCGGCGCCCAGGTCGATGCAGGTCTCGGCTGCGAGCGCGAGCGGCGACGTCGGGTCGTTGGTGATCGCCAGGGTCGGGGCACCCTGCGACCGACCCGCCGCGACGACAGCGACGACGTCCGGTGATGCCCCCGACTGGCTGATCCCGATGACGAGCGACCGATCGAGTCGGGGATGCGCCCCGTACAGCGAGATGACCGACGGCGTGCCGAGACCCACCGACAGCGCGTGGCGAACCCCGAGCACGTATTGCGCGTAGATCGCCGCGTGATCGCTGGTGCCACGTGCGGCGATGACGACGTGATCGACGTCGTGCGCGCGGATCCGTTCGGCGAGCGGACCGAACACGTCCGGCACGCGCGCGAGGAACCGACGCGCGACCTCCGGCTGGTCGAGGATCTCGCCGCGGAGCGTCATACCGCCACGGGGAGATGGCCGGGCGCGGCCGCGCCGTCGAGCACCGCGGCGAGCGCGTCGAGCGAACCCGGCAGGATCGAGTAGGTCGCGAGCGCGGTGACGCCCGCCGGCGCCGCCGCCACATCCCACGGCCCGCGCATGGCGACGACGATCGTCGGCGTGCCGGTGGAGACGACAGCGTCGACGAGGTCGAGCTGCGAACGGAGCCGGTGTGCATCGATGGTGCCGATGACCGCGAGGTCGGCGGCATCCGCGCGATCCCGGACCACGGCGATCGCCGCCTGATCGGGTTCGGATTCGACGACCACCTCGTCCACGTCGCCATGGTATCGACGGAGAGCCACGCCGAGGGCGGGCGCGACCGTGGACGAGGTGTCGGCCGGCGTCAGGTCGGTCGGTCGCGGCATGGCGGCGAGGATCCGCCCGACGGACGACCAGCGGACCGGCAGTAGCCGGGCGGGATCGCGAACGAGCGTCATCGACCGCGAGGCAAGTTCGGCGGCGAGAGCGGCATGTTCTCGTGCGCCGACGACGTCCATATCGGGCGGCTCGCCGAACGACGCGAGCCACTGGCGGAGGGACGCAAGCCGCCGTTCCGTGGCCGCCATCTCCCCAGGATCGAACCCCCCTCGACCGGCCGCGTCCACCAGCGCGTGGTCGATCGCTCCCCGCGCCTCCGGGTCCGCCGCGGTCAACAGCAGGTCGACGCCCGCGCGGACCGCCGCGACGACGTCCGGGATGCCGTCGCGCCCGGCCACGCCAGCCATGTCGAGCGCGTCAGTGATCGACACCCCGTCGAACCCGAGCTCGCCTCGAAGGAGATCAGTCATCGCGGAACGGGACAGCGTCGCCGGGACGCTCGAGGACCCCGTCACGGCCGGCAGCGCGACGTGGGCCGACATCGCGACGCGCGCGCCTGCGCCGATGGCCGCGCGGAACGGCGTCAGCTCGCGCGAATCGAGGATCGCGCGCGAGGCCGCGACGGTGACGACGCCATGATGCGGATCGGCGGCCGCCTCGCCGGCTCCCGGGAAGTGCTTCATCGACGCCGCGACGCCGGCCGACTGCAGCCCGCGGACCATCGCCGCCCCGTGCCGGGCGACCAGCGCCGGATCGTCGCCGAAGGCACGGATGCCAAGGGCCGGGTTCGATGGATTCGACGCCACGTCGAGCACCGGCGCATAGACGACATTCACACCCATCGCGCGGGCCTCGAGGCCGATCGCCCGCCCGACCCGTTCGGTCAGCCCTACGTCATCGACCGCGCCGAGCGCCATGTTCCCGGCGAACGGCGTCGACCCCTCGCCCAGCGCGATGAACTGGCCCGCCTCCTGATCGGCGGCGATCAACAGTCCACCGCCCGCGACCTCCTGGAGCGAGGACGTCAACGCACGCGCCTGCCCGGGCGACTCGACGTTGAGCGCCCGGAACAACGTGAACCCGGCGGCCGGCGCCGCCCGCAATCGATCGGCCACAGCATCCGGGACCGAGAACCCCTCGAACGCGAGCATCACCCGCCCGAGGATCGTGTCGGTCGCCGCCGTCACCCCTTGACCGCGCCCGACAGCCCGCGGACGAAGTAGCGCTGCACGACTACGAAGAACAGCAGGATCGGCACGACCGTCATCGTGACGCCGGCCGCGATCGACCGGAAGTCGGACGAGAAGAACCCCTGCAGCGCCGCCAGCCCGACCGGCAGCGTCATCCCCTTCGGCGTGTGCAGCATCAGCGACGGCCACAGGAAGTCGTTCCACGACGTGACGAACGTGAAGATCGCGACCGCTGCCAGCGACGGCCGGATGATCGGCAGCAGGATCGACCACCAGATCCGCCACTCCCCGGCGCCATCGACACGGGCCGCGTCGACCAGCTCGTCGGGCACGCCGCGGAACGCCTGACGCAGCAGGAAGATGTTGAAGGCGCTCACGATGTTCGGGAAGATCAGCGCCGGCAGCGCGTCGTAGTAGTGGAAGACGTTGACGGCCAGGATGAAGCTCGGGATGTACGTGAGCTGGGCCGGCACGATCAACGTCGCGAGTAGCAGGTAGAAGACGAACTCGCGGCCGGCGAACCGCATCTTCGCCAGCGGGTACGCGGCCATCGCGGCGACCAGCATGTTGAGCAGGCCGGTCGCGATCGCGACGGTCGTCGAATTGAGGAAGTAGTTCGCGATCGGCAGCGACTCCCAGACGCGCGCGTAGGCCGCCAGCGTCGGGTCGTTCGGCAGGAACTGCGGCGGCACCGACGTGATCGGGTCGGCTGGGCCCTTGATCGACGTCAGCAGCATCCACGCGAACGGGAACACGGTCACGACCGCGACCACGGTCAGCACGACGTACCACCCGGCATTGCGCAGCCATCGACTCCCGCGCGTCGCGCGCCTCCGCGTGCCCTCGGCGAGGCGGATGTCCGCGACGGTCGTCGAAGTGGCGGTCATCGGACGCTCATCGGGCTGGCCCCTGGCCGCGCTCTAGGAGGCGCACGTTGACGATCGAGAACCCGAGCGTGACGAGCAGCAGCACGATCGCGATCGCCGATGCATACCCGGCATTCGATCGCTCGAACGCCTGCTGCCATAGGTAGAAGACCATCGTGACGCCGCTGTTCAGGATCCCGCCCGTCCGACCGGTCAGGACATAGATCTCGTCGAACACCTTGAGCGCCGCGAGACTGGAGATCACGCCGACGAACACGATCTGCGGTCGCAACGCCGGGATCGACACATACCAGTGCTTCTGGAGGTCGTTGCAGCCGTCGATCCGCGCCGCGTCGTACAGCTCCTCGGGTACGTTCTGGAGACCCGCGAGGAAGATGACCGAGTAGTAGCCGATGCCCGCCCAGATCGTGAGCATCATCGCCAGCGGGAGGACCAGTGAGGGCGTAGCGAGCCATTGGATCGGCTCGTGGATGACGCCCCACGACACCAGCACCGAGTTGATGAACCCGCTCCGGTCGAACAGCCAGCGCCAGGTCAGCCCGATCGCGATCGAGCCGCTCACGGCGGGCACGAAATACAGCGCCCGATAGACGTGGATCCCGCGCAGCTTGCGATTGACGACGATCGCGAGCGCGATCGAGAGCGCGATCAGGATCGGCGTGACGAGCAGATAGACGAATGAGTGCAGGAGCGCCAGGCGGAGGACGTCATCGCCGAGCAGCCGGGCGAAGTTATCGAGGCCGATGAAGACCGGCGGCGTGACGATGTCGTAGTCGGTCAGGCTGTAGTAGATGACGGCGGCGATCGGGTAGAAGACGAAGACGCCGAGCAGGATCAGCGCCGGTGCGAGGAACGCGTACGGGGTGAGTCGGCGTCGCAGTGTCATGACCTGGACCCTGGGAAGGTATCGGCCCGCCTCCTGGGGGAAGGGAGGCGGGCCGACATGCTCTAGCTAGCTCAGTCGAGCAGCTTGTTGGCCTCGGTGACCGCATCGGTCAGGGCCTGCTGGACGGGAACGTTCCCGAACAGGGCCTTCTCGACGGCCGCGAGGACGACGGCGTTCACGTCACCCTTGTTGGGGATGGTCGGAACGATGTCCGCGTACTTCGAGATCGCCGCTTGGGCGGAGCCCCGCGCGCTGTCCTCGATGAGCGGTGACGTGGAGCTGAAGTACGGATCCTCGAAGGCCTTCGCCGACGAGGGATAGACGGCCGACTGCTTCGACAGTTCGGTCAGCGTCCGCGCGTTCGTGAAGAACTGCGCGAGCGCCATCGACGCGTTCGGGTACTTGGTCTTGGCGTTGACCGACATGCCCATCAGGCCCTTGCCGATGACGCCGGACTTGCCGACGGGCGCCGGCACGACCGCGAGGTCGCCGTAGAGCTGGGCGTTGTTGGCCTTGACCTCACGGATGAGGTTCGGCCCGGTCTGATAGAACGGCGCCTGGCCGGCCGAGAAGATCAGCAGACCGGTGCGGTCGTCCTTGGTCGTCAGCGCGGTGTTGTCGACCGTGCCGTCCTTGACCATGTCGGCGTACATCTGCAGCCACGCGACGCCCTCGGGCGAGTCGAACGTGAATGCCGTGCCGTCATCGGAGAGGACCTTGACGTTGCCCTCGTAGACCATCTGCGCGAGCAGGTCATTGACCGTCAGGCGCAGGTCGCACACGACGCTCGCCTTCTCCTTGAGGGTCTTGCAGAGGGCGGGCAGTTCCTCGACGTTCTTCGGGAACGCCGCAGGATCGAGACCGGCGGCCTCGAAGAAGCGCTTGTTGATCAGCTCGACGCTGACGCCCTGGTAGAACGGGAACTGGTAGTTCTTGCCAGCCACGTTCTGTGACTTCCACAAGCCCTCGAAGTAGCCGTCCTTGACCTCCTGCGGGACCGCGTCGAGCGGGAGAAGCAGGTTGCGCGTCGCGTAATCCGACACCCAGCCCTCACCGACCGACAGGTTGATCACGTCCGGCGCGTTGCCGGCTGCGAAGGCGTTCTTGAGGTCGTCCTGGAACGTGGCCTGGTGGTCTTCCCACTTGACCTCGACACCCGGGTACGTCTCCTTGAACCGGCTGATCGTGTCCGCGATCCACTTGTCGAACGTCGGCGATAGCCAGAACGTCCAGACGCTGATCGAGGCACCCGGCTCGATGTCCTTGATGACCGCCTCGGCGGGGTCGGCCGCGAGCGGTGTCGGCGCGGCCGACTCGGCGGCGGTACTGGCCGACGGGCTCGCTTCGGTGCTCGGCGCCGCGCTCGGCGCACTGCTCGGCGCGGTGCTGGGCGTCTGGCCGGCGCAGGCCGAGATCACGAACAACACGCCCAGCAGTAACCCGAGATGGCGCTTCAACTTCGTGTCCATCGCTCCTCCTTGGTGCTTGCTCTCGTTCCGGTGTTTCTGTGTCTGACTTCGGTGTCGCGGGATCGGCTGATCGGCTCTAGGCGTGGCTCACCACCTCCGATCCCCTATCCGTGGTCCGAGCGATCGCGGTCCTCGCCACGGCGACGGCGCCCCATGCGCCGGCCTCGGCTTCCGGTGGCAGGACCTCGACGATGTCGGCCGGCAACAGCTCCCCGGCGAGTGCCGAGGCCTCCCTGAGGCGTTCGACCTCCCGCCGCAGCGGGGCCTCGAACGCGGAACCGGCATGGGACACGCCGCCACCGACCACGACGCGCTGGACGTCGTAGGTCATGACGAGCGTGTGGATCGCCCAGGCGAGTCGTCGCCCGACGTCCTCGGTGAGTTCCCGGGCGGCTTCGTCCCCGGCCGCGGCGCGCTCGTAGACCTCCTTGGCGGACGTCGCACCCGCGCGCCGGGCGATCGACGGTCCGGACGCGAACGCTTCGAGGCAGCCGTTCTGGCCGCACTGGCAGCGCGGTCCACCCAGCTCGACGATCGCGTGGCCGATCTCCCCTGCGAGGCCGCGAGCGCCGCGGTGGAGCTTCCCATCGAGGACGACGCCCGCGGCGATCCCGGTGCCGACCGCGAGGTAGGCGATGTTGTCGGCGCCATCGATCACGTGGCGCTCGTACAGACCGACGGCGGCCGCTCGGACGTCGTTCTCGATCACGACGGGGCGGCCGAGCACCGCGACCAACTCGTCGCGCAGCGCGAAGTCGGTCCAGCCGAGGTTGACGGCGAGCGTCACGTGACCCCGCTCGGGGTCGACCCGACCGGGGACGCCGACGCCGACCGCGGCGAGGTCGGGCCCGGTCAGGCCGGCGCGGCCGAGTGCGTCGTCGAGGCACGCGGCGATGGACGCCACGGCGCCGCCCTGGTCACCCACGGAGGAGGCGTGGGTGGCACGACCGAGGACGGCGCCGTCGGCGTCGACGATGAGGGTTGCGATCTTGGTGCCGCCGATGTCGATGCCGGCGACGGGGCGCGGCACCGTGCCGTTGCGCTCGATCATCGATGCACCGTGAGCCCGAGCTCACGGGTGAGCAGGAGCGCACAGGCGCCGAGCAGCGTGACGTCCTCGCCACTACCGCCGTTCTCGATGACGGTCTCCTGGCCGGTGGCCGCGAGGCTGCGGGACGTAGCTTCGTCACGGACCGCGTCGAGCCACGGATCGCCGAGCGTCGTCATCGTCCCGACGAGCGAGATATGCCGGACATCGAGCGTTGCCACCAGGTACGCGATCGCGCCGCCGAGCGCGCGACCGGCCGTCCGCACCGCGCCGAGCGCGGCTTCGTCGCCTTGCCTCGCTCGTGCGGCCAAGGCCTCCAACGACGCGGCGCCGGTGTGGCGGATGATCGCCGGGGCGCTGGCGACGGTCTCGAGACAGCCGTATCGACCGCAGTGGCAGGCGTCGCCGTCGCGATCGACGACCACATGTCCGATCTCGCCGGCGGCCTCGTTGTCGCCGCCGAAGAGCTGGTCCTTAAGGATCAGCCCCGCGCCGATGCCCCGACCGACCTTGATGACCGCGAGGTTCGGCGGTCGGAGGTCGCCCTTGAATAGGTACGTGGCGAAGGCAGCGGCACGGCTGTCGTTGGCGACGACGGTCGGTAGGTCGTGGCGCTCCTGCAGGATCTGCGCCAATGGCAGGTCCTGCCAGTCGAGGCTGACCGCCCATCGGATCGTGCCCGTCTGGTCGACGATGCCCGGCGTCCCGACGCCGATGCCGAGGATCGGGGTCGTGGCGGCGGCGCGCACTTCATCGATCAGCTCGTGGACGAGCTGGAGAGCCTGCTCGCCGTCGCGACCCTCGAGGTCCCGGCTGGTCCGCGCGGCAAGCTCGCCTCTCAGGTTGGCGAGGGCTGCCGTGAAGGTGCGCTCGCCGAGGTCGAGCGTGACGATCGTCCGCGAGTTGGCGTTGAGGGCGACGAGGGTCGGCTGCTTGCCGCCTGTGCTCGGACCACGCCCGACCTCCGTCGCCAAGCCGTCCTTCTCGAGCTCGCTGACGAGCTCGCCGACGCTCGTTCGCGTGAGCCCCGTCAGTCGCGCGATGTCAGCGCGCGAGATCGGGCCCAGGTCGTAGAGCGCGCGGAGGACGAGCGCGGCGTTGTGGGCACGCGTCTGGGCGTGCGTCGCCTTGGCCTGGAAGTCGGTGCGTTCCGTTCGCCCCATCGCCGGGATCGTGCCCTCCGGAATCGTGCCGTCTACATGGCCGACACAGACTTCGTCCGCTGACTGGACAAAGAGCATCCTAGCCGCGACCGCCACTTTGTCAATAGTTCGGACTAAGTTCCGTCCGGGGATGCGCCAGCGACACGCGCCGACGAGCGGCGACACGTGCCGGGTGCATCACGCCGTCGGGCCGCGACCACGTCCGGTGGCGGGACGGCGTGCCAGTCCGTGCGAGGCAGGCACCGCATGGAACACGCCCCGCGCGGTCCGCCAGCCGCCGCGTGCCGCCGTCGGGACGGCAGGGATGGGTGGCTGAAGGCCGGGATCAGACGGGGAGGAGCTCGGGCTCGGGCTCGATCTCGGGCGCCGGCGCCTCCGCTGCGACGACCAGCGTCCCGGGCGCCTCGGAAAAGCGATGCAGGTCGAGGTACTCGAACCCGAGCAACACCATCAGCCGGCGCACGGCAAATGGCAGTCCTTCGACGAGCATCGGCGAGACGAGGATCGGTTCATCGAGCTCATACACGACTTCGCCGACCTGAAGCCGGCATCGACCAGCCGTCAGCACGTTCTGTGCCCACTGCGACTCGAACCCGAGCGGGACGATGATCCGGAACCCGTTCTCCGTAGGGACAGGATGGACTGGCGATACCCGAACGGTCCCGGACTTCCGGCCGACGTGCTCGATCAGGCCGATCTCGCCGTCGGACTCGCTGACGATCCCGCGGCGGATCAGCCATGGATCGACGACTCGATTGACCCAACCCGATCCGAACCGGGGATGACGCCGCCACCACGCGAGGCCGCCGAGCACGAGGCTGGCGAGAACGGCGAGGACGAACATGGATCTGCGCATGGTTACCTCCTTCGCCGGTCCAGCGTCGCGGGTCTGGCGTGCGCGGCGAAGTGCCGAAGGCACCGATCCGGGGTGGCCGGGCGTCCCTGAATCGCGCCCCCCGAATCACGCCCCCGACCGATGCCGCTCCAGCACCCGTTCGAATGTCGCCGCGTTCGCGACCGCGCACGCTCGGTGGTCGTTGTTGAAGTAGACGTAGCCCTCGTCCGCGCCGGCGATCCGGTCGACCCAGGAGCGCAATGCCCCTCGCCCATAGCACGGCCGGGGAACTGCCCTCCCCTCGTGCAGCCGGAGATACGCCCACGCTGCCGGCATCCACAATGGCGTGATCGGGCGTGACCGACGGTCGGCCATCACGAACGCCGCGTCATGCCGGCCGAGGACATCGCACAGCGCCGGCACGAACCAGCTCTTGTGCCGCGGCTCGACGGCCACCCGGACGTCGCGCCCGAACGCCTCGAGCGTGCGTTCGAGTCGATCGAGGTCGATCTCCATCGATGGCGGAAGCTGCAGCAGGATCGGCCCGAGTCGATCGCCCAGGATCGAGGCTCGCTCCATCAGGAAGTCGACCGACCCCTGCGGATCGACCAGCCGTTTGATGTGTGTCAGGTATCGACTGGCCTTGACGGCGAACACGAACCCGTCAGGGACAGCGTCCCGCCAGCCGGCGAAGGCCGAAGCGGCCGGCATCCGGTAGAAGGTGACGTTGAGCTCGACGGTCGCGAAGTGCTCGGCGTAGAACGCGAGTCGATCGCTGCCCTTGATGAAGCGCGGGTAGAACGGCCCGCGCCAATCCTTGTAATCGAACCCGGACGTGCCGACGAGGATCGCCATCGGACCAGCCTGCCGCCGCTGGCGACGTCAGCGCGCGAGCGCGACGCTCGATCACGTTGCAAGCATGGAACGCGGGCGGGGCGCGGTTCGATCGAGCGGCAGGTTTCCGATGGCAATGAGGCACGCGAAGTCGCGCCGGCCGTCGTGCAGCGTCCACGCGGGGCGGCCGCGACCGGGCGCCGACCCGACCTCGGCGATGACAGCCGCGCCGAGATCGACCAGCGCGGAGCGAGCGACGTCCTCTGCCTCTCCATCCGCGAGACCCAGACCGATCGCGGCGAGACCTTGGCCGTCGCGCTCGAGAACGGCCCTCCAGGGACCGTCGCCGAGCGGCTCGACGATCTCGAACCGCGTATCGCCGACCAGCGCGGACGCGACGCGCGCTTCCGGGGAGCGCTCGCCGCCGGAGACGATCGTCATCGAGAACGGTCCCCAGCCGAACGCCTCGCGGTATGCCTCAACGGCCGGCTCAAGGTCGCGCACGAGCAGCGTCACCGACCTGATGGCGTACTCGAGGCCTGTCGTGGGCGACCGTCCGGGCTCCGCGCCCTGGTGCGGGTACACCGACGCCGGATGGACGAAGTCGATCGCGTGACCGCTGCCCGATTCGATGAGGCAGCCGAATCGCGCCTCGGTGTCGAGGTAGTAGTACTCGATGTGGTCGCCGATGTCGGCCTTCATCGTGACGGGGATCCCGTAGCGCTCCTGGAACGCCGCCTTGACCGCGTCGCCGTCAAACCGCTCGTGGAACATCGTGGCGATCGAGGCGATCCCCGGTCCGCCCTGATCCATGAACTCGGTCCAGAGGTTCGGACCCTCGAGCGGCTGCAGCAGCTCGAAGTTGACCGACCCGACGTAGACCTCGGCGCCACGCAACGCGTAGTGGACGGGCTCGCCGCGAAGCATCGTCGCGTGGTGGACGGGCGGCACATGGTCGAATACCTGCCAGGGCGCCCAGCCGAACGCTCGGTGATAGCGCTCCATCGTTGCGTCGAGGTCGCGGACGGCCAGTGAGATCTGCGTGATCGGGTACTGCAGCCCGGCCATCCCCACCGGCAAGGCTGCGCTGTCGGTCATCGAAGCCTCGCCCCCCTCACGTGGCGGGACCCATGCATCGCACGATCGACAGCAGCGACGTCTCCGCCACGACGTCGAGCGGCAGAGCGGCGGCCGTCGCGAACGTCTGGCCGCGCGTCACCGGGAGCCGCCCGAACTCGCCTTCGAGCCACCCCTCGCCGTCGACCACGATCCCGATGGCGAACCGGCCGTCGTCGACCTCGAGACGATCGGCGACATCGAGCCGGGTCGCATCGAAGAACGGCGTGACGGCGCCGTCGAACAGTCGTGTCTCGCGGCTGTCGCCCTGCTGGCGGACGACCGTCGGGCGCTGGCGCGCCCGCGCGAACGTCGCCTCGGCCGAGGCCGCCGTGTAGTCGATCATGTCGAGGGCCAGGTCCCAGCCGAGACCCATCGTCGCGCCGGCATCGTCGTCGCCCGAGGTCTCGGGGATGACCAGGTGGTCGGACGGCTCCTGGACCTCGATGAATGAGATCCGGGGACCGAGGAAGTGGGGCACGCCAGCGTGGGCGACGTACACCTCGCCCGGGCTGATCGGCGTCCGATGGAGGGATGCGCGGATCGCCGCCAGGTCACGCCTGTCGACCGCGTCGCGGAACCATGCACGGGTGACACCTTCGTGGAAGCCGATCCCCGCGTACGCGGGTTCCTGACCATCGCCGGGCGTGTCGAGCAGGATCCACGCCTCGGTCTTGCCGAAGCGCGATCCGAGGTGACGCTCCGCCCACTCGCGACTCGGATGCGCGTGGAGTGGTACCTGTCCGGCGGGCGACAGGAGCTTGACGAGGACGCCGCTGATCGGGCCCCATCGGCTCGCGAACGCCTCGCCGACCATCGCTTCGGGGAACGCCTCGATGATGGTCGCGAGCGGCACCGCTCCGACGCCCGGGATATCGACCTCGCTCAGCCCCTGCGGTCGCCCCTCCGGGTCGTCGTTGCCGGCCCGCGTCACCGATCCGACCCAGTCCTCCGACCACCAGTCATCAGGTCGATCCGGCAGGCCCCTGAACTGACGCGTCAGCGAGCCGCCCTCGTAGAACCGGTAGAGCGGGTGATACGGGAGCGGGAGCGGTCGACGGATCGCCGCCTGGATCGCACGCTCCCGCTCGTCCATCCCGCTCAGGCCGGCACACCCGGCGCGATCGTGCTGACGCGCCGTTCGAACGACGCGATGTCCGATCCTCCGACGAGCGCGCCGATCTCAAGGTCGTACTCGCGGCTCTCGCCAGGCGCCAGCACCTGGAGCTCACCGCGCTCCCGGGCGTCCCAACGGCCCGCGTCGCGGTTGGTCGATGGCTCCATGGCGACCGCGTACGTGTCCTCGCCCATCATCCGCCAGACGGTGTGGTGGCCGAGCTGGTCGATCCGGAACTGCTGGTAGACGCCGACCCCGAGCGCGTCGTTGACGACCGCGACGGGCACCGTCCCGGACGCCTCCGCGATGAGCTCGTGCTCGAAGCACGCCTCGGTGAAGCCTTCGATGGGCGCACTCATCGTCGCGTAGCCGTCGATCGGGACCCCGTAATCGGTCGTGGTCCGCGAGCTCGGGACGAGCAATCGGGAGCCGTCGTCGACGACCGGGAACCCTGCGTTGCAGTGGTAGAGGAACATGTGGCTCGTCGGGTGGTGACCGACGTTCTCGACCACGTCGTGGATCGTGAACCGGCTCTGGCCGACCCTCGCCTCGACCCGCCGACGCAGCGTCAGGTGCTCGCCGAAGATCGCCGACTGGAGCACTTCGCCTTCGGCCCACAGGACGCACTCGTCGCCGTCCCAGCGCTCGCCGTATCCGACGAGTCGCGCCGGCAACCCACCGATCCTCCCGTGGAGTCCGAACGACTGCTTCGTGCGGATGTGCGGTTGGTGATAGTCCTCAGCGGAGTCCTCGCCCGGTCCGAGAGTGTGATCGAGACCGCAGGTCACGACCATCCCGCCGCCCCACGCGCGGAACCAGCCCCATGCGTCGTTCTCGTAGAACCACGGCGCCACCGTCCCGGGATTGGCGATCCAGGCCAGCGGCGTGCCGGCCATCTCGCATCGTCCGATGTCGAAGGCACGGTCGACCACGACGTCGAACGCGAAGCCGGTCCCGGTCCGGAACTCGATCAGGCGGACGCCGCGACCGGCCCCGTCACCCAACGTGACGAGGCGGACGCCGGCGACCTGGTCGAGCCGGCCGACGCGACGTAGCAGCTCGGTGCGTCCGAGCTGGCGACCGAACAGTTGCGGCATGGCGTGCCTCGGACTTTCCCTCGCTTCGTCCGTCGAAGGAACGTCCCGCCCCGGGCGGAGGGACTGCCCGGGGCGAGACCACGAACGGTCAGCGCGGAACGCTCACCACTCGCCCTTGAGGGCCTCGACCTCCTCCGGCGTCGCCGGTCGCTCCGACGCGCCGTCCGCGGCGGCCTGCATCCAGTCGGTATGACCCGACGAGCGCAGGTAGGCCACGAGGATCAACCCGAGGATGAACCAGACGCCGACGAAGACGACCGGGATGTTGAACGGCGCCGGCGGCAGCGTCCACTTGTCCGGCTGGAACTCGAGATTCGGGCCGAAGAAATTCAGCGAGAACAGCAGGACCACGATCATGCCGAGAGTCGACAGGATCGGGAACAGGCCGTGCAGCACCCAGCTGAACTCTGACCGTCGCTCACGCCGATACAACATCCAGGCCGCGATGTTGCCCATCGTGTAGATGATCAGCACGACGTAGCCGATCAGGTAGCCATCGATGTAGTACTGGTTCTGGTAGATCGTGTCGAGCGGGACGGACGTCTCGCCTTCGGGGACCGGCGTGAACAGCGCGGCGACCCCACAGAAGATGACGATGGTGGCCAGGGCCAGGACCCACTGCGCGATGATCGCGTTGACCGGCGTGCGCCGGGTCGGGTGGACCTTGCCGAACCACCGCGGGAACGCGCCGTCAGCTCCCATCCGGTAGTACATGCGCGTCCCGACATTGGCGCAGGCGATCGATACCGCGATCACGGAGCTGATCAGCATGATCAGCAGGATCCCCCACGCAGCGCCCCAGAACTGCTTGGCCAGGACGATCCCGGGCAGCTCGGGCGACTTCGGGATGTCGGCGAACCGGTCCGTCCCCCAGCCGACCATCACGCCCCACTGGACGATCACGATGAAGATCCCGAACAGGATCACCGACCCGATGAGGGCCCGGGGCACGTTCTTGGTCGGGTTCTCAGACTCCTCGGCCATCGGCGCCGCACCCTCCCAGCCGGTGAAGGCCTGGATGGCGAAGACGGCGGCGATGAACAGGCCGGCCGTGCTCGAGGCGTTACCCGGGTTGAACGGCTCGAAGTTGAGTCCGCCCGGGCCGGGATTCGCCAGGCCCCACAGGCCAAGCAGCGAGACGACGATGAGCTCGATCCCGCCGGTGATGATCAGGGTCTTGCCGGAGAGCTGGACCCCGAGGTACTGGATGGCCGCCACGATCGAGACGATCACGACGCCGAAGATGATCGGGAACCAGTCTCGAGCCGGCCCGGTCCACTCGAGCGAGCTCGCGAGCACCCAGCCTCCGAACACCGTCACCGCGCCCAGCACGAGCGGGGCGAAGATGATGTTCAGCCACGACACGAGGAACCCGGCAGACGGGTTGATCCCCCGTGAGACGTAGTTGTAGTAGCCGCCGGCTCCCGGCACTGCGCGTGCGAGCTGCGCGAGCACGATCGCCGTCAGCAACACGATGATGAACGCGATGGGGTACGCCAGCGGGGCCGCAAGGCCCGTCTGGCCGACCACCACCGGCGTATAGAAGAGCGCCGCGATGCCCGGGGCCACCATCGTCAGGCTCTGCATGAAGATCGATGGCAGCCGCAGGGCCCCTGGCTTGAGGTTGGTTTCGGCGACCGTGGTCCCGGCCGCGGTTTGAGCAGTCATGTGTCGCTCCTCACCTACCGGATCGGTTGAACGTCGGGAAACGTGGTGGGTCGCTGGTCATCCGTTCTGGTTCCCTCCCTCCCCCACTGCCACTCTCGGCAGTCGGCCTGCCTCCCCTTTAAGATCGATCGTCGCTTCTTCCGATGGCTCCCTCCTCAGAAGATCGCGATCGGGTTCCAGGGCGAGCCGGTCCCGCCGGGGAGGCGGAGTGGCAAGCCCACGACCATGAATTCCCAGCGGCCCTCTTCCTCGCACGCCCTCGCGAGGTCCTCCAGTTGGAGGCTGTCCGCCGCGAGCATCCCCATCGCCGCGATCTGCAGGGGATGGATCGGGTACAGCATCCCTTCGACCGTGCTCGGGACCGCCTCGCCATCGCCGTCGGGCAGGAACGCCGCGATCCGCCGCTCGTGCATCCACGGGACGGTATCGACGTGAAGCCCGGCCTTTCCCTCGCCCGCCGGCGGGTAGTCGTTGCTCCATGCGCCGAGCTCGAGGCGCCGGCGATGGTGGCCGGTGCGGTAGACGAAGATGTCGCCCTCACCGATCGACACGCCCTGCGCGGCCTCGCACGCCTCCAGTTCCGCGCGGGTCACCGCCTCGCCAGGTTCGAGCCACTTGACGCCCCGGAACCGCGGGAGATCGAGCAGCACGCCCCGGCCGACGAGCCCGGTCCCGTAGTTCGCGATATCGAGCGTCGTGGCGCCCTTGGACGTGAGCACCTCCTCGGCGCGCCTGCCGTTGTAGACCTGGCCCTTGTACGAGACGTGGCACAGGGCATCGACATGGCTGTGGCAGTCGCCGTGGCAGGCCATCCCCAGGAAATCGAGACCGAACCGCAGGCCGCTCGAGCCGATGTCGATGTCGTGGGCCTGCGTGACCATATGGATCGCCGGGTTGGGGTTGTCCGGCCCGGCGATCGGATTGATCGGGATCTCCATCGAGACGTGGCGACCCGACCGGACGAGTCCGGCGGCCTGCCGGACCTTGTCCGGCGTGATGTAGTTCAACGTCCCGCGCTGGTCGTCGGGACCCCAACGACCCCAGTTCTTGACCGACTCGAAGATCCGGTCGAACTCAGCCATGGACACGAGCGGAGGTCGCGCCGTCGCGGTCATCGTTGCGCCGCCGCTCGTCGTCCCGCCGCCGCTCATCGTCGCCGCGTCATCCATCACCGAAGGCCTCCCGGGACCAGCGGTTCGTCGAGGACGCCGGGGACCGGCAGACCGACCGAGTAGGCCCCGTCGACGACCATCAGCGCGCCGGACATGAATGACGCGTCATCGGAGCACATGAAGAGGATCGGGCGGGCCATCTCGACCGGCTCCGCGAAGCGGCCCATCGGCGTCCGGTCCAGGAACACCTTCGACTGCACCGGGTCCTTGATCACGAACCACGACAACCGGGTATTGATGATCCCTGGGGCGATCCCGTTGACCCGTATCCCGTACTTGCCGAGCTCCATCGCGGCGGTATGCATCACCGCGACCTGGCCCGACTTGCTCGTGTTGTAGAAGACGCCCTCCTGTTCCGGCTGGTATGCGTTGGTCGACGACACGACGACCATCGCGCCGCCGTGGCCCTCTTTGACCATCTGACGGGCGCCCTCCTGGAGGGCCAGCCAGGTCCCCTTCAGGTCGATCCCGATCTGCTGGTCCCAGGACTCGTCGGTTCCCTCCAGGAACGGGACGAAGTCGGCGATGCCTGCGTTGGCCACCATGTAGTCGTGCCGTCCGAACGCCTCAGAACACGTCTGGACCGCCTTCTGGATGTCGGCCCGCTTGGAGACGTCGCCGACCACGATCTCGCAGCGGCCGCCCTTCTCGCGGATGCCGGCAGCAGTGTCCTCGAGCACGTCGGCGTGCCAGCCGAACAGGACGACGCCCGCGCCCTCCTCCGCGAACTGCTCGGCCGTCGCGCGCCCGATGCCGCGGCCGGCCCCCGTGACGACGGCCCCCTTTCCCTCGAATCGCTTCTCCATCGCAGAACCTCCGCCTGGTAGGCCCGTCAGGCCGCTACCAATCCGTGATGGCCGGGTCCTCGCGGGATCACCGGCCAGATATCGACGACGACGTCGTCCTCGACGACATGGAAGGCGTCGTACCAGTTGACGGTCGAGGGCGAATAGCCCGGCACGAGCGAGACGCTGTCGCCGACCTTGAGCGACGTCCCGCCGCTCGCGTCGAAGATCCCGTGCTCCTCGTCGAACCGGAACGCAGGCAGGGGGTGGCCGACGATCGTCGCGAAGTCGCCCGCGCCCATCGACTTGTTGCCGGCATCGACGATCACGCGGTCCGGACGCCGGCTGATGACCGTCGCCTGGACCGTCAGCGAGTGCTCGAAGCCGCCGACCATCCGTCCGTGGAAGTTATCCATCACGACATACGTGCCCGCCTGGATCTCGGTGATGCCGGGGTGTGCTGCCGTCCAGTCCCAGGTCGCCGTCCCACCCGCCGAACGGATCGGTGCCGGCAGCCCCGCCGCCTCAAGGCCGTCGGCGACCTCGACGAGGTAGCCCATCGCCGTCCGCTGCTTGGCGAGTCGCTCATCGTGGTCGGGCGTCAAGGAGCAGTGACCTTCGTACCCGGTCACCCCACGGAGCTCCAGGCCCGCAGCGTCCGCGACGAGCCGCCCCACCTCGAGCGCCTCCTCGGGACTGTCGACGCCACACCGGTCCATGCCGGTGTCGACCTCCACCAGGACACCGATCCGCGAGCCCGCCGCGACCGCCGCGCGCGAGAGGGCATCCACGCCGATCGGGTTGTCGACGGCGACCATCACGTCCGCGTCCCGTGCGAGCTCGGCGAGTGCGCGGAGCTTGGCCGGTCCTGCGACCGTGTTCACGACCAGGATGTGATCCAGCCCTGAACGGACGAGGACGATCGCCTCCCAGACCGTGGCGACCGACAGTCCGATCGCACCCGCCTCGACCTGGAGGCGTGACAGCTCGGGACTCTTGTGCACCTTGATGTGCGGCCGGATCTCGGACGGCAGCGTGGCCATGTGATCGGCCATGCGCTGGATGTTCCGCTTGGCGGCTGGCAGGTCGAGGACCAACGCCGGCGTCGTGAGCTCCGAGCGGTGCCTTCCGATCGCGCCGCCATACTCGCGTCGCACGCGGTCATAGGTCTCGGCCAGAACGGGCGGCGAGTCGAGGACGTCAGTCATGTCCGAGCTCCTTCACACAGCGGCTACTGCCGGGCGCGAAGCCCGGACGAGATCGAGCATCGCGGTCGCGTTCTCGGCGGCAGCCCGGCCGTCGAAGATCGCGCTGCCCGAGACGATGAGATCGACGCCCATCCCGGCGATGCGACCGACGTTGTCGCGCGTGACGCCACCATCGACGCCGAGGAGGATCCGCCGACCCGACGCCTCGATCATCGAGCGGGCCCGCTCGAGTCGGCGCTCGGTGGATGGGATGAACGCCTGACCGCCCCAGCCGGGATCGACGGCGAGGACCATGACCATCTCGACGTCATCGAGCAGCGGCTCGACGACATCGACCGGCGTGCTCGGGTTCAGCGCGATGCCGCGGACGAGGCCGCGCTCCGGGTCGTTGGCGTTGACCGCCTCGCCGAGCACGCGCAGGACGCGATGCGGTTGCCGTGCGCCCTCCACGTGGAAGGTGATCAGGTCGGCGCCGGCCGCCACGAAGGCGTCGACCTTCGAAAGCGGGTCGTCGATCATCAGATGGACGTCCTTGAGCAGCGGCGACCGGATCGCGCGAACGACCGGCGGACCGACGGTGAACATCGGGCAGAAGACGCCGTCCATGACGTCGATATGGACCAGTTCCACACCCGCGGATGCCAACACGCCGATCTCGTCGGCGAGGTGTCCGAGGTCGGCCGTGATCATCCCGACGGTCAGCCGCGGACCGCTCGACAGGAGGTGGTCCAACGCGCGCCCGTCGATCCGCGTCGTCGTCACCGGACGCCCTCCGTCGCGCGGCCGAACTCGCTGCGCAGCGCACGGAACGTGTCGTATGCCTCTTCCGCGCCGATGCCGTCGTGGACGACGCGGCGGACGGCCTGGAGCATCGCGATCGGAGCGTCGCTCTGGAAGATGTTCCGACCCATGTCGACGCCGGCGGCCCCCGCATCGATCGCGCGGCGCGCCATCGTGAGGGCGTCCAGCTCGGGCAGCTTCTTGCCGCCTGCCATCACGAGCGGCACGGGACAGCCCGCGGTGACCCGCTCGAAGCCCTCCTCGCAGTAGTAGGTCTTGACGACCTGCGCGCCGAGCTCCGCACACATGCGTGTGGCCAGCCCGAGGTAGCGGGCGTCACGCACGAGCTCCTTGCCGACCGCTGTCACGCCGAGCACGGGGATGCCGCGCCGATACCCCTCGTCGACGAGCCGCGTCATGTTGTGCACCGACTGCGTCTCGAACTCGCCGCCGACGAAGACCTGGACGGCCATGGCCGATGCCCCGAGCCGGACCGCGTCATCGACATCGAGCGCGAGCTGTTCGTTCGACAGCTCCTTGAGGATGCTCGGCCCGCCGCTCGCGCGCACGACCAGGCCGGGCGTGATCGTCGGGGGGATCACCGAGCGGAGGATGCCGCGCGTGAGCATCAGAGCGTCGGCGTACGGGATCAGCGGGACGATCCCGATGTCGACGCGCTCGAGCCCCGTGGTCGGCCCCTGGAAGTAGCCGTGGTCGATCGCCAGCATCACGGTCCGGCCGCTGTCGGGGCGAAAGATCCGGGCGAGCCGGTGCTGCATGCCCCAGTCATAGGCGGCCGAACCCTTCAGGAAGAACGGCTCGGACCGTTGCGGCACGTCCTCGTGGAACTGCTTGCGGTCGACGTCGTCGCCTTCAGGCATCAGCTCGCCTCTCGATCAGCGAATGAGGAGTCATGCGTCCGCCCCCGCCGGCCACCACATCGGGTTCAGGAGTCCTTCCTCGGCCAGCGAGAGCTGGCGCGGATAGAGCTTCGACCAGCGCTCGAAGTGCTCTTCGTACGCCGCGCAGTCGACCGGATCCGGCGCATAGGTCGCCTCGAAGCGCACGAGACGCCCGACGACCTCGCTTAGGTCGTCGTACATGCCCGAGCCGATGCCGGCGTAGATCGCGGCGCCCAGCGCCGTCGATTCCTTGACCTCGGGAACGCGGACCTGGACGCCGAGCACGTCGGCGACGATCTGTGGCCAGAGGCGACCCTTGGCGGCGCCACCGGTGAACAGGATCTCGCCGTGCGACCGCCCGGTGAGCTCCTCGATGATCGCGAGGTGGCCACGCGATGCGTATGCGGCCTGCTCCTCGAGGGCACGGATACACGCGCGGCGGTTCGAGGTCTCCGGATGCTCGACGTCGAAACCGACGAACCCGGGCGGCCCCTGGACCCAGCGCTTGACGTCCATGACGTTGGAGAAGAGCGCGACGACACCGTTCGACCCCGCCGGGATGGTGGCGGCCGCCTCCTCCATGACCACGTAGGCATCGACCCCGCGACGCGCCGCCACTGCGACCTCGAGCTCGCAGAAGGCGTCCCGGAACCAGCGCATCGCTATCCCGCAGTAGAAGCCGATGCCCTCCGTCATCCACTGGCCCGGCACCGTGTGACATAGCGTCCGGACGCGCGCGTCGGGGTCGATCAACGGGCGGTCGGTCACGGCCGTCAGCTGCCAGAAGCTCCCGCCGACGAGCGTGAGGTGGTCGGGCTCGACCACGCCGATCCCGACGAGCCCGAGCTGCGTATCGGCGCCACCGACGACGACCGGCGTCCCGGCAGCCAGCCCCGTCTCCTCGGAGGCGCGTGACGTCACCGGCCCGACCACGGTCCCGGACTCGAGCACCTCGGGCACGACCGCGGGCGACAGGCCGACGAGGTCCAGCAGTTCCGGCGACCACGTCCTGCTGCCGAGATCGAACAGGCCCGAGCTCGAGCCGGAGCTGGCGTCCGTCACGAATCGGCCGGTCAGGCGATACAGCGCCCAGTCGCTGAGCATCCCGACGTGCGCGATCGCGTCGAAGACGTCGGGTTCGACCTCGCGGATCCAGCGGAAGCGCGCGGGCGAGGTGATCGAGACCCAATCACCGCCGATCTCGAAGATGCGCCGCGCGTCACCGTTGCGAACCAGCTCCGTGGCCTGCCTCGACGCGCGCGAATCGACGTTCGGGCACGCCCAGATCTCATTGCCGCTCGCGTCGTAGAGGACCATCCCCTCGCGCATGCTCGTGGTCGCGACCGCCGTGACGTCTCCCGGTCCTATCGCCGCCCGGTCCAGCGCCTCGCGGATGCACTCGCAGATCAGCCGCCAGTTTCGAGCGGTATCGAAGACCTGCGACCCGGGGTGACCGGGCAGACCGGGGTGCGACCACTCGCGCTGCCCGATCGCCGTCTGCCGCCCGTCCTCGTCGAAGAGCACGGCCCGGCAACTGCCGGTCCCGAGATCGAGGGCGAGGAGGTAGCGCATCAGACGGCCGATCCCGCTCGCCGCCCGATGACCACCGACGGATCGGCGAGGTCCAGCAGCGGTTCACCGGCAGTGAGCCGCCGGATCGCGGCGACGGCCATCTCACCCGCGTGATGCAGGGTCTCGTACGTCGCGCCGCCGATGTGCGTGGTGATGATCACGTTCGGGTGGCTGAGGAGTGGATGGAGGCCGGTCGCCGGCGATGGAGAGATGAGGTCGAAAGCGGCGCCAGCCAACCGGCCGGTCGCCAGCCCCTCCATGACGGCGGCCTCGTCAACGAGCGTGTCGCGGGCCGTGTTGACGAGATAGGCGCCACGCTTCATCCGCGCGATCTGCGGCGAGCCGATCAGCCCGCGATTCTCGGCCGTCGCTCGCGCGTGCAGGGAGACGAAGTCGGACACCCCCAGAAGCTCGTCGAGGTCGACGGGCTCCGCGCCCGTCTCTCGGACGGCTGCCGGGTCGACGAACGGGTCGTAGGCGACGACCTTCATGCCGAACGCGCGCGCGCGCGAAGTAACGCGGTGACCGATCTGGCCGAGTCCGACCAGCCCGAGGGTATGACCCGCGAGGTCGTGGCCGAACCACTTCGCACCCTCGTAGTTGTCGTGCGCGAACTCGCCGCCGCCCTCGACGTACCGGATCACGACCGGGAGCTGTCGAGCGAGCATGACGAGGAAGGCCATCGTCAGCTCGGCGACCGCGTCGGCGTTCTTGCCGGGTGTCGTGACCACGGGGATGCCACGCTCGGTCGCGGCCGCGACATCGACGTTGACGGGACCACCGCGCGCGCAGCACACGAGCCGCAGCGGCGCCGCGTCAAGTACCGCGTCGCTGACCGGAGCGCCCTGGATGACGAGGACCTCATGGCCGTCGAGCGCCCCGATCACCTGGCTGGGGCTGCCCATCGTCTCGCGGAGTCGGAGCTCCGAAGGCGTCGCGGGTCGCCAGTCGGGCTCATCGACGACATCGACAAACGTGACGTCGTGCTCCTCGGACAGCGCTTTGAACGCCTGCTGGAATGCCGACGAGGGGCAGAAGCGATCGCCGGCCACGAGGATCCGCATCACCGCCCTCGCTCATCCACGGTGCGCCTCCGGCGATCAGGTCAGGACGGTGGGTAGGTCCGGCTCGGGGTGAGGTCGATCGCGTGCCCGCTGCCGGACTCGAGGACAAACTTGAGCATCGGCTCGGTATCGAGGTAGTAGAACTCGATGGTCTCGCCGATCCGGCCACCCATCAGGACCTTGGCGCCGCGGGCCTCCCATTCCGCCTTGAAGGCATCGGAGTCGGCCTGCGAATGCATCATGCAGGCGATGTGCTGCACACCCTCGCCGTGCTCCTCGAGCCACTCCTTGTAGATGCTCGGACCATCCAGCGGCTGGACGAGCTCGAAGACGAGACCCGGCTGCACCTCGCACTCGGCGCCGAGCATCGAGAAGGCGACCGGCTCGCCGCGCAGATGTGTGTCGTGCAACTTGGGCGGGACGTGCTCGTACACGTTCCAGGGACCCCAACCCAACGTGTCGTGGAGCATCTTCATGGAGGCATCCAGATCGTGAACGACCATCGCGACCTGGGAGATATGAGCAGGCGCCTTGACCGCGTCCATAGCGAGCCCTCCTCGCTTCCGCCCCTCGCCTGCGCTCCCCTCTCCCTGCACGGCGGTGGCGCGACGATGGCCCGCTATTCGCGACGACCACGTGCGGGCCCCTCACGCAAGATTGTGCCACTCGCGTCAAGTCCTTGCAGCGGGTGTTAAGGTGAGCCAACCGACCGCGTGGATCGAGGGGTAGCGTGCGGCAACGACAGCTGATCCCCCTTGGCGACGACGCTCGAACCGTCGAGCTTCTGACCGACATCGCCACCCGGTTCTACCTGCGCGGTGAGAGTCAGATCCAGATCGCGCAGGCGCTCGGCCTTGACCCATCGACCGTGTCCCGGCACCTCAAGCGGGCACGCAGTGAGGGCATCGTCCATGTCGAGATCCGTCCGCCTCGACGGGCGGACGTCGACCTCGGTCTCGAGCTGGCTGCGCGCTATGGACTCGCTCGCGCGATCGTCGCACCCGACGCTGCGGATGGGACCGACGACCTGCTCGGTGCCGTCGCCGCCGAGTACATCGAGGGTGTGCTGTCCGCAGGCACTCGTCTCGGCATCTCCTGGGGTCGAACGCTGGCGAATGTCGTCCATCACCTGCGGCCTCGGGCCGTCGCCGGCCTCGATGCGGCGCAGCTCGCGGGCGGCGTCAACGACCCGGTTCCCGGCATCCAGGGCGCCGATCTCGTCCGGCGCGTCGCCGAGCTCTATCCAGGCACGCGCGTCCATTACCTGCACGCACCCGCGATCGTCGGTTCGCCGGCGACGCGCACTGCGCTGGCCTCGGACCCGGCGATCGAATCAGCGCTGGCGGCGGCGCGCGCCTGCGAGGTCGCGCTCGTCGGGGTCGGACAGATCTCGCCGCAGTCGACGCTGTACCGCGGCGAGCACGTCAGTCCCGACGACTGGGCGGTCCTCGTCAAGGCGGGGGCGATCGGCAACATGAACACGCGCTTCTTCGACCGCCACGGGCGTCCCGTGCCGGAGCTCGACGACCGGACGATCGCGATCGATTGGGACGAGCTGCGGGCGATCCCGAACGTCGTGGCGATCGCCGGGGGCGTCGACAAGGTCGCAGCGCTTGACGGGGCGCTCGCGACCGGCGCGATCGACAGCCTCGTCACGGACGAGCAGACGGCGCGTACGCTGCTGGAACGCTAGCCCGGCAAGGGCTCGGCGGGCGTAGCAAGCCCGACGAGCCTCGACCGGAGGAGGTTGAGATGGCATCCACGGCGCGAGTCGCCCTGGTGACCGGCGGGAACAGTGGGATCGGGGCGGGGATCGCGCGCCGGCTTGCGATGCGCGGGGACGCGGTGGCTGTGGTGGGCCGGCGTGGCGC
>JBKPMM010000171.1:0-11524 GCA_046732155.1 Chloroflexota bacterium | reverse complement strand
CCGGCCACCAACGTGAGCCGGTCGCCTGCCGTCGACGGGCGGATGACGTAGTCGCCGGTGCTGGAGACGGGCCGCACGCCAGCGAACGCACGGATCGGTGCCATCTCGTCGACCGCCGGGACCAGCGTTCGGCAGCTCTTCAGGATCCGCTCGCGCCCGACGGCGGAAGTGGACCGGTCCGACTTGTCGGTGCCGTCCACTGCGGTCGGCCCCAGGAGGACGCCGCCGAAGACGATCGGCGTGACCAGCATCCCCTTGCCGAGCGGGCCCGGGATCGGCAACACGATCCGATCGACGTCGCCAGTGCGCTCGCTGACGAGGAACTCGCCCTTGCGCGGCGTGATCGAGAAGCTCGTGTCACCGGCCAGAGCCGCGATGTCGTCGGCTCGAAGTCCGGCGCAATCGAACGCCTGCGCCGCGCGGATCGTGTCGCCGTCCGCGAGGGTCACGGTGACGGCATCGTGATCGACGGACAACCCGACCACCGTCGCCCGCGTCCGAACCCGACTGCCGAGCCCGATCGCGGCCTCGGCGTACGCGCGAGTCAGCCAGAATGGATCGACGATCCCCTCATCGGGGACGTGCAGTGCGCGAACGGCGTCCGGAGCGACGTACGGAGCGTTGTCACGGAGCCACGCGTGGTCGACGAGTTCGACGGCGACGCCGTGGGCCCGTGATAGCTCGGCGACGTCCTCCAGTCGACCCGCCTCTTCGGCCGAACGCGCGAGCATCAGCGCGCCGCATGTCAGCGACGGGACGCCGAGGTCTTCGAGCAGCCCGCCCCAACGCTCGGCAGATCGACGGAGGAGGCTTGCCTCGAGCGTGCCTGGCTTGGCGTCGAACCCCGTATGGAGGATCGCGCTATTCGCCTTGCTGGTGCCTTCGCCGATGTCGTTCTCGGCTTCGAGGAGGACGGCGTCCACCCCGCGGAGGGCCAGCTCGAGGAGGACCGCGCAGCCGATGACGCCCCCACCGATGACGACCGCCTCGACGCGCTCGGCGACGGCTCGGCCTCCCTCCACCACGGCTCGACCGTAAGTGGTCAGACGTATGATGTCAAGGTGAGCGCGACCGACCGTCCACCCTTGGCGTTCAGCACGCTCGCATGCCCGGAATGGGATGCGGCGACCGTGGTCCGGCATGCGGCGGCGGGCAGCTGGGATGGGATCGAATGGCGTGGCGGACCCGACGGGACCGTCCGGACGGACTGGACCAAGGAACGCCGGGCGAGCCTCCGCAGCGCGATGGACGAGGCCGGTCTCGCGTCGATCGCCGTCACCACCTACACGGACCTCATAAGCGGCGACTCGGGTGTCGTCCGGGCCTCGGTCATCGATGCGACGACGCACGCGGAGTTGGCTCGGGATCTCGGCGCACCCGCGATCCGCGTGTTCCTCGGCGAGCGCGACGACGACGCTTCACCGGAGACGCTCGAACGCCGCGCCATCGACGCCCTCGCCGAACTCCTCGAGCGCGTGCGCCCATTCGGGGTCACGGTCGCCATCGAGCCGCACGACGACCACGTCCACTCGGATCGGATCCGTCCGATCCTCGACGCGCTGCCGGATCCGGCCCTCGGGGTCGTCTGGGACATCGGGAATGCCTGGTCGGTCGGCGAGGACCCCGCGGTCGGGATCGCGGCGTACGAGGGCCGCGTCGCGTGGGTCCAGGTCAAGGACGGGACGGGCATCGGACCCACGTGGCGCCTCTGTGAGCTCGGCGCCGGCGACGTGCCACTGGATCGCGCGCTGTCGAGCCTTGGCCCCCGATCGGGGCTCGGCGCGCGAGACCCGGCGATCAGCCTCGAATGGGAAAGGGCCTGGGATCCCGAGCTCGCCCCGGCCGAGGTCGCACTCCCGAGAGCGCACGCCTGGCTCGTTCGCCACCTCAGGCGCGGCACGTGACCCGTCGAGCGCACGACGCTGGCTTCGGGCGCCGCGAGTCCTGGATCGAACTTCTGGCCACGCTCACCGACGGCTTCGTGCGGTCGATCCCGTCGGGTGGATCGCCTGCCGCGGCTCGCCTGCCGGGCGCGCCCGTCGGCGAACAGGTCCCCTCGATCGAAGGCTTCGCTCGGATGAGCGTCGCGTGGGGTGCCTGGCTGCATGAGCCGAGCAACCCGACGACCGTCCGCCGGAACGGCAGGGTGCACGACGTCGCGGCCCTTCTCGCGCGCGGCCTTGCCGACGCGACCGACCCGGCCAGCGACGCGTGGTGGGGTCCGATCGGCGATCGCGACCAGCGCATCGTGGAGGCAGCAGAGATCGCGACGGCGATCTCCCTCGGCGGTGATCGCTTCCGCGACGCCCTTGATGCGATCGATCCATCCGCGTTCGACCGCGTCCTCGACTGGCTCGCCGGTATCGACGGTAAGGATCTGTGGCCGGACAACTGGGTCTTGTTCCCGGTCTTGCCGGCGCTCGTGCGCCGGCAGGCGGGCCGCACGGTCGACCTGGCGGCGATGGACCGCGCGCTCGACTGGATGGTCGACCACACGGTCGGCGACGGTTGGACGAGCGACGGCGCCGGACATGCGCTCGACCTGTACAGCGGCTGGGCCATCCACTGGCACCTTTCGTGGTGGGCGGCGATCAACGGAGACCGTCGCCCGCGACTGGCCGCCGACGTCCGGCGTCGTGCCCGCGCCTGGCTTCGGTTCGTCGCCCCGCTCGTCGCTGACGACGGCGGCTTCCCGCGCTTCGGGCGATCGTTGGGCTACAGGTTCGCCATCGCAGCGCCGTTCGCGCAGGCCGCCTTGCTTGGTCTGGATCCGCTTCCGCCGGGTGTCGCGCGGACGCTGGCCGGCCGACTCGTCGGCCACGCTCTCGAAGACGGCGCGCTGGATCCCACGACCGACTGGTTCCGCATCGGCGTCGCGGGGGCGCGGCCTGAGGTGGTCGAGGGGTACGTTTCAGCAGGTGCATCGGCCTGGGCCGCCCACGCGCTCGTCGCGCTGGCGATGCCCGCGAGTCACCCGTTCTGGTCCGCGACGGTCGACCGAAGAACGTGGGATCCACCTCCCGTCATCGCGGCAGCGTCAGCTGGCCTGCTCGGCGCACGGGCGGCGGGGATCACGGTCCTTCACAACGCACGGGCTGGCCATCCGGCCGACATCGCCGACCACGACTACGCGGCGACCTACGGCAAGTTCGCGTATCGCTCCGCGTTCCCGTTCGACGTGCCGGTCGTCTCGGGTCAGAGCGCAGGTTCCGACGACGCGCTCGTGGCTATCGAGGAGGACGCTGAATCCGACGCGGACGTCGATCCGTGGCTTGCCCACCGGAACGAGTCGGGCGGTGGTAGCGCGGGGCCGGGCTGGATCACGACCCGCTACGTGCTCCCGACCCGTCGGCCCACACAGGTCCGCACGATCGTCGTGCTGATCGGCGGAGTCGAGGTTCGCGTCCATGCGGTCGCCGGGGGCTCGGCGATCCGCATGCGCGACGGCGGCGCGGCTCTTGGCGTCGATGGCGACGACACGCTCGAGATCGAGGCTGACCAGGTCGCCGGCATCGCACGGGTCAGCGGTCACCGCCGCGTCGTGGCGATCCGTCGGCTCCTCGGGTTCGACCGTGTGGGCGTTTCCGAGACCGGACGCGGGAGGATGAACGTCGTTCACGACCGGTCGAGTCACCCATGGAGCGAGGAGGGCGCCGCGACCTCCGTCCCGCGCGTCGTCGCGTCGGCCACCGTCGCCGCGCGCCGCGAATCGGCAGCCGCGATCCGGCTGCTCCGTGCTCTTGACGTCGTCCGCGTCGACGGCGGACGGTTGACGCTCGAGTCGAGGGTCCGGCCGGCCGAGACCGCGGTCGTCGACGTCTCCGGACGATCCGTGACCTGCCTGCAGATCGCAGGGCGCGACGTCCACGGTCCGGGTCTTCGCGTCGTACTCGCACGGAACGACGGCTCAGCGTTCGGCGGCGAGCGGATCGCGTCGATCGACGGGGTGCTCACGCTCGCCCGCCCGGGAATCGTCGCCGTCACCCACGGCGGGCGGTGGGTGGAAACGACGGTCGCCTCTGGGATCCGCTTGGACCCTTCCTGGGCTGGTCACGGCCTCGACCGCGTCCGCGTGCGGGAGGTCCCAGCGGCCTTCGGACCCCCGATCGAGCTCGACGAGCGCGGCGCCGCGCCAGATCGACTCGTGCGCGGCCACGCGCGGCGGCTCGGCACGCGACTCGTCACGCTCCGCTTCGAGCGGCGCGCATGACCAGCGGGAAGCGCCATCCACTCGACGGACTCCTCACCGTCATGTGGCACTACATCCGCGACCCCGCGGAGACACCGCTGGTCGCGGCTCCTGGGCTCGCGCCCGCGGCCTTCGACGATCAGCTCGATCTCCTCGCGCGACACCGCACGATCGTCGACTGGCCGACCGTCGCGACCGCTCTCGATGGAGGTCCGAGCCTCCCCTCCGACGCCGCCCTCCTGACCTTCGATGATGGCCTGGCGGACCACGCGAGGACAGTGACGGCCCGTCTCGTCGCGCGAGGCTGGAGTGGCGTGTTCTTCACGCTCGCCCGGCGTCCCGGCGACCCGTTGACGGTCGGTCATGCGCTCCACGTCCTTCTTGCGGCACTCGGGGAGGCCGGTCTTCGCGACGCCATCCTCGCGGCGCTGTCGCCGGCGGAGGCCGATCGGTTCGTCGCGCTCCAGGCTCGTGAGCGCTCATACGGGGTCGAGGGGATCGACGCCCTGAAGCGTCCGCTTCAGCGGGACCTCGCGGACACGGTCGAGCCGATCCTCGAGCGGTTGGTCGAGGCGAATGTCGGACCGTGTGGCGAGGTCGCGGACGCCCTGCACCTCTCACCTCGCGACGTCGCCGAGATGCAGGCCCATCGACAGGTGATCGGCGGCCATGGCGAGCGCCATCTGTGGTTCGACCACGAACCGGCCCCGCGCGTCGCCGGCGAGATCCGGACGAGCGCCCGCTATCTGATCGACCAACCCCGTCCGTGGGCATTCGCTTACCCGTATGGTGCGTCCGACGTGACGGCCACGACAGAGCTCGCAGCGGCCGGGTTCGCCGCAGCCTTCCATGCCTCACCGATGGCGTCGACCGGGCGATTCGATCTTGGGCGCGTGGACGGCGAGGACGCGGCGTTCGCCGACCTCGTCCGAGGCGCAGCGCCGTGACACGCGACGAGCGCTTGCTCGGTTTCGCGATCGTCGGTTGCGGCGGCGCCGCGCGAGACATCGCCCGCGGGATCGATCGAGCGCACGGTGCCCGCCTCGTCGCCGTTCACGACCGGGTAGCCGATCGCGCCGCGGAGCTCGCCGCCAGCCGCGCCGCGACCGTGCACCCGACGCTCGGCAAGCTGCTGCGCGATCCCCGAGTCGACGTCGTGTGCATCGCCCTGCCCCACGACCGGCTCGCCCCGACCGCGGTGCGCGCCCTCCACGCAGGGCGGCACGTGGTCGTCGAGAAGCCGGCCGCGACGAGCGGTAACGGCATCCGCGCGATCGGCGACGCGGCGATGCGGGCGGACCGCTCGGTCGGCGTGACGTTCGACCTGCGGCAGATGCCGACCGTCCTGGTCGCTCGCCGGCTCATCGAACGTGGCGCACTCGGGCGGCTCCGGTCGATCCGGATCAGCACGTTGATCGACAAGCCGGCTGACTACTGGGCGGCGGGACCGACGGGAGCCGTCCGCGATCCGTGGCGCGCGAGCCGCGCCCGGGCCGGTGGCGGCGTCGTCCTCATGAACGCGATCCACCAGCTCGACCTCGTCCGGGCGATCACAGGTCTCGAGCCGCTCCGCGTCGTCGGTCTCGTCGGGCCCGGGGTGCCGGGGGTCGAGGTCGAGGATGCCGCCGCCGCGACGATCGCATGGTCCGGTGAGGTCCTCGGCAGCCTCGTCGCCATGGCGCACGCGCCCGGAGCCACATCTGCCGAAACGATCGAGATCGACGGCGACGATGGCGCGCTGCGCCTCGGCGACCTCTATGAGCGCCGCCCGGTGCTCGAATGGTTCCGCCGGGCGATGCCCGGCGGGCGCGATCCCGAGCATGGCGTCTGGCATCGGGAACGACCTCCCGCGGTCGATCCGTTCGCGCGGACGATCGCGGGTTTCGTCGAGGCCATCCACAACGGCCGGCCGCTCGTTCCCGGGCTCGGGGATGCCGATATCGCCCTTGCGACGGTCCTCGCCCTGTACCGCTCGTCGCGGTCAGGACGGTTCGAGGCGGTCCGAGGCGCGGGCGGAACCGACTGGGCCGATCAGCCGACCGGGCCCGGCCCGCGTCGATAGACGCGCAGCTCGATGATCGATGTCACGTGCCACTCGTCGGAGAGCATCACCGGGCTCCCCGCCATGTCGAAGTCGACCTGACGCAGCTGCTGGACCGGTGTTCCGGGTGAGACGTCGAGTACGCGCGCGAGCTCCTTGTCCGCGACCTCCGGTCGGAGGATCGCCTCGGCGTGTGAGATCGGATGCCCGGCGTCGGTGAGGACGCGGTACAGCGAGCCCGCGTAATCGGACCGATCGAGCGGCTGGGTGAGGAGGGCCGCCCGGATCCGGTCGATCGAGAAGATCGCGGGCCGCCCGTCGGCCGTTCGGACACGGCGGATCTCGCGGACGGGTGTCCCGGGCGATAGCGCCAATGCCTCGGCCTCGTCGTCCGTCGCCGGCCGGGTCCGCAGACCGACCAGCTTCCGGCCCGGCCGCAGACCCGATGACTGGAAGTGCTGGGTATAGCTGTAGTTCACGTCGAGGGAGTTGCGGATCAGCGGCCGGCGCGTGACGTACGTGCCGGACCCATGGCGGCGCACGACCAGCCCGTCCTCGATCAGGCCGCGGACGGCCTCCCGGATCGTGACCCGGCTCACCCCGAACCGCTCGCACAGCCGGTCCTCGTTCGGCAGCTTGGAACCCACGGAGAACTCTCCGCCGAGGATCAACCGGGTGAGCTCGCTTCGGACGACGTCGGCGAGCAATGGCCGGCCGCGGGTCACGCCGATCGCCACGATCGATCCGGCCGGGCTGAGCTGGGCATCCCGCGCATCATAGGAAGACGACGTTGCCCCGTCCCCCCGTGCAGCTCGTCGCATGGCCGGTCAGCGCTGGCCGGTCTCGACCGTCGCTCGCTTCGAGAACCCCACGAGGATGATCAGCGAGATGATCCAGCTGATCGCGAAACCGATCATGACCATGACCGTCGTCTTGTGCGGCTGGTCGTCCCAGATCGCGACCGTCCAGACACCAGACGTCTTCCACGCGTCACCGACGATGAACGAGGACAACGTGAACTCGCCGAACGTCACCGAGAAGACGAGCAGAGCTCCGGCGGCGATCCCTGTCCGGATATTCGGCAGGATGACGCGTCGGAGCGTCGTCCAACGTGAAGCGCCGAGTGTCGCCGACGCCTCGTTCAACGTCGTCGTATCGATGGCCCGAAGGCTGTTGTCGAGCGCCCGGTACATGAACGGCAACCCCGTGACCACGTACGCGAGGATCAGCAGCGTCGGGGTCCCGGACAGGACGATGGGCGGCGCGGAGTAGGTCCGGATCAGGGACAGCGCAAGGACGATCGTCGGCAGGGCGAAGGGCAGGAGCGACAGGAACTCGACCAGCGGCCTGGCGCGCGGGGCCGCGACATGGATCAGGAACATCACCGGCGTCATCAACACGACGCTGACCGCGATCGTGGCAAGGCTGGCGATGATCGACCGGCCGACGGTGGGCACGAACAGCGGGTCGTTGATCGTCTCGGTGATGTGGTCGAGCGTGTAGCCCACGGGGAGCACGGTGTCGAACCAGGTCGTCGCGACCGAGAACAGGCTCACCCCGACGAGCGGGATCAGCGTGTAACCGGCGAAGATCGCGAACAGGACCAGGAATCCGATCTCGCGACCCCGCCCCGTCTCTTTCTCGACGTTCTCCGGGTGCTGAGTAGCAAGGACGGCCGGGGCATCGCTCATGACGCTCATGCGCGCGTCCACCGCTGAGCCTGCCGCTGCATGAGGTGATACGCGAGGACCGATAGGGCGACGATCGCGAGCAGGACCGTCGCCATCGCGTCGGCCTGGGCGGGTTGATAGAGGATCTCGCCGCGGCGGAGGATCGAGATCTGGATGGTCATAAGGTTGATACGGCTACCGATCAGCGCCTGCGCCGTCGCGTACGCCCCCATCGAGCTCGCGAAGAGCAGGACCGTCCCGGCAACGACCGATGGCATCAGGACCGGGATCCCGACACGTCGCCAGAAGTCCCAGCTGTTCCCGCCGAGTGATGCCGACGCTTCCGACCAGTCGTCCTTCAGCGCGGCGAATGCCGGCAGCATCAAGACGATCATCAGCGGGACCTGGAAGTAGAGGTAGACGACGATCAGCCCGATCACCGAGTAGATCGAGAAGAACGACATCAAGTCGATCCCGAACTGGCGCAGGAGGATCGTGATCATCCCGGCCGAGCCAAGGATCGTGATGAAGGCGAAGCCCAATGAGATGCCGCCGGCATTCGAGCTGAGCGAGGCGAGCCCGATCAGCGGACCGCGGATCCGGGTATGGCGCGTCCGGGTCAGCGCATAGCCGATCGCGGTGCCGATCACCGCTCCGAGCAACGAGCTCGTCACGGCCAGGAGCAATGAGTTCAGGATCGAACGCTGGAAGGTCGCGTTCGTGAAGACCTTGGCGATCCACTCGGGGCTGTGCTTCTCGACGCCACCGACACTCCCGAGCAGGAGTGCGAACGTCGGGATCAGCTCGAACATCAGGCAGAAGATCAGGAACGGCGCGAATGCGAGGACGAGCCCAATCCGGCTCCAGGATCGACCCGACATGTCAGCGACTGCCCTCGGGTGGTCGCGGGCCGTGCCCGCCAGGGACGCGGGACGTCCCCGCCACCCGGTGGGCGGCGGGGACGCTGTTCCCGCAGGAGGAGGAGGACACGATGGTCAGGCGCCGACCTCGATCGTCCAGTCGGTCGCGAGGCGGGCGATCGCGTCTGCGGCCGCCTTCCAGTCCTTGATCGGCTTGACTGCGTCGTACTGCGACGCCTCCGGGAACTTCGCCGCCAGGTCAGCCGGGATCTCGACCCCATCGACGAGCGGGCGGGCGTACTTCTGCGCCTGGAGGATCTGGGCCTCGTCGGTCAGGATGTACTCCCGGAACAGCTTTGCGGCGTTGGGATGCGCCGCGTACTTGTTGATGATGTGGCAATACGGCGCCTGGGTGGTGCCGTCACTCGGGATCACGACGGTGATCGGCACGGCCGGGCTTGCGGCGGCCAGGTCGTCGCGCACGGGCAGGGCGTTGTAGTCCCACAGGATGGCGATCTTGGCCTCGCCCTTCTCGATGTTCGCCTTGCTCGGCGCGACCGAGGTCAGGTTGCCGGCCTTGTTGAGCTCGTCGAAGTACTGCAGGCCCGGGTCGATGTTGGTCTCGTCACCGCCATTCGCGAGGGCGGCGGCAAGCACGGTCATCGAGCCCTGCGCAGCGTTGCGCGGGTCACTGATCGCGATCGTGCCCTTGTACTCGGGCTTCTTGAGGTCAGCCCAGCTCTTGGGCACGTTCGGGACCAGCGCGGTGTTCACGGCGAACGAGATGGTGCCGGTATACCAGCACATCCAGTTCCCGTCCGGGTCCTTGGCGTAGTCCGGGATCTTGTCCCACCGGGTCGGCTTGTAGGGCTGGACCGTCCCGGAGGTCACCGCGACGGGGCCGAACTGGATCCCGATGTCGCCCTGGTCGGCGACCGGGTTGTTCTTCTCGGCGTCGAACTTCTGGATCTCCTCGGCACTCGACATGTCGGTGTCGGTGTGGGTGAGGTTGTACTTGGGCAGGAACTTGTCCCAGATCGCGCCGAAGTTCGTCCAGTCCGGCGGCATGCCGTAACTGTTGAGGGCGCCTTCGGCCTTGGTCTTCGTCTCCAGGTCGGCGATGACGGCGGACGCGTCCGGTGACGCCTCTGCGCTGGCGCCGGTGCTGGCGCTGGGGGCCGTGCTCGTGCCGGTCGACGCGGGCGGGGTCGTGCTGCCACCGCAGGCAGCGACGAGGATCGCGGTCAAGCCCAGGGCGCCGAGCGTTGTCAGTGGTCGATGCATTCGTCCTCCTCCAAGGGTTCCATCGCTTGGGTCAGGTGCCGGGCTCGCGGCCTCTCGACCGCGATCCCCCGATGGGGCAGTTGCCGGTAACGGGCTCCTCACGGTCCGCGACCAGCGCGCAGCCTCATCCGCTGGGTCGGGCCGGCCGGGCCCGGGTCGGGAGGGCATCCAGTGCTGGCCCTCGACGATGGACGCTGAACTCGAACGTGTCCGCGACGTACGACTCGACAGAGAACAGGACGTGCTCCCCCTCGGCCGTCGCGTCGACCTGCTCCAGGCGGAGGATCGGGCTCCCGGCGGGGATCCCGAGACGATCCGCGGCGAGCGCGTCGGCTCGGGTGAGCCGGATCGAGGCCTGGCCGTCGGTGATGGAGCGCCCGAGTCGCTGCGCGTAGAACTGGTACAGCGACAGGCCAGGATCGAGCAGCGCGCCGGTGTCAAGCCCGGGATCCTGGAAGAGCCGACGAGGGATGACGTCGACCGTGAAGATGACCGGTCGACCGTCAGCGGTCCGGACGCGCTCGAGACGGAGTACAGGCGCGCCCGGGGCGAGACCGAGCACCGCGGCTACGTCATCCTCGGCTCCGACCTCTTCGACGCGAGCGTGGCTCGTGCCCGGCTCCATCCCGTGGCCGCGGATGACCTCCGTCGCGCTCAGGTTCGCGTTGAGGCTGCCGCGGAGTCGCGCTGCCGAGCGCACGAATGTGCCGTGTCCGTGACGCCGGCTGAGCAACCCTTCCTGCTCGAGCTGGAGGAGCGCCTCACGTACGGTGGTCCGGCTGACGCCGAACGATGTCGCCAGTACGACCTCCGGGGGGAGCTGCACGCCTTCCGAGAATCGCCCGTCGCGGATCCGGTCGCGGACCTCCTCGCGGACCCGCGAGGCGAGCTTCGCCTGGCCGATCAACGTCACGTTCGTCTGGGCCCTCTGCCGGATGGTCTCGACGGGAAGACGTATGTCGTATAACGTCTGACCTCGCCCACGCTACACTCTGTGTCAAGCCAGCGAACGATGCGCCCGCCGTCGATGAGAGGGGAGCCACCGTGACCCAGCTCGAGCTCCAACAGCTGCGCAAGACGTTCGGTCATGTGGTCGCCGTCGACAGCCTCGACCTCGTGATCGATCGCGGTGAGCTCGTCTCTCTGGTCGGTCCGAGCGGCTGCGGCAAGACCACGACGCTCAGGATGGTCGCCGGTCTCCAGCAGGCCGATCGGGGCCGGATCCTGCTCGAAGGCCGCGATGTCACGAACGAGCCAGCCAACCAGCGGGGCATGGGCGTCGTGTTCCAGTCCTACGCACTGTTCCCGAACATGACGGCAGCCGAGAACATCGCGTACGGGCTCGATGTCCGGAAACGATCCAAGGGTGACGTCAAACGCCGCGTCGCCGAGCTCGTCGACCTGATCCAGATCGGCGATGCCGCGAAGCGCTATCCGCACCAGCTTTCAGGCGGCCAGCAGCAGCGCGTGGCGCTTGCCC
>JBKPMM010000170.1:0-7951 GCA_046732155.1 Chloroflexota bacterium | reverse complement strand
CGTCTGAAGCTCGCGGCGCTCGGGATCCAGCTCGAGCGGATGACACCGGAGCAGTCCGCGTACGTCGCGTCGTGGCAGCACGGCACGTGACCGACGAGCGCGAGGCGCACCTCCCCGAGGATCCTGACGCCGGCGGACGGGCGACGTTGCCGTTCGGCAGCTGGCCCTCGCCGATCAGGATCGACGACCTGGTCGGTGCTGTCGTCCGCCTGAGCGACCCGTGGGTCGACGCGGACGACGTGTACTGGCTCGAGGGCCGCCCGGCCGAGGGCGGTCGGAGCGTGCTCGTGATGAGATCGTCCGATGGCGTGACGCGTGATATCACTCCGCCACCCTTCGACGTCCGATCGCGCGTCCACGAATACGGCGGCGGCGCGTACACCGTCGCCGGCGGGACGGTCCTGTTCTCGCACGTCCGGGACGATCGTCTCTATCGGCTTGATCCCGGCGACGACGCTCCGCAGGCGCTCACGCCCGAAGGCCCGTACCGGTACGCCGACCTGCGCTTCGACGCTGCTCGGCGCCGGTTCGTCGCGATCCGCGAGGATCACAGCGCCGTCGGCGAGCCCAGGGCCGCCATCGTCGACATCGCCCTCGACGGCGACCGCGACGTCCGCGTCCTCTACGAGGGGCCCGACTTCCTTGCCGCGCCCCGGCCATCCCCGGACGGCCGCCGGCTTGCGTGGCTCGAGTGGGACCACCCCGACATGCCCTGGGACGCGTCGCGCCTGCGGGTCGCGCCATTCGTCGATGACGGTGGCCTGGGGCCGAGCGACCTGGCGGCCGGCGGCGTGGACGAGTCGATCGCCCAGCCCGAGTGGTCGCCGGACGGGGTCCTGCACTTCGTCAGCGACCGGACGGGCTGGTGGAACATCTACCGCCTCGCACCGGGCCCGCGGCTCGAGAACCTCACGCCGGTCGAGGCCGAGTTCGCCGATCCGGCCTGGTTGTTCGATCGGTCCTCGTATGGCTTCCTGCCGAACGGCGCGATCGTCGCGGCGGCTCGCGCTGGCGGGCGCGATCGCGTCTTCCACGTCGCGCCGGGCGAGAGCCTTGGCGAGGTCGCATCGCCGTATACCGAGATCGGCACGCTCCGGGTCGGGCCTGCCGGGATCGTCGCGAACGTCGCCACGCCGACCGTTCCGTCGACGATCATCTCGCTCGACCCGGTGACCCTGACGACGTCCGGCGTGCTGCGCCACTCGACGTCGATCAGCGCCGACCCTGATCACATCTCGATCGCCGAACCCATCACGTTCCCGACGGCCGGTGGGCGGATGGCGCATGCGCTGTTCTACCGACCGGTGAACCCCGATGTCGCGGCGCCCGACGGCGAGCTGCCACCGCTCCTGGTCCGGGCGCATGGCGGACCGACCTCGGCCGCCGCCAATGCGCTCGAGCTGACGTTCCAATACCTGACGTCGCGGGGCATCGCGGTCGTCGACGTCGATTACGGCGGGAGTACCGGCTACGGGCGTGAGTACAGGGAGTCCCTCCAAAGCCAGTGGGGCATCGTCGACGTCGACGACTGCATCGGAGCGGCGCGCTACCTCGTCGACCGGGGCGATGTCGACGGCGACCGTCTCGCGATCGAGGGCGGTAGCGCCGGGGGCTACACAGCGCTGGCCGCGCTCGCGTTCCGCGATGCCTTCGCTGCCGGCATCAGCCTGTTCGGGATCGCCGATCTCGAAATGCTCGAGCGCGATACGCACAAGTTCGAGTCCCGCTATGACTGGGGCCTTATCGGGCCCTACCCGGCGATGGCGGATCGATACCGCGATCGCTCGCCCATCCACTTCCTCGACCAGATCTCCGTGCCGGTGCTCATCCTGCAGGGGCTCGAAGACAAGGTGGTGCCGCCCAACCAGGCGGAAGCCCTCGCCGCGGCGCTCGAAGCCCAAGGCGTTCCATACGCGTATCTCGCGTTCGAGGGAGAGGGCCACGGCTTCCGCGGTGAGGAGGCGCAGCGCCGGACGCTCGAAGCGCGGCTGAGCTTCCTCGGCGCGGTCTTCGGGTTCACGCCCGCCGACGACCTCCCACCGCTCGACCTGCACGCCATCGATGCGCGGCAGCGACCGGCGCGCGTCGCCATGGGTCGCTAGCCTGCCGCCGCTCCGCACGCGCTCCACCTGACATGCCGCCGACCGAGGCTCTCGATGCGATCGAGCTCGTCCTGCTGTTGCTCGCGGTCGCCGTGGGGATCCGCTATCTCTCTCGGCGCGTCGCGATCGCCGAGCCGATCCTCCTCCTCGCGGCAGGCGTCCTGCTCGGTCTGTACCCGAACCTGCCGCAGGTCGAGCTCGAGCCCGACATCGTCTTCGCGCTGTTCCTTCCGCCGATCCTGTTCGCGGCGGCCTACTTCACGCCGATCCGCGACTTCCGAGCCGACGCACGGGCCATCCTCCTGCTCGCCGTCGGGCTCGTGCTGTTCACCGCCGTCGCCGTCGGGCTCGTCGCGCAGGTCGTCATCCCGACGATGAGCCTCGCCGCCGCGCTCACGCTCGGCGCCATCGTCGCGCCACCCGATGCGGTCGCCGCGACCGCGATCTTCCGGCGGCTCGGCGTCCCGCGGCGGATCGTGACGATCCTCGAGGGCGAGAGCCTCGTCAACGACGCGACGTCGCTGACGCTCTATCGCGCTGCGGCCGCGGTCGCGCTCGGGACCATCGCGTTCTCGCCGGCCGCGACGTCCGTCGACTTCCTCGTGATCGGCGCGGGCGGCGTGTTGGTCGGCGTGTTGATCGGGCTCGTGATGACCACGCTGTTGCGCCGGACCGGCGACCCGGTCCTTGAGATCGCCGTGACGCTCATCGCCCCGCCGACCACCTACCTGTTCGCGGAGCGTTTCGGCGTGTCGGGCGTGCTCGCGGTCGTGGTCGCGGGCCTGATCACGGGCCGCCGAGCGGCACGCGTCCTCTCCCCGGATGCGCGGCTGCTCGGGAGCGGCGCCTGGCAGATCCTCATCTGGGCGATCCATGCGGTCGTGTTCATGGCGATCGGGCTGCAGCTCCCGACCATCCTGGCGGGCCTGTCGGCCACGCCCGCGAGCGTCTTGATCGGCTACGGCATCGCGATCAGCGCGACCGTCATCCTCGCCCGGATCGTGTGGGTCCTCCCGTCCGCCTACCTGACCCGGGGCCGGATGACGGCCGAGGAGAAGGCCGCCTATCCGACGCTCCGTGTCGCCGCCGTCGTGTCGTGGGCGGGGATGCGCGGCGTCGTTTCGCTCGCCGCGGCGCTTGCCCTGGCACCCGATTTCCCTGAGCGGCCGCTCATCCTGTATCTGACGTTCTGCGTGATCGTGGCGACACTCGTCGGGCAGGGGCTCACCCTGCCGTGGGTGATCCGGAAGCTACGGATGACGGCAACCGGGGATGGGATGGAGGCCGAAGAGACGCACGCGCGCCTGGCCGCGGTCGATGCCGGACTCGCGCGCGTCAACGAGCTGCGCGAGGAATATCCGGATCACCTGCCGTTGCTCGACCAGATCATGGATGAGCTCGAACACGAGGTGTCGCACGTGGCGCCGCGCGATATCCCGATCGACGAGGCGCAACGTGAGGCCCTCGACCACCGCGCGATCAGGGCGGCCGTGCGAAACGCCGAGCGCGAGGCGGTCATCCAGCTGCGTGACGACGGCGTGATCAACGACGAGACGCTGCGTCGGATCGAGCTGGAGCTCGACCTGGAGGCAGTGCGAAGCGGGGACTGAGGGGATGCTAACCTTCGCCCGGATGAGCATCGTCGACGCCGAGCAATACCTGTTCACCTCGGAATCGGTGACCGAGGGCCACCCCGACAAGATGTGCGATCAGGTGTCCGATGCGATCCTGGACGCGATCATGCGCGACGACCCCGACGCACGGGTCGCGTGCGAGACGGCGACGACGACGGGTCTCGTCCTCGTCCTGGGTGAGATCTCGACCGACACGTACGTCGATTTCCAGTCGATCGTCCGCGACACCGTCCGCGACATCGGCTACACCCGGGCCGACTACGGCTTCGACTACCAGACCTGCGGCACGCTCGTGTCGGTCAAGGGTCAGTCGCCCGACATCGCGCAGGGCGTCGACGCGGCGCTCGAGGTACGCGATGACGCCGCGCCGTCATTCGAGCTCGGCGCCGGCGACCAGGGGATGATGTTCGGGTTCGCGTGCCGCGAAACTCCGGAGCTGATGCCGCTGCCCATCGCCCTCGCGCACCGGATGGCCCGGCGGCTGTCCGAAGTGCGGCGGACCGGGCAGCTGCCCTACCTCCGCCCGGACGGCAAGACCCAGGTGACGGTCGAGTACGAGCGCGGCGTCCCAGTCCGCGTCCGGACGGTCGTCGTGTCGGCCCAGCACGATCCCGATGTCCGTCCCGAGCGGCTGCGCTCCGAGGTCGTCGAAGCGGTGGTGCTGCCGTCGATCCCGCGCGAGCTCCGCGACGTCGATCCGGTCATGCATGTCAACCCGACTGGGCGCTTCGTCACCGGTGGCCCGATGGGTGATGCCGGGCTCACCGGACGCAAGATCATCGTCGACACCTACGGCGGCATGGCTCGCCACGGTGGGGGCGCGTTCTCGGGCAAGGACCCGACGAAGGTCGACCGCTCAGGCGCCTACGCCGCGCGCTGGGTCGCCAAGAACGTCGTCGCCGCGGGCCTCGCCGACCGCTTCGAGGTCGAGGTCGCCTACGGCATCGGGATCGCCCGGCCGATCAGCTTCAGCGTCGATTCGTTCGGCACCGGCCGGATCGACGACGCGCAGATCCAGGCGCTCGTCGAGCGCCATTTCGACCTTCGGCCGGCGTCGATCATCGCGGCGCTCGACCTGCGCCGGCCGATCTACCGGCAGACCGCCGCATACGGCCACTTCGGCCGCCCCGACCTCGACCTCCCCTGGGAGCGCACGGACAAGGCAGCGTTGCTCGCGTCCGAGGCAGGTCTCCCCGAACCGACCCCGGAGCCGATCACCACGGCCTGATCGGTGGGCCTCCTCGCCGCCGCCTTTGGAGCGATCGCCGCCGCATCACTGATCGTCGGCGCGGTCATCGCGCTCGTCTGGCCCGTCCCGAAACGGGAGCTCGGCCTGATCATGGCGTTCGGTTCGGGCGTCCTCATCAGCTCGGTCGCATACGAGCTCGTGGAGGTCGCGGTCGGGATCGGTGGGCAGATCCCGGTCGCTGCCGGCATGGGTCTGGGGGCGCTCGTGTTCTTCCTGGGCGACCGGTTCATCGATCGGCTGGGCGGCGAGGGCATGGGGTCGGTGAACGGGCCGGCGTCGCCCGGGTCGGGACTGGCGATCGTGCTCGGCGCCGCGCTCGATGGGGTCCCGGAGTCGATCGTGCTCGGGCTGACCATCGCGAGCGGTGGCCAGACCGGCCTCGCGTTCTTCGCCGCCGTGTTCCTGTCCAACCTGCCGGAGGGGATCGCCGGGACGGCGGGGCTCCAGAAGGGCGGTTGGGACAAGTGGCGGATCATCCGCCTCTGGGGGATCGTGGTGATCGCGTCGGCGATCGCGTCGTTCATCGGGGCGACGTTGCTCGCCGGCGTCCAGGGCGATCTCCACGCGTTCATCCTCGGGTTCGCGGGCGGCGCCATCCTGACGATGCTCGCTGACACGCTGATCCCCGAGGCGTTCGAGAATGCCGGGAAACTCGCTGGGCTCATGACGACGCTCGGCTTCGGGCTCGCGTTCGGCCTTTCGCTGCTCGACTAGCCGGCCGGGGCGACCCGCCCGAATGCCGCGACGGCAATGTCCGCCGCGCGCTGATCCTGTTCGGCGGAGCTGCCGCTGACGGCGACCGCACCAACCCCCGCCTGCGAGGCCGTCGGTCCGCGCGTCTCATCGACGAGGTCGATCGGTCGCTCCGGGCGCCGGGCCTTAGCCCGACTGGTCCGCGATCATCCCGGCGACCGAAGCCTGCGCGCCGCGCTGCCCGGATCGCCGTGCGTTGCGCCAGACCAGGAACTGGCCGACCAACAGGATCGTGAGGGTGATGAGCAGCATCACGGCGGCGATGGCGTTCGTCGCCGGCGTGACACCCTTGCGGATCGTGCTGAAGACGTACAGCGGCAGCGTCGTCGTGCCGGCACCGGACACGAAGTACGTGATGACGTAGTCATCGAAGCTGAACGTGAAGGACAGGAGGAAGCCGGCGACGATCGCCGGCAGCAGCTGCGGGAACGTGATCTGCCAGAACGTGCGCCAGGGCGTCCCGTACAGGTCGAAGCTTGCCTCGACGTGCGTGCGGTCCATCCCGGAAAGGCGGGCGCGGACCAGCAGCATCACGAGGCTGATGTTGAACAGCGCGTGCGCCGCGATGATCGTCTCGTAGCCAAGCCGCCAGCGGACACCGAACAGCTCGTGGGCGACGTCGAACGAGGTCGAGTAGAAGACCAGTGTCGACAGGGCGATGACGATCTCAGGGACGATGATGCTCACGAACGTCAGCGCCTCGAAGATCGAGCGGAACCACCGCGGCGTGCGCTGGAGCCCGAGCGCGGCCATGGTCCCGAACAGGGTGGCGAGGATCGCCGTCGTGATCGCGACGCGGAAGCTGTTCGCGAGGGCGCCCTGGATCACGGTGTCCTGAAGGACGCTCTGGTACCAGCGGAGGCTGAAGCCCTCCCACTGCGTCACGCGCCGGGTCGTCGCGTTGAAGCTGAACACGACCACGATCACGATCGGGAAGTACAGGAACAGGTAGATCAGCAGCGTGTGGCCGCGCAGCCAGCCCTCGACGAGGCGGTCCCAGGTCCGGCCACGGCGCTTGGCGCGTCCCGGCGCGACGCCGACGTTCGGGATCACGTCCGTGCGCGTGACGGGTGTGGCCGGAGCCGTCACAGGACGCTGACCTCACGCGTCCGCTGCCCCCGGTTCACGAACCACACGTAGAAGATGACCGTGACGAGCATGATCACGATGAGCACGACGGCTCGCGCTGCGCCCTCCGGCCAGTTCCGCGATTCGAGGAACTGCAGGACGAGTTGGTTGCCGATGAGGAACACGCGTCCATAGCCGAGGATCGCCGGGACGACGTACTCGCCCATCAACGGGATGAACACGAGGATGCTGCCGGTGATGAGGCCGGTCGCCGTGATCGGCAGCGTCACCTGTCGGAAGGTCGCCCACCGCCCGGCTCCAAGGTCCTTCGACGCCTCGATCAGCGTCCGATCCATCCGCTCCATCGTCACGTAGATGGGGAACACCATCAGCGGCAGATAGGCGTAGACGACGCCGAGCAACACCGCGAACGGCGTGCCGAGGATCCGGAAGCTCGTGTCGCCGATGATCCCACCGATGATCCCTGCGAGGCCGTCGGGGCCCAGGATGGTCAGCCACGCGTACGTGCGGATCAGGAAGCTCGTCCAGAACGGGACGATCAACAGCAGGATCAGCAGGGACTTGTGGCGACCGCCGCGGGTCGCGATGAAGTACGCGATCGGTAGCGCCGCCAGCAGGCACAGGATCGTGCCCGTCACGGCCATGATCAGGCTCGTGACGAACGGCGAGACGCGGCTCGGGTCGAGCGCCTGCGCGTAGTTGTCCAGGATGAAGGCGGGCTCATAACCGCCGAACTTCGACTTCGTCCCGAAGCTCATGACCACGACGATCACGAGCGGGGCGACGAGCAGGATCAGGTACCACGCGCTGGCCGGCAGGACCAGCAGGCCGCCGAGCAGACCCGATGGCAATGAACGCCGAGGTCGCGCTCGGCTGCCCAGCGCGACCTCGGTCGATGCGCTCATGTCAGACGCGAGGGCTGTCGGTCAGCCCTGTCCGATCTTCGACTTGAACTCGGCCCAGATGTCCTGCCGCTGGGTGATCGCGGAGTTGTCCTTCTGGGGCTCCAACTTCGCGACCACGTCGTCCGGGACGAACAGCGCCTCGTCGGCGAGCATCTTCGGGTCGATGAACTGCTTCGCCGCCGAGTCGGGCGTCGCGTACCGGTTGGTCTCGGTCTCGAT
>JBKPMM010000169.1:0-5650 GCA_046732155.1 Chloroflexota bacterium | reverse complement strand
GTCGAGGCGATCGCACCGGCCTCGCCGACACCTTTCACCCCGAGCGGGTTCACCGGCGACGGCGTGACCGTCTTGTCCAGCTCGAAGCTTGGGAGGCGCGCGGCCTTGGGCAGCGCGTAATCGAGCATCGACCCCGTCAGGAGCTGCCCGTCGTCGCTGTACACGGCCCCCTCCCAGAGTGCCTGGCCGACCCCTTGGGCGATGCCACCGTGGAGCTGACCGGCGACGATCAGCGGGTTGATCTCGTTGCCAACGTCGTCCACGGCCACGTAGCGGACGAGATCGACCTCACCGGTCTCCTCGTCGATCTCGACCGTCGCGATGTGCGTGCCGAACGGCCACGTGCAGTTCGGCGTGTCGTGGTACGCCGTCTCGTCGAGATACGGCTCCATGCCCTCGGGCGCATCGAACGCCAGGTCGAGCGCGAAAGCGATCTCCTGGATGGTCTTCTTCCGATCCGGTGAACCCTTGACGCGGTACTCGGCACCATCGATCTCGATGTCGTCGGGCGACGCCTCGAGCATGTGCGCCGCGTAGCGGCGGGCCTTGTCGCGCACCTTATCGGCTGCCTTGATCGCGGCTGTCATCCCGACCGAACTCGTCCGGGAACCGTACGAGCCGTAGCCGAACGGCGTCCCTTGCGTGTCCGAGTGCTGGACGACGATGTCCTCCATCGGGATGCCGAGCCGGTCGGCCACGACCTGCGCGTAGGTCGTCTCGTGGCCCTGTCCTTGCGGCTGGGTCCCCATCGTGACGACGGTCTTGCCCGTCAGGTGGACGCGGATGTTGGCCGATTCCCACATCGCGGCGCCCCAGCCCTCGCCGACGGCACCGATCCACTTCGACGGCGCGACGCCGCACACCTCGATGTAGGTGCTCAGCCCCACGCCGAGCAGCTTCCCGCGTTCGCGAGCCGCTTCCTTCTGCGCCGCCAGACCAGCGTAATCGACCGTCGCGAGCGCCTTGTCCATTGCCGGTTCGTAGTTCCCGGAGTCGATATAGATCTTGGCGCCACCGCTGGCCGTGCCGAGCCCCGATGGGTTCTCGTACGGGAACTGGTCGGGCGCGATGAAGTTGCGGCGCCGGACTTCCGCCCGGTCCATGCCGATCTCCGCCGCGAACAGGTCCATCGCCCGCTCGATGACGTAGGTCGCCTCGGGCCGGCCGGCGCCGCGGTAGGCGTCGACGAAGGTCGTGTTCGTGTAGACGCCGGTCACCTCGGCGTAGACGTTCGGGATCTTGTAGCAGCCACTCAGCACACGAGCGTAGAGCGTGGTCGGGATGCCTGGGCCGATCGTCGAGAGCCGTCCGCCGAGGTTGGCGATCGTCTTCACGCGCAGCCCGGTCACCTCGCCGTCGCGCTTGCCGGCGATCTCGAGGTAGGTGATGTGATCTCGGCCGTGGATGGTCGACTGGTAGTTCTCCCGGCGGCCCTCGACCCACTTCACTGGGCGCCCGCCGATCGCCTTGCTGGCGAACATGCAGAGGGCCATATCGGCGTAGCAGAAGATCTTGGTGCCGAACGCCCCACCGACGTCCGGGCTGATGCACCGCACCTTGTGCTCGGGGATGCCCGTCACGAAGGCGGTCAGCAGCAGCCGCTGGATGTGCGGTGTCTGGCTCGACATCCACACCGTGTACTCATCGGTCCCGGGGTTGTACCAGCCGATGTCACCGCGGGTCTCCATCGGGTTGGGGATCAACCGCTGGTTGACGATCCGCTGCCGGACGACGACCTCCGCGCCATCGATGGCCGCATCGGTCCCAGCCTTGTCGCCGACGTTCCATTCGAAGACGACGTTGTTCGGCGCGTTCTCGTGGAGCTGCGGCGCACCCGGCTCGAGCGCCTTCTCGGCGTCGACCACGGCCGGCAGCGGCTCCCAGTCGACGACGATCGCCTCGAGCGCATCGACGGCCTGCTCCGGCGTGTCCGCGACGACCGCGGCCACACCTTCGCCCGTCCACTTGACGCTGTCCGTCGCGAGCACGCGCGGGGTGCTGACGTTGTTCTGGATCCCGGCGCTGCCACCGGCGGGCCACGCCATCGGCAGCGGGTTGTAGGGGATGTCGGCACCCGTGAAGACGGCGTGGATGCCCGGCATCGACTTCGCCGCGCTCGTATCGATCGAGCGGATGTTGGCGTGCGCATACGGGCTGCGCAGGATGGCCAAATGGGTCATCGACTGCAGCTTGATGTCGTCGAGATATCGGCCTTTGCCCGTGATGAAGCGCGGGTCCTCGGTGCGCTTGATCGGCTGGCCGAGCGGGCTGGTCGGGGCGTCGAGTACGTCGGTCATCGCTCTACTCCCCGGGCTACGCGGTTGTGCCGGCGGTGGCCGGAGCGGCGGCGCCGTCGCGCATCGCCACTGCCGCGGCCTTCACGGCCGCGACGATGTTGTGATAGCCGGTGCAGCGGCAGATGTTCCCTTCCAGCGCGTGCCGGATCGTCTCTTCATCCGGATCGCTGTCGCGGGCCAGAAGGTCGGCCGCGACCATGATCATCCCCGGCGTGCAGAAGCCGCACTGGAGTCCGTGCTTCTCCCAGAACGCGGTCTGGAGGGGATGGAGAGCGTCACCATCGGCCATGCCCTCGATCGTCGTCACTCTCGCCCCATCCGCCTGGACGGCGAGCATCGTGCACGACTTCACGGCCATCCCGTCGACGTGGACTGTGCACGCGCCGCACTGGCTCGTGTCGCAACCGACATGGGTCCCGGTCAGATCGAGATCCTCGCGGATGGCCTGGACGAGGAGACGTCTCGGCTCGACGTCGAGCTGGTGTCGTTCCCCGTTGACCGTCAGGGAGATGTGTTCGCCCACGGACCGGACCTCCTTCGACGACGATCTGCGACGGTAGGGACCGTGTCGTTCGGACCACCCGACGGCGCGGTCAGGATGCGGCGTCCGCTGGAGCGCTGGGGCCTCGCGCCGGTCGGCTCCTCGTGATCGACGAGAGGTGCGTCGATGGTCCCACCGTCGCCGGTCCGGTGCAAGTCAGAGCCGTATGTCCACGCGATCCAGTCGCGTTTTACCGCGCGTCAGCTCTCGTCAGCGACTTCCCGGCGCTCGTGGCCCTTCCGCTTGGGCAGCGGCTCCACCCGACCGAGCGCCGCTGAGCGGATGTCGACCGCTCGTGGATCGAGTGCCTGACGGCGCTCCTCGGGCGACGCGACGACGATCCGCGTGGCGTCACTGAGTCGACGCACCTTCTCCGCGGCCGCCTCCCACGGAAGGTCGGCCATCGAGCCGGACGTCGCGAGTCCGACCCGTGCGATCCCCCGTCCCTTGCTGCCCGCCGCGTAGCGTGCCGCCCACACCAGCACCTCAGGGCCGTCATCGGCACCCTGATGAACGGACAGCGCACCGCAGATCACGCCGCGCTCGCCGGGCACGGCGACGGCCAAGCGCCAGTTGTCCGGTCCGTCGATGAGGTCGACGGCGAGGCTCGAGTACGCGCCGGCGAGGATCGTATCGATGCCCGCCGCATCGGCGTCACCGCCGGTGATGGCCAGGCTGAGGTGGACATCGGGACCGAGATCGCGCGTCAGCGTTCGGTGGGCATCAGCGAACCGCGCCCGCGCGTCGGCGTCCGACCCGATCGAGACGGCGGCAGGTTCATGGACTTCGATCCATCGACAGCCGGCGTCCGCGAGCGCGTCGATCACCCGTCGCGCATCGGCGACCTGGCCGCCTGACGAATACGGCCCGACGACGACAGCCTTGACCAATCGATCCGCACGCCGCGCCGTCTCCTTCCACGACGCGACAGCGTCCTCGGCGATGCCCCAGCCGCCGTCGGTCGCCGGTTCGAGACCGTGGTCCGCCTGGAGTTCGAGACACGCGTCAAGCAGCGCCTCAGGCGCCGCGTCGTCGTCGAGTGGCGGCCGTGGCAGCGGTCCGAGCAGCATCGCGAACATCGGTCGCGACGGCTAGAGCAGGAACCGCGGCGACCCGACCGTGATCCCGAGGACCACCGCGAGCGCGACCACGCCGACGACGAGGACCGGGACGACGAGCGCCACGCTCGCGCGGCGGGTCGCCTGCGCGGCCTGGTCGCGCTGCCAGAACGTCGACGTCGACTCGATGTTGGTCGGTGGCCACAGCGCGCCGATCCAGAGGCCCGTCAGGAGCCCGCCGATATGCGCGGCGTTATCGATGTTCGGGATCGCGAACCCGAACAGGATGTTGATCAGGATCAGGAAACCGAGCTGTTGCACGAGCATCCGGCTCTGCCGATCGACCGGGTGGTGGATCCGGTTCGAGGCGAGCAGCAGCCCGAAGAGGCCGAAGATCGCCCCCGATGCCCCGACCGAGGCCGCTTCGCCGCCGAATACGAAACTCGCGATCGACCCACCCGCGGCGCACAACACGTAGAAGAGCAGGAACCGGATCGGCCCGTACCACCGTTCGACGATCGGGCCGGCGAGGTACAAGGCGTACATGTTGAAGAACAGGTGCGCGAGCGACGGGACGAAGAACCCGGGTTGCGGGCTACCGTGCACGAGCGTGACCGTGATGAGCCGCCAGTACTCGCCGGCAGCGACGGCGGCCTTGTCCAGCTGGAACGCGTCGTAGAGAAAAAGGCCCTCCGACGACAGGATCGCGCTCAACGACACGATCACGGTCAAGGCGATCAGGACCGTCGTGACGGACAGCAGCGACGACTGGCCGCGGCCCCGCGCGAAGTAGCGGCGAGCGGCGTTGACGTCGCCGGTCTCCTTGGTCAGCCAGCCGAGCCGGTTGGCGATCTCGGCCTTGTCGGCCTGTGGCGCGCGACGCTCGGCCTGACGGTATGCGCTGATCGCGCCGTGCAGGTCGTTCTGGCGGACGGCGGCCGCGGCGATGTTGCGCCACGCGGGGTACGAGGACGGCGTCTCGCCGACCTGGAGTACGGCTTTCCAGCTCGCGACGGCCGCATCGTCCTCGCCGGCCCGAAAGCGCGCCTCGCCGAGGCCGAGCAGTGCGGCGGCGGTGATACTCGCATCGTCGAACCCGACGACCCGGCTGTAGCGGAGGCCGGCCTCTCCGAGATCGCCCGCCGCGAGTCTGGCATCGCCCTCGGCCAGCAGCGCCGTGGCCTCCTCACGGGTAAGGCGGCCCGTCCTCGCCGGATCGGGCGAGGTGGATGGATCGGGCGAGGCGGGTGGCCGGGCGTCGTCCATCGGGCGGACGATACTAGACTTCCGGCCATGTGCGGACGGTTCACGCAGGAGCGGCCGGCGTCCGAGTTGGCCGAGATCTTCGCGGCCGAACCGCTGGCCGACGAGCTCGGCGCGCGCTACAACATCGCACCGACCGATGAAGCTTTCGTCGTCGTGCAACGCGAGGACAGGCGCGCCGTCACGGCCTATCGATGGGGACTCGTCCCGCACTGGGCGACCGACGCGAAGACCGCGTCACGGATGTTCAACGCCCGCGCGGAGACGATCACGGCAAGCCCAGCCTTCCGCGAGGCGTTCCGACGCCGGCGCTGCATCGTCCCCGTCGACTCGTTCTACGAGTGGAAGCGTGAAGGCACGGTCCGCCAACCCTATCGAGTCTCACGCGACGACGGGCTACCGCTCGCGCTCGCGGGACTGTGGGCTGGCTGGCGTGACCCCGAGACGGAGGAGGTCCGACGCACGTTCACGATCGTGACGACGACGCCGAA
>JBKPMM010000168.1:0-12621 GCA_046732155.1 Chloroflexota bacterium | reverse complement strand
GACGAGGACACCGCCCAGGACGAGCGAGGCGAGGAACAGGACGTTGGCGACGACGAGCGTCGCCTCGGCCCGCAGCGTACCGGCGAGCAGCAACGCGAGCGCCGAGAACGTGGCGCTTCCGAGGACGGTGGCGGCGACGAGAGCCGCGGGCGAAGCGTCGGACCCAGGCCGGAAGCCCATCGCCATCGCGAGCGCGATGAGCAGGATCACCTGCGCTACACCGATGACGGCCACCACGACGAGCTTCGCGACGAGCAGCCCGTCGCGCCCGAGAGGTGATCCACCGAGGCGCTTCAGGACGCCGTAGCCGCGCTCGAAACCTGTCGCGATCGCCAGATTGACGAGACCACTCGCGACGATCGCCAGCGCGAGCACGCCGGGAAGGATCGATTCGACGGTCCGCGTCGTCCCCGGGAGCGAGCCGAGGAACCACAGCGCGGCCGCCGGCAGGATGACCATCGCCAGGAGGTTCTCGCCCCGTCTGAGCGTGAGGCGGCCTTCAACGACCGCTTGCGCAGCGACGAGTCGCCCGAACGGCGCCGGAGCGCTCATCGCGCTCCCCCGGCCTGGTCGTCGTGCGGCGCTGCCACGAGGTCGAGGTAGGTGTCCTCGAGAGTCGCACCGGTCGTCCTCGACGAGGTGATCAGGCACCCGGCCTCGGCGCACCAGGAGGCGACCGATGCCACGAGGGCTGGAGTCGGCTGGACGTCGACGACCTCGTAGCTGCCTGACGTCCCACTCGCCACGACGCGCGCGCCGACCGCGCGACCGAGGGCCTCGATCTCGCCTGCGCCGAGCGCGCGATCGACGGCGAATCGCAGGGTCCGCGTCCGCGCCGCAGCAAGCTCAGAGACCGAACCACTTGCGACGATCCGCCCTCCGACCAGGATGTGGATCCGGTCGGCGAGACGCTCCACGTCGGGCAGCTCGTGGCTCGTGAGCAGGATGGCGCGACCGTCGGCTCGAGCCGCGTCGATGCGGCCTCGCACGACGGCGCGCGCCTCGGGGTCCATCCCGGCCGTCGGTTCGTCGAGGATCAGGACGTCTGGGTGGCCCACGAGCGCGACGGCGAACGCGAGACGCTGGCGCTCGCCACCCGAAAGGCGCCGGTACGGCGTCCGCGCGACGGCCCCCAAGCCAAGCTCGGCGATCAGCTCATCGGCCGGGATCGAGTCCGAGTGGAAGGCGGCGTACTGGCGGAGCGTTTCCGCGGGCCGCGCGCGCATGTCGAAGCCACCCGATTGCAGCATCAGGCCGACGCGCGCTCGATGTGCGCGCGCTGCCCGCCACGGGTCCGTACCGAGCACGCGCACCGTCCCGCTGTCCGCGCGTCGATAGCCCTCGATGATCTCGACCGTTGTCGTCTTGCCGGCACCGTTCGGACCCAGTAGTGCGACGACCTCTCCGGCCCGGACCTCGAGCGAGACACCGTCGACGACGGGACGGCCACCGTATCGCTTGGCCACAGCGTCGACGATGACAGCGGGACCCGGAGCGCCGACGCGCGCCACGTCAGCGGATCTTGTCGTAGTGGTTCTGGAACTCCTGGTCCGACATCGGGCCACCGATCTGCCGGGCGCGGATGACGCCGGACCGGTCGATGAACCAGGTGAACGGGCGGCCGACGATCCGGTAGGCGCGTTTGATCGACTCGTTCGGATCGATCACGGTCGGCCAGGTCGCACCGTACTGCGCGACGAACTGACGTGCCGGCTCGGGCGGGTCGTCGGTCAGGATGCCCACGATGGCGAGGCCGTCGGAGCCGTGGGCGTCGAGCTCACGCAGGAACTCCGGGAACTCGTCGCGACATGGGATACAGGAAGGTCCCCAGAAGTTGACGACCACCGGTCGCCCCCGAAGTGAGGCAAGGTCGAATGGCTGACCGTCGAGCGTCGTCCCGACGATCGGCGGTGCGGGCTCCCCGACCGCGGCGTGGCCGTCGGAGGAGCCGCGGTTCACGAACCACCAGACCCCGGCAGTCGTCATGACGGCGATGGCGAGAGCGACGAGGATCGGACGACGCGACGTGGTAGACCCGCGGATCGGTCGCTACTGAACGGTGGCGGTCCCCGTCATCGTCGGGTGGACCGTGCAGAGGTAGGGATACTGGCCGGGCTGCAGCGCCGGCACGTCATAGATGGTCGTCTTGACTCCCGTGACGATGTCGCCCTTGAAGATGACGTTCCCGCCGCCGTCCTTGATCTCGATGTTGTGAGGGATCCCGGCATCCTCGTTGACGAACTCGAGCTCGAACTCCTTGTTGGCGGGGGCCTGGAACGTCTGATCGACGAACTGGACGTCCTTGGCGTGGACGGTCGGCTTCGCCCCCGAGACCGGCGACGCGCCAGGTTCACCCGGCCCGCCCGGCTCCACGGGCGCCCCGGACGCGCCCGGCGCGGCAGACGCCTCCTCGCCGGAGGCCGGTGGGATCCAGCCGATCTGGATGACGAATGCAGCGACGAGCATGATCGCGAGCCCGGACAGCAGCAGCTTCGGCGTGCGTGGATCTGGGATGTTCTGGAGATGGCCGGTCGTATCCGCTTCGACCGTCTTCTCGTACTCGGCTCGGGCGGCGCCCATCCATCCGGCGAGCGTGAGGATCAGGGCGATGACGCCGGCTGCCAGGATCCAGCCGCCGAACACGAGCCCGAGGAAGAGCAACGCAGCCCCGAGCGCGGCGAGGAACGGCAGGAATGACGGACCCGGCATGTGCACGCCAGGCGGTGGTCCCGCGTGGGTGACCTCAGGGACTTGCGGGACGGTCGATCCGAGGTCGTGGTCGTAGAGGCGGACGGCCTCGACCAGCCAATACAACAGCGTGACCGTGAGCCCGATCGCGCCGACGATGAGCAACGGCCCGCCGAAGACGAGCCCGAGGAACAGCATGAATGCGCCGAGGGCCGCGAGGGGCGGCGCCCACGACGGACCGGGCATATGGACGCCCGCGGGCGGGATGGGCTCGAGCTTGACCTTGTCGACCCGCGGCTTCGGGTGACGCCAGATGTTCAGGAACAGGATCACGATGACCACGACGGCCCCGGCGAACACGAGGACGGGCAACATCGCGATGACCGAGCCCCAGTCGGGGATGACGAACTTGCTCGTCAGCTGAAGGATGCCGTTCCAGAGGTCCTCGAACATGGGCGAGGATCAGTCGTTCGGGGAGCCGGCGATCAGGACGTAGGCCATGATGCTGACAGCCACTCCGAGCAGGAGAAGCAGCGTCACGCCTGCGATGTCGGCGTGGAAGTTCGCGCTGTACTGGGCGAACCAATAGACGACGCCGATGAACGAGAACAGCATCCCGACGATGATCGCGTTGCGCGGGTGGCGGAGGGGGTGCACGGTCAGACCCCGGCCGGCGACTTGCCGGGCAACAGGTACAGGAGCGAGAACAGCAGGATCCACACCACGTCGACGAAGTGCCAGTACAGCGACACGGCCTCGACCGCGTCGTGGTGGCGCGCCGAGAACTGGCCGGCCAGGCCTCGATACAGCACGACGCCGAGCATGATCGCGCCGCCGAAGACGTGCGCGCCGTGGAACCCGGTGAGCGTGAAGTAGGTCGTCCCGAACGTGCCCGACGAGAGCGTGATGCCCTCGCTGTACAGCAGCGTGTAGTCGATGGCCTGCATGACCAGGAACGTCACGCCGATCGCGAACGTGACCCCGATGTTCCGCAGGAACGCGGTCCGGTCGCCGCGCCGGATCGCCCAGACGGCGAACTGGCACGTGAACGAGGACAGGATGAGCAGGACCGTCGCGGGACCGACCAGCGGCAGGATCTCGAGGTGGAACGCCTCGCCGGTCTCGGCGTTGATCGGCGGCCACTGCGGCGCGTTCGCACGGACGTTGAAGTAGGCGGCGAACAGGCCCGCGAAGAACATCACCTCGGAGGTGATGAACAGCAGCATCCCAAGCACGACATTGCTGATGCCGCCGCGCTCGTCGTGGGCGAGCCCCGCGACCGGGCTGTGGTCCTGCGAGGTCATCGCGTGGCTATCGCTTGCCATGGGTCAGTGACTCGTCGAGGCCGACTGCGGCACGACAGCCGTCGCCGCCGGAGCGGCGTGACCGTGACGCAGGTCGAACAGCGGTCGCTCGGAGCGGATCTCCGGCAGGTGGTCGAAGTTGTAGGGCGGCGGCGGCGACGTCGTCGCCCACTCGAGGGTGTTTGCCTCCCACGGGTCGTCGCCGGCCGGCTTCCCGCTCCGCAACGACACGAAGATGTTCCATAGCAGCGGGACCATGCTGGCGGCGATCGTGAAGCCACCGATGGTCGCGAGCAGGTTGAGGTCGTTCCAGCCGGCCGTGGACGAATAGTCGGCGATTCGCCGCGGCATGCCGGCCAGACCGAGCTGGTGCATCGGGAAGAACGTCAGGTTGAACCCGATGAACATCAGCACGAACTGGATCTTGCCCAGGCCCTCGCTGAGCATCCGTCCGGTCATCTTGGGGAACCAGTAGTACAGGCCGGCCATCACGCCGAACACCGACCCGCCGAACAGCACGTAATGCAGGTGCGCGACGACCCAGTAGGTGTCGTGGAGCGCGAAGTCGACCGGGACGGCGGCGGAGAACGCTCCGTTGATGCCGCCGATCAGGAACATGCTCAGGAACCCGAGCGCGAACAACAGTGGGGTCGACAGCCGCAGCTTGCCGCGCCACATCGTGAAGATCCAGTTGAACATCTTCACGCCGGTCGGGACCGCGATCAGGAACGTCATGAGGCTGAAGAACGGCAGGTAGACCGCGCCGGTCGTGAACATGTGGTGGGCCCATACGGAGAATCCGAGCGCCCCGATGGCGGCCGTCGCGAAGACGAACGCCTTGTACCCGAATAGCGGCTTTCGGCTGAAGACCGGCAAGACCTCGCTGATGATCCCCATCGCCGGCAGCACCATGATGTAGACCGCCGGGTGCGAGTAGAACCAGAACACGTTCTGGTAGAGGATCGCGTCGCCGCCATTCTTCGGATCGAAGAACGCGCCGCCGTAGTTGCGGTCGATGAACAGCATGATCAGCGCGCTCGTCAGCACCGGCGTCGCGAGCAGGCCGAGGACCGACGTCACGAGGACGGTCCAGACCATGATCGGCATCCGGAAGAGCGTCATCCCGGGCGCGCGCATCTTGAAGATCGTCACGAGGAAGTTGACGGCGCCGAGGATCGAGCTCGTCCCGACGAGGACGACGGCGACGATCCACAGGTCCTGCCCGGGCCCGACGGCGCCGAGCGGTCGGTCCTGGGCGAGCGGGCTATAGCTTGTCCACCCGGCTGCGGGGGCCTGACCGGTGAAGAAACTCAGCAGCAGGAGCAGGCCGGCCATCGGCAGCAGCCACAGCGACAGCGCATTGATGCGCGGGAACGCGACATCGGGTGCGCCGATATGGAGTGGCACGATGAAGTTCCCGAAGCCCGCGAGGATCGGGATGATGAACAGGAAGATCATGAACGTCGCGTGCATCGTGAACAGCTCGTTGTAGACCTGGTCGGTCACGAACTGCAGTCCGGGCTGCGCGAGCTCGGAGCGGACGCCAAGGGCCAGTAGGCCACCGATGAAGAAGAAGATGAACGAGTTGATCAGGTACATGACGCCGATCTTCTTGTGATCGGTGGTCGTGACCCACTCGTACAGCGTGCTGCGATATGTGCGGGCGGCAGGGTGGAGCGCGGTTGTCGCCACGTCGGACTCCTACTGGACCGTGAGAGTGCCGTTCATGTTGGGGTGGACGGAGCAAACGAAGGCATAGGCACCCGCCTGCAGCGGCGGGACGTCGTACGTCTTCTGGGCCGGTCCTGGGAACACCTCGCCCTTGAAGACCTCGGCCCCCGTCGGCGACCCCTGGTGGATCGCGACGTTGTGGGGGATCGACGCATCCTGATTATCGAACTGGATCTGGAAGGGCGCGTTCGCCGGAGCGGTGAGCGCCGTCTTGTCGTACGCGATGTCCTTCGCGGTGAGGGACAGCGGCGCGCCGGCCGGCGGCCCTGACTGACCCGGCGGCGTCGAGCCACCCGATGGCTGCGGTGGAGGCGGGGACGGGGACGCGTTCGCGGCCGCGATCTTCTGCTGGAGCCATGTGTCGAAGTCCGCGCCCGCCATGGCGTGTACATCGAAGTGCATCTTGTTGTGCCCCTCACCGCACAGCTCCGCGCACTGGCCGTGGAAGGTGCCGCCGGCATCCTCGTCCTTGAGCGTGAACTCGAAGCTGTTCGTCCGACCCGGGACCACGTCACGCTTGAACAGGAACTGCGGGACGTAGAAGGCGTGGATGACGTCAGGGCTCTGCAGGTACAGGTGGATCGTCCGGCCGACCGGCAGTGTCAGACCGCCGTCGGGGCCCTCGGGCTCGGTGATCTGAAGGAGCGGCTTGGCGTCCTTGTTGGTCACCGGGTCGTAGTCGTTGGGGAGGTACTCGAACGACCACAGGAATTGCGCGGCGACGGCGCGGACCTTCATCTGCGGCTGCGCCGAGGCCGCCTCGACCGTGTTGAGGGTCAGCCACGAGGCGACGAACAGGACCGCGACGATGAGGGTCGGGACGACGGTCCACACCACCTCGGCGATCGCGTTGCCGTGGGTCTGGGGCGGAAGCTCGTCGTCACCGGGCTTCCGTCGATACCGGACGACGGTCCAGATGATCAGTCCTTCGACGACGAAGAAGATGACCACCGCGATGCCGAATACGATGTCGTAGAGCTGACGGATGTGTTCGCCGCGGTCGGTGACGGCCTGGGGTGGGAAGAAGCTGGACATGACGCCCTGCCCGACCCGCACGGGGTCGAAGCCCAGGACGACCATCGCGATGACCCCGAGGATCAGGACGGCGCCGATGACGAGTGCGAGGAGCGCGGGGGACGTGCGGCCGGTCCTGGGGGAACTCGCCATGCAGCTCCTCGGTGCGGGTGGGGATGCCAACGCGTCCGGACCCGCGCCGGGTCGGACCCCCGCCATGATAACGCGGAGCGTCTGCGTATCGCGCGGCGCCGACCCCGTCGCCGGACGCGTCCGAAGAGCTGGCGTGGGACGATGCCGCTGATGCGCATCCTCGCCCCGTCGACGGCCCCGAAACGCCTCTCCCGTTCGCGTTTCGCGGCGGTCCTCGGCGTCGTCGGCGCGACTCTCACCGCGGCCTTCGTGGCCTCACCCGTCCTTGCTCATGGCCCAGCTCCGACCGAACCCCCGACGCTCCAGAACCTGTTGCTCGGCTGGACGTTCGAACCGCTACCGACACTCGGCATCCTCGCCGCTCTGTCCTGGTGGACGTGGGCCGTCCGAAGGGTCGACGCCCTCCACCCGGCGAACCCCGTGCCGCGGCGCCGGACCGTGGCCTTCGTCGGTGGCATGCTCGCGATCGGCTTCGCGCTGTTGTCGGGGATCGACCAGTACGACACCACGCTCTTCTCGATCCACATGGTCCAGCACGTCCTGCTGACGCTCGTGGCGGCCCCGCTCATCGCGCTATCCGCGCCAGTCACGCTGATGCTGCGGGTCGCGTCGCCCGCGACCCGGAAGCGCTGGATCCTGCCGGTGCTCCATTCCCGGGTGCTCCGATTCCTCGCGTTCCCGGTCGTGTCCTGGGTCCTGTTCGCCGCAGCGATGTGGGTCAGCCATTTCTCGCCGTTGTTCGACGCGGCGCTCGAGAACCCCCTGATCCACGACTTCGAGCACGCCATCTACCTGATCACAGCACTGCTGTTCTGGTGGCCGGCCGTCGCGCTCGACCCGGCGCCGTGGCGGATGTCCCACCCGGCTCGCGCCCTGTACGTCTTCCTCCAGATGACCCAGAACACGTTCCTGTCCGTTGTCATCCTCAACGCGCAGACCGTGCTGTACCCCCACTACGCGACCGTCCAGCGGTCCTGGGGGCCGACGCCGCTGGAGGATCAGCAGATCGCGGCGGCATTCATGTGGGTCGTCGGCGACATGCTGTTCCTGGCGGCGAGCTTCGCGATCCTGCTCGGTTGGTCGCGCGCCGAGACGCGGGCGACCGAGCGCACCGATCGCCGCGCTGCCGAGGAGATGGCCGCGATCCGGGTCCGCGAGGCTCGACTCGCAGAGCGGCTCGCGCGGGAGCCTGGCGCCGCGGATCGCGCGCCGGACGCTCAGCCGGGGAGCGGCGTCTCCAGGTAGCGTCGGTACGCCGCCGGATCCACATTGCCGCCACTCGCGACGGCGACCGCGCTGCCATCGAGACCGGCTCGGATCTCGTTGCCCTTGAAGACCAACGCAGCGATGCCGAGTGCTCCTGACGGTTCGACGACGACACGCGCTCGCTCGGCAGCGAGCCGGACGGCGGCCACGATCTCGGCCTCGCTGACGGTCACGATCGCGTCGAGGTTCGCCCGCAGGTGGGCGAACGTCCGAACACCGAGCGCCTGCGTGCGCGTGCCATCCGCGATGGTCCGCGACACGTCGGCCGCCTCCCAGCGGACGATCTCGCCGCGCTCGAGCGACGCCTTCGCGTCGGCCGCCAGTTCCGGTTCGACGCCGACGATCCTGACATCCGGGCGAAGCGCCTTCACGGCGGTCGCAACGCCACCCGCCAGCCCGCCGCCACCAACGGGCACCACGATGAGATCGACATCGGGCAGGTCGTCGAGGATCTCGAGGCCGATCGTCCCCTGACCGGCGATGATCCGGTCGTCATCGAACGGCGGGATGATCGCCAGTCCCCGTTTCGCGGCGATCTCCTCGGCGCGTGCCTGCCGCTCGTCCGATGCCGGACCCACCACGACGATCTCAGCACCATCCCGGGCGACGCGGTCGCGCTTGATCTCCGGCGCGTCGTCGGGCATGACGACCACGGCCGGGATGCGAAGCAACCGAGCCGATCGCGCCACGCCCTGGGCGTGGTTGCCCGATGAATACGTGATGACGCCGCGCGCGCGTGCCGCCTCGTCGAGCGATGCGATCGCGTTGTAGGCGCCGCGGATCTTGAACGCACCGATCGGCTGCAGGCTCTCGGCCTTGACGAACATCCGATCGGGCGGTGGATCGAAGGGCACCAACGGCGTGCGCGTGATGACGCCACGCAACCGGTCGGCGGCAGCGCGGATCGCGTCGATGCCGACGAGATCGTCCGTCTCGATCGCGGTCATCGTCGTCCTCGGTCCAGCGCGCTCTGACAGCCGATGCAATGGGCCGCCCAGGGAAGGGCTTCGAGCCTCGCTACCGCGATCGGATCGCCGCATCGGACGCACACGCCGAACGTGCCCTGGTCGAGTCGCTCGATCGCCGCCTCGACGAGCTCGAGCTGTTGGGCAGCTCGGTCGCGAAGGGCGAGGTCCCGTTGCTGCTCGAAGACCTGGCTTGCGGCCGCGGCCTGGGAGCCGTACGTCATCTGGCCCGGCGCCTGGATCTCCTCACCGAGCTCCGCGAGCAGGCGCGACCGCTCAGCGCCGAGCGTCGCACGAACCGCCGTCGGGTCGAGCTCATCCATCCCGGGACTCTACCGTCAGGCCGGTTCTCGCGCGACCCGTCATATACTCCCCAGGAGTACCGACGGAGGACGTGCGGATGGCCATCGAGATCGATCCCGTGTGCGGGATGGAGGTCGACACGACGACCTCGCTGTTGTCGTACGAGTACGACGGCAAGATCTATTGGTTCTGCGGCAAGGGCTGCCTGCTCGAGTTCAAGGACGATCCGGAGAAGTACCTCGACCCTGACTACCAGGCCTCGATGTGACGACCCGCGTCAGCGGGTAGCCGCCGGCCGTCGCGGGTCCGGTGGCCAGCGCCGCGGCGGGTTTCGGCGCCGGTGGCGCCGAGACGTCCTCCGTGACGTTGGGGGAACCTGACCGACCGCGCCAGCCAGTGACCCCGACGCGCGCCCCATCGACGAGCGAGTAGACCACCGGCACGACGAGGAGTGTCAGGAACGTCGAGCTGAATAGGCCGCCGATCACCACCGTGCCGAGCTCGGCCGCGATGATCGAGCCCTCGTTGAAGCCGGCGGCGAGCGGTATGAGGGCGAGGATCGTCGCGATCGCCGTCATGAGGATCGGCCGAACGCGGGTCTTGCCACCCTCGATCAACGCGTCGTGGGTCGACATCCCTTCGCGGCGCAGCCGCTCGACGAGATCGAGCAGGACGATCGCGTTCGTCACGACGATCCCGATGAGCATCAGCATGCCGATGAGGGCGCTGACACCGATCGGCCGGCCGGTGATGTACAGGGCGGGGAACGCGCCGATCATCGCCAGCGGCAGGCTGAACAGGATGATGAACGGCGTCACGAGCGAGTTGAACGCGAGGACCATCATCACGTAGACGAGCAGCACGGCGACCGCCATCGAGGCGAAGAGGCCGCTGAACGCCTCGGTCTGCTGCTGCGTGACGCCGGCGAGCGTCACGTCGACCCCGGCAGGTATCTGGCCCGAGGCGATCAAAGCGTCGATCTCCTGGCGGACGGCCAGGCTCACGGCGCCGGTGTCCGGCGAGGCGATCTCCGCTGTGACCTGCGCGGCGGGGGCGCCGTCGATGCGGGTGATGCTCCCCTGGATGTCCTGTTGCTCGACGGTCGCGACCGTCTCGAGCGGTGCCTTGACCGCGGTCCCGACCGGCAGCTTGCGCAGATCCTCGACCGACGTCACCGAGTCCGGATCGAGCCGGATGATGACGTCGACGGGGTCGCTGTTGCCCGCGACAGTCGTCGTCGTGGCGGTGGTCGGCGTCAGCGCCGCCCGCACCTCAGCGCCGATCTGCGCCGCGGTGGACCCGACGCCGATGGCCTTGTTCGGATCGACTGTGACGGTGATCGCGGGGGTCGCCTTCACGAGGTCGCTCTTGAGGTTGTTGAGGTCATCACGGTCGGACAGCGCAGCGACGACGGTGGCCGTCGCCTTCTCGATGTCCGCCGTGTCCTGACCCGAGATCACGACGTTGAGGTTGTTGGAGGTGAATCCCGCTGCTTCCGAAACGTTGACGTCGAAGCCATCGGTCTTCACCGGCGTGAGGGCCGTCGAGAGCTCCTGGGTCTTCACGTCGAGGTCGACGCCGGGGGCGTAGCGGATGGTCAGCGTCGCGGAGTTGGCAGGCTGACCCTGGAGCGCCGCGACGACCGCCCGGAAGCCGAGATCGCCCTCGCCCGGCACGCTGGTCTGGACGAGGTCGACATCGGGTAGGTCCATGGCGATCGCTTCGGCCTTCTTGGCCTGGTCGAGGACCGTCTCCGAGCTTGCCCCGGCCGGCGGGATCACGACGGCCTGGAGGATCTTCTCCGAGCCCGCGTTGATGAACTGGGTCGGCAGCTGGCTCACCAGCGACAGCGAGGCGACGAACAGCACCGCGGCGATCCCGAGGACCCCCCACTTCGTCCAGCGGTTGCGTAGCGCCGTGGTGATCGCCGGGACATATGCCCGGATCCAGAAGGACTTCTTCGGCTCGCCGTGTTCGTCGACGGACAGGCTCACCTTGTCGATCACCAGGTACGCGAGCACCGGTACGACCGTCAGCGCGCAGACGAGGGAGGCGAGCAACGCGAACGTGACCGTGAGCGAGAACGGCAGGAAGAACTGCGTCACGAGCCCGCCGACGAAGCCGAGCGGCAGGAAGACCGCGACGGTCGTCAGGGTCGACGCCGTGATCGCGCCCGCGACCTCGCGCGGCCCGCGGGTGACCGCAGTCAGCCTGTCTTCGCCCATGGCTCGATGCCGGTAGATGTTCTCGAGGACGACGATGGCGTCGTCGACCACTCTGCCCACGGCGACCGCCAGCCCACCCAGGGTCATGATGTTCAGGCTGATGCCGGTCACCTGCATGATCACGAGCGCCGTCAGGACCGAGAGCGGGATGCTGATCGCGGCGACCAGCGTCGACCGGAGGCTGAACAGGAACAGGAAGATCGTGATGACGGCGAAGAGGGCACCGAGGCCGCCCTCGCGCAGAAGGCCGTTCTGCGATTCCTTGATGAACGTCGAGAGGTCCTGGACCACCGCGACGGTGAGCGTGTCGGAGTGGCGGACGCCCGCCTCGTTGAGGGACGCCTCGACGGCCGCGGCGACCTGGACGGTGTTGGCGCCGGAGTTCTTCGTGACGGTCAGCGTGAGGGCCGGCTTACCGTTGGTTCGGGCATAGCCGGTCGTCGCCACGCCCGACGCCTCGACCGTGCCGAGGTCACCGAGCGTGACCGGGGTCGGTTGCGCGGCGGGGGGAGAGGCGGGCGACGCCGCGGGCTGCTGGCTCGCCTGGGTCGACGGCTGACCTGACGCCGCGGGCGCCTGCGAGGCTCCGGGTCGGCTCGATCCGTCCGCTGGCGCGGCCGGCGTCATCGCCGGCTTGCGAACGCCGACGACGAGGTCGCGGATCTCATCGACGGATCCAAGCTCTCCGGTCGTCGACACGGGCACCTTCTCGCCGTTCGCGGCCAGCGTGCCGCCCGGGAGCGTCAGATGGTTGGCCTGGAGCACGCCGCTGATCTGTGCGACGGTCACACCCGTTTCGGCGAGCTTGTCGGGATCGAGCGTGATCAGCACCTGCTGCTCGAGCCCGCCGGTCAGGTCGGCGCTCGCCACGCCCTCGATGCCGAGGATGTCGGGGACGATCTCGGTCCGCGCGATGTTCGCAGCGGCTTCGAGACCGTCCTGATCGGTCGCCGCGATCGAAGCGATGACGAC
>JBKPMM010000167.1:0-9554 GCA_046732155.1 Chloroflexota bacterium | reverse complement strand
CGCCGTGCGGCCCTACTGCGTCACGGTCGGTCCTTCGACGATTCCTGTGGAATGACATCTGGAAGGAGGGCCTGCCATGACCAAGTCGACGGTCACCAAGTTCTTCGTCGGCGCGCTCGTCGCCGTCTTCGCCGGGCTGTTCATCGCCATCGTGGCGGTGTGGGCCGCGTTCGCCTCCGGCGAGTTCGTGATGGACGGGTCCGACGTCACCGGTGTCCGGTTCACGCCGTTCGGGTGGTGGATGGTCGGCCTGATGATCGCGGGCGGCTTCGCGATGATCGGTGGCGCGATCGCCGGCCTCGTCGCGTGGATCGGCGCCCTCATCAACACCGCCCAGCTCGACGACAAGGCCTGGTTCGTGCTGCTGCTCGTGCTGGGGCTGTTCAGCTTCGGCTTCTTCGCGATGGTCGCGTACGTGATCGCCGGGCCCGACGGCACGCTGCCGCGCGCAGCTCCGAAGCCTGTCGCGGGGTGACGCCATGAGCATCCACGAAGCCACGGAAAGGAAGGGTCCTATGGATCGCGTGATCGAACCACTTGCGACTGGCCTCGGTGGCAGCATCGGGTGGATGGCCGACCACGGCGTCCTCTTCGCGCTCTTCGCGATCCTGTGGGTCGCGTTCGGCGCGGCGCTGATCTGGAGTCAAGGCAGCGTCGACCAGGCGTGGGCGACCATCAACGGCCTCCCGTTGATCCTCCGGCTCATCGTCTGGTTGCTGTTCCTGCCAGTGATGGCGGGGCTGTGGGTGTGGGAGACGAGTTGGCCGCTCGTCATCCGTGTCGTCACCATCATCGGGATCGCGGGCTGGAATCTCCTGGTGTTCCTGCCTCGCGCCGCGCAGACCGCGACACCGTAGCCCATCCCCGCGGAAGTACGGCTGGCGCCTCGCGGCGGGGGCGCCAGCATCCGTTTCTTCCGGCGTCCGCCCCACTACAGTCGGACGATGCTCGCCCCCCACCCCCTCGCGCTGTTCGCGGCCGTGGCATGACCGCCGAGGCCACGAGCACCAGCGTCGCAGGCGAAGCGCCGGAGGCGAGCACGACGGAGAACCCGCGCCTCGCGATCCTGCTCGCGATGGCGATGTTCGTCCTCGTGGTCGACACGTCGATCATGAACGTGTCGATCTCGTCTGTCGTTCGGGACCTCGGGACGACCGTCAGCGACGTGCAGGCGGCGATCGCCCTCGAGGCCCTCGTTTCAGCGGCGTTCATCCTGCTGTCGAGCAAGATCGGCGACCTCATCGGCCGCAAGCTTGCGTACGTGCTCGGGCTGCTCGGGTACGCCGTGGGAGCGGTCGCGATGACCTTGGCGCAGTCGATCGTCCCGATCATCATCTTCTGGGCCATCATCGGCGGGCTCGGCGCGTCGCTGCTGCTTCCGTCGATGCAGTCGCTGATCCACGGCAACTTTGAAGGCGCATACCAGCGCCGCGTCTATGCGATGGTCGGGGCGGCCGCGGCGATCGCCGCCGCGATCGGTCCACTGCTCGGCGGATTCATCACGACGTTCCTGTCATGGCGAGTGGCGTTCGCGCTCGAAGCCGTCGTCATCGCGATCGTCCTATCGGGCATCCGCCTCGTGAAGGACGTGCCGTACACGGGCTCACGCCAGATCGACGGCGTCGGGGGGATCCTGTCGATCATCGGCATGGGCGGCGTCGTGATCGGCATCCTCGCCTGGCAGGAGGGCGGAGAGCGCGTCCTGCTGCTGCTCGTCGTCGGTGCGATCGGCCTTGCATCGTTCGCTGCGTGGCTCGTCCGTCGGAAGCGCGACGGGAAGCCGGCCCTGATCGATCCCGAGCTCTTCCGCTCGAAGGTGTTCCGCTACGGGATCACGGGTCAGATGCTCCAGCAGATCGCGCTTGGCGGGATGATGATCGTGCTGCCGATCTACCTGCAGATGGTCTTCGAATACAACGCGCTCCAAGCTGGCCTGTCGATCGCGCCGCTGTCGCTGAGCATGTTCGCCGTCGCGCTCCTCGCGGGCCGCCGCGCAGGGAACCGCCGCTCGAGCGTGATCATCCGGGCCGGATTCGCGTTGCTGACGATCGGCGTACTGCTCCTGATCCCGATCGTCCCACGCGCTGATTCCGGCATCTGGCTGTTGATCCCGCTGCTGATCGCCGGATCGGGGCTCGGGCTCCTCGTCTCACAGCTCAACAACTACACCCTCGCGCCGATCGACGAGGAGCACGTCAGCGAGGCTGCCGGCGTGAACTCGGCCGCCGGATCATTCGGGCTGTCATTCGGCCTCGCCGTCGCCGGCGCGATCATGCTCGCGACATTGGCGATCGCCTTCACGCAGCTGTCGGCCTCGAGCACGGTACTGACGGGCGATCAGCATCAGCAGGTCGCGACCGCGCTCGAGGAAGACGCCCAGATCATGAGCGATACCCAGCTCCAGACGCAGTTGGCGGACCAGCCAGAGGCGACCCAGACGGAGATCCTTCGGATCAACGACGAGGCCCGTCAGGTCGCCCTCCAGATCGCCCTGGTGATCCCGATCCTCGCCGGCATGCTCGGCTTCGCGAACGCGTTCAGGATGGTTCGCACGCCAGAGCCGAAACCGTCGGGAGCCGCCGAGAGCCTGCTCGCCGGCTGACGCGGGTCACGTCACGCAGCGTTTCTGACGCGATGGTGCGACGCTAGCGGCCTACACGGAGGTGCGCCGATGAACGGCATGGGACGCGTGTTCTCGATCTTCCTCGCTGGGTTCGTGGTGGCCATGGTCGGCTCCGCGGTCGCGGCGTTGTCACTGAAGCGACGCCTTATCCCGAACGCGTCATCGACCGCGGACGAGGTCCGTCTGGCCGCGATCTTCGAACCGATCTCGTTCGAATCGCAGGCAACGAGCTTCCGCGGCGGCGATGTCGAGCTGTGGTACGGCGGCGGCATCATCGACCTCCGCGGCGCGACGCTCGACCCGGCCGGCGCGACGTTGCGCGTCCGCGCGATCTTCGGCGGAGCGCAGGTCGTGGTCCCGGAGAGCTGGCAGGTCACGACGCGCGTGATGGGCATCGGCGGGGCTGGCGACGGACGCCCGCGGATGGAGCGAGCGCCCGATGCGCCGCGACTCACGATCGAAGGCACAGCGTTCTTCGGCGGGCTCGGCGTCACGTCCGACATCCCGGCCGAAGCGGTCCGATCCGTTCGCGAGGCCGTCGCGAAACGCCGCGGCGCGATGACCGAAGGCCCGGGCATCCCGGTGATGGAGCCCGAGCCCGTCACGACCTGACGGCGCCGTTGCCGCGCGCTGTGGCGCGGGCGCGCGACACGACCTCGTCAGCTATTCGATCGCGCGCGACGACCTCTGACCCGAGGGTCCGACCTCACGTGGGCATCGGCTGGATCGACACGAACCGGCCGTCCCAGATCATCCGTTTCGGCGCGTACCGCCACGGCGTGAAGAACTTCGCGAGCTCGTACGGATACAGCTTCTTGTTCGGCGGCATGTCGTAGCCGAAGCTGCTGTTCTGGAGCCCCCACAACGGGCCGCTGACACGGACGCTCGTGATCCGGAAGTCGCTGGTCTTCGCAGGATCGGCCGTCGCCGTGAACCCGTGCAGGACCCAGCCGTGGTTCCCGCGCGAGACCGCGATGGCGACCGGCAGGTTGGTGAGGCGCATCCGCACGACCGCAAGCCGCAGGGCGCCCAGGAACGTGGCACTCGACATCAACGTGTAGCGCTTGTCCACGAAGTAGCGCAGACCGGCCGTCCAGCCGACGGGGTCGACCCCAGCGGACAGCGGCAAGGAGTACTTGTTCCTCGCGCGCATCCAGGAGAAGTAGCGGCTCTGCGCGGTCGAGCTGTGGTCAGTCCGGCCGTACTTCATGTTGCGCATGATCTGGACGTCGGCGGCCGTGCACCACAGCCACGACTTCTGGGTCGAGAACACGCCTGTCCGATACAGGTTGATCCCGCCCGTCCACGCCGGGAGTGCGGCGTCCGCGCGGGCCGGCGTGGCGGCCCAGGCGGCGGAGATGAGGAGCACGGAGACCAGCCCGAGGACCGGCCGGAAGCGGCGTCTCTGATCGGCCATGCGAACCATCCTGCCCGAGGTCACCAGATCGCGCCACTCGCGACGCGGCCGCGTGCGGGAACGTACCTACCCGAACGTGCCCCCTCGTCCCCGTTACGCGCCGAGCGCGAGTGCCCCGAGGCGCTCCGTCAAACGGAGGTTCTCCGCGTAGTCGATCGGGACCTCGACCAACGACGGGCCGGGGACGTCGAGCGCCCGCATCAGGCACGGATACAGCTCGTCGGCGCTCGATGGCCGGAACCCGGCGATCCCGAACGACTCGGCATACGCGACGAAGTCGGGGTTCCCGAATTCGACCGCGAACGGCCGCCCGAACTCGTTGCGCTGCTTCCAGTCGATGAGGCCGTAGCCGTCGTCGCGCCAGACGACGACGCAGATGTCGGCCCCGATCCGCTTGGCCGTCTCGAGCTCCTGGCTGTTCATCAGGAAGCCGCCATCCCCGCTGAGCGCGACGACCTTTCGATCGGGGTGGACGAGCTTCGCGGCGATCGCACCGGGTACGGCGATCCCCATCGCCGCAAAGCCGTTGGAGATGATCACCGTGTTGGGCTCATAGGCTTGGTAGAGCCGCGCCACCCAAACCTTGTGCGCGCCGACGTCCGACACGACGATGTCCGACGGGCCGAGGGCCCGGCGCAGATCGACGATCGCGCGCTGGGGGGTGATCGGGTAGGCGTCACTCGTGGAGTGCGCGTCGAGCTCCCTGAGGAGTTGCATCCGCAGGTCGGCGTGCACGAGGATCTCGCGCGATTCGTGGCGGGCGGAGGCATCCCGACCGCCGATGCCCGTCGGCAGGACGGCCTCGAGCAGGCGCGCCAGCGAGCCGTCGATGTCACCGACGAGCTCCACCGCCGGCCGATACGCGGCGTCGATCTCGGCCGGCTGCGTATCGATATGGATGATCAGCTTGTCGCCAGTCGGGTCCCACGATGACGGGGCGTATTCGACCAGGTCGTAGCCCACGCAGATCACGAGGTCAGCGCGGTCGAACCCCGACAGGACGTGGTCGCGGGCTTGGAGCCCTACCGCCATCAGCGACAGATGCGAGCGGTCGTCGATCGCGCCCTTCCCCATGAATGTGACGGCGACGGGCACGTGGAGGCCGCGAGCGAAGGCGCGCAGCTCCGGCGCTGCGTTCCGCCGCAGCACCCCGTTGCCCGCCAGGATCAGTGGCCGCTCCGACTGCGCGATCAGGCGCGCCGCGTGAGCGATCGCCTCATCGGTCGGCTCCGGGAAGTAGGCGTGGCCCGGGGTCAGCGGCACGGGCGGCGGCCCGCCGTCGGCCGGGCGGATATCGGTCGCCGCGACGTCCTCGGGGATCTCGATGTGCGTCGGCCCAGGCTTCTCCAGCGTCGCGACGCGGAACGCCTTGCGCACGATCTCGGGGATCGCTCTGATCCGCTCGACCCGCGTGTTCCACTTCGTCACCGGCTCGAACATCCGGACGATGTCGACGACCTGGTGCGCCTCCTTGTGCAACTTGCTGGCGGCGGCCTGCCCGGTGATCGCGACCATCGGAGCGCGGTCGAGATACGCGTCGGCGATGCCCGTGACGAGGTTGGTGGCACCGGGGCCAAGGGTCCCCATCGCGACCGCGGCACGACCCGTGAGCCGGCCATGGACGTCCGCCATGAACGCCGCTCCCTGTTCGTGGCGCGTCGTGATGTGCCGGACGCCCTGGTGCTCGGAAAGCGCATCGAGGATGTCCATCGTCTCCTCGCCCGGGACCGAGAAGACGAAGTCGCAGCCTTCGGCGGCGAGACAGTCGACCAGAAGGTCGGCCGCCCGGCGCGAGCGATCGGCGGTCATCACCGTAGCGTAGGGCAATAGACTCAGCCGATGAGCACCGTCACTCGATGAGCACCGTCACTCGATGAGCACCGTCAGCCGATGAGCAGACCCAGCCTCCAGATCCTCGCGCCCGAGCTGATCGACCAGATCATCGACGAGGCGAAGCGTGTCCTCGCCGAGGTCGGCATGGAGATCCGCGGCCACGGTCTCCGCCAGCGGCTGATCGAGGCTGGATTGCCGACCACCGCTGACGGTCGCGTGCTGTTCCCACGCTCGGTCGTCGAGTCGGCGATCGCCTCGGCGCCGAGCTCGTTCATCCTGTACGACCGCGACGGCCTGCCACACGCCGACCTTGGTGAGGACCGCGTCCATTTCGTGCCGGGCTCGTCGGGCCTCAAGACGCTGGACCACCGGACGGGCGAAGTCCGCCTTGCGAACTCGACCGACTTCGTCGAGTACGTCCGCCTCGGTGATGGCCTCCCGCACATCGCCTACCTCGCGACGGCCTTCTCGACCAACGACGACATCGAAGCACAGGTCTCCGATGCGTGGCGTCTCTACATGGTCCTGACCAACTCGAAGAAGCCGGTCGTGTCGGGCGCCTTCACGGAGCACGGCGTCCCGCGCATGGTCGAGATGATGCAGCTCTTCCGGAGCGACCGAGCCGACCTCATCGCGCGGCCGATGTCGATCTTCACGATCACCGCGACCGGCAACTTCCGGTACTCCGAGGACTCGTGCCAGAATCTCATCGACTGCGTCGAGGCCGGCATCCCGGTCGAGATCGTGCCGGTGACGCTGATGGGTCTGATCGCCCCGGTCACCACGGTCGGCGCCACGGTCTTCCACACGGTCGACGTCCTGGCCGGCATCACGATGGCGCAGGTCATCCGGCCGGGAGCCCCGGTCCTCTTCGGTGGAGCACCCGCGACGTTCCACATGAAGATCGCCTCGTCACCGATGTCGGCGATCGAGGCGATCCAGCTCGACGCCGCGTACATCGCGGTCGCCAAGGCGCTCGGCCTGCCGTGCCAGTCGTACATGGCGCTGTCGGACGGGCCGATCCTTGACGCGCAGGCGGGTGCCGAGACGTTCGGTTCAGCGTTGATCGCGGCGCTCGCGGGCGTGAACAGTGTGTCGGGGCCGGGGATGCTCGACTTCCTGCTCGTGTTCAACCTGCCGAAGCTCGTCTTCGACGACGAGATGTGCGGGCAGGCGCTGCGGTTCGTACGCGAGATCAGGGTCGCCGAGGACCTGCCGGTCAGCGCGCTGATCGATCAGCTCATGGCTGACCAGCACCTGATCATGGCCGATCACACGATGGCGCACTGGCCGACGGAGCTCTATCTCCCCTCCCCGATCGTCGACCGCGACAACCGGGAGAACTGGATGAAGGCCGGCGGAAAGGACACGTACCAGCGAGCGGTCGACGAGGTCGAGCGCCGGCTGGCTGCCTACCGCCCGATCGAGACCGACCCGTCGATCGACGAGGAGCTGCAGCGGATCATCCGCTCCGGGCTCGACTCGCAGACGGTGCTGCCCTATCTGCCTCCGGCACCCGAACCGTCCCAGGAGGCACTGGCCGCGGTCGCCGCCGGAGATGGCACGGGCGCCGCACGCGGTCGGCGTGTGAACGCCCGGCGGAGAGGCTGCGTCGAGTGACATGACCCGGGAGCCGGTCGGGTGGGACGTCGATAGCCCCGTCCAAGCGGAGGTCTTCGTCATCTGGCTCGACGACGACCGGATCCAGCTGACAGGGCCCGACGGTCCTCGACCGTGGTATCTCCAACTCGGGGCGACTGAGCATCCGGTCGAAGTCGTCGACCGGATCGTGCGCGATGTCGTAGGGCCGCCACTGCTCGTCCACTCGACGTCATGGCGCCGCGATAGGGGTGCCGTCATCCTGTCGTTCGTGGTCGTCATCGAGCCGGAACTCGTGGGATCGATGGAGAGCGTCTTGGTCGGTCGGGCCGAGCTCGCCAGATCCGAAGCGACGGTCGCGCCGCAGAACATCGTGGTCGAGGCCGTCATGGAGCATGGCCTGCGCCACCTTGCGTGGCTCGCGGATGAGGATCCGGTGGTCGCGGCGACCCTGCCTGCGGGATGGCGACCCATCCTCGCGGCCTACGTACCCGAACCGTTCCGAGCCTTGGGCTGAAGGAGGTCGAAGATGACCGACGCCGGCGAGTACACGAACCGCTGCGAATGCGGATGGGAGGTCACCGGGCCGCTCGATGAAGTCGTCGACGCGACCATCGAGCACGGGCGACGGATCCACAACATGGAGGCGAGTCGCGACCAGGTGCTGGCGGTATTAGCGGCCGGCCAGGCCGACGAGCCCGCTGACCTCTCCGCCTAGGAGCGGCCGCCAGACGTCGGCGCGGACGCGGACGTCGACGCGGACGCGGACGCTGCGCGGCTGCCCGCACGGATGCCCCTTGTGCCCGCACAGATACCCCTTGTGCCCGCACGGATTACCCCTTGTTACACAGCTGGTGTAGCGACGGCCGAGGTGATGCTCGCCCGCCGGTTGGAACACTGGGCGTTACGGACGGCGGCTGAAGTCACCCATTTCGGCGTTTCATCCGTCAGTCGTGACACGGGATGTAGCAAGCCCACCCGCCGTCGCGGCCGCCCGATCCGCCTGCGTCAATGCGTCGCGCGACCTTCGATCGCTCCGTGGACCGGACCGCTTCGAGGCGAGGCTCCATCGGACGGATGGATCTAGTGACGCTTCCGCTACCGGCGATCTCTGCACCGAGGACGAGGGGAAATGGCGGCCAGGAACGTAGCCCGGCGAACCTGAACGGAACGGGTGCGGACGGTCGCTATATCGCCCGCATCCTGTTGTTCTTTGCGTCGTGGGTCAGCTCCGCGAGACCGAGTGCCTCGAGCAGCGGCGGCATATACATCCCGAAGCGGCCGCGGTACCCCTTGCGGGTGCCGTACCAGCCGCCGACCGGGTTCGACGGGTCGCGTCCCCAGGCCTCGACGGTGCCGGGCTTCGCGTCTTTCTGCTCGTCGGCCGCACCCAGGTCCATCCAGTCGCCATGCGCCTTTAACATCGCATGCAGGTCGTCGATGGCTCGCGCGTCGTACTTGAGCTGGGTCGAGCCCACCTGGCAGACGATCACCGGCGGATCAGCCGCGTCGTCGCGCCACATCTGGTACTCGGACGTGCCGGGCGGCGTCTTGAGCTGCCACGGGTCGTCCTTGGTGCCACTGCCGCTCATGCGGTCTCCTCCTCGACTTCTGCCGTCCCGACGGCCTCCTGATAGTGCGGCAGGAGCGTCCGCCAGCCACCGCCGTGCTTGTCGCGCTCGTCCTGTCCGGCAGCACCGAGCCGGTCCCACCCTCGGTGCTCGATCTCGACGCGTGTGGCGCCATCACCGATACGCCGAAACAGGATCTCCACCTCGGCCCAATCGCGTGGGTCGCGCCGCAGGTGCCAGGAGTAGACGAGTCGCTCCGGTGGTTCCCAGACGTGGAACCGACCCCAGTCGCCCGAATCTGCTCGCGACCCTTGACACCGGTCGGCGACGGGCTTATATATCGAGCGACGATATACCGAGCGGCGACTTATGCGGGATGCGCAGCTGGCCGGCACCCCCGGCGTGGCAGGAGGAGCCCGGTGAGTTTCCTGGAGCGGGTCGACCAGACGATCCGGCGCAGCCCGGTCTGGCGGTCCCTGTTCCGGCAGCCCTACCCGCGCGACGAGCGCTC
>JBKPMM010000166.1:0-32512 GCA_046732155.1 Chloroflexota bacterium | reverse complement strand
GACCCGACGATCACGGCGGCCGTCACGACCGATACGCCCTCGGGCGCAGGGATCCCCACAGACCCAGCCACGTGACCGATACCGGGGTGCCGCTGGAGGCCGAAGCGCTCGAGACCGACGCTGAGGACCAGGACGGCGACGGCGCGCTCGCTGTCTTCCGAAACCCACCGTTCCTCCGCCTCTGGCTGTCGCAGGCAGCGACACAGATCGGCGGCAACATGGTGCTGTTCGGGCTGACCGTCATCGTTTCGGAGAACAACCCGAACACGGCCGTCAGTCTGCTGATCCTGTCGTTCCTCGTCCCGGCCGTGTTGTTCTCGGCGGTGGCCGGCGTCTACGTCGACCGAGTCGACCGGCGCCTCGTCCTGATCGCCACGAACATCCTCCGTGGCATCGCGAGCATCGGGTTGTTGCTGGTAGGCGACTACTTGTTGCTGGTGCTCCTGCTCAACCTCTTCATCTCGACGGTCACGGTCTTCTTCGCGCCGGCAGAGGCCGCGATGATCCCGCAGGTCGTCCCGCGCCGGCAGCTCCTGTCGGCGAACGGCGTCTTCACGCTGACGCTCAACGCCGCGTTCGCGCTCGGGTTCGCGCTCCTCGGGCCGCTGGTCATCAACATCGCGGGGCCCCAGGCGGTGATCGTGGTCGTCGCCGGCCTGTACTTCCTGGCGGCGATCTTCTGCTTCACCCTGCCGCCCTCACCGCCACCGTCGAAGACGAATGGGGGCGTGACCGCGGTGGGCGAGACCTCCGCGGCGATGCATTCCACGCTCGACCAGCTCCGTGAGGGGTTCGCGATCATCCGCGAGAACCGCTCGATCGCGTGGTCGCTGTTGTATCTCGGCATCACCGCGTCGCTCATCGGGGTGCTCGGCGTCCTCGGTCCGGACTTCGCGCAGTCGGCGCTCGGCCTGAAGCCGAAGGACATCGCGGTCATCGTCCTGCCGCTCGGCGCGGGCATCGTCATGGGCATCCTGCTGCTCAACGCATATGGCAAGTTCCTGCCGCGACGGCGCGTGATCGAGGGCGGGTTGATCGTGCTCGGCGTCGCGCTCGCGCTGCTTTCGATCGCCGGGCCGATCAGCCAGTTCCTGCAGCGCGTCGATGCGGCGGGCGACCTGCTCGACCTGTCGGCCATCACGTCGCTCCTCGCGATCGTCGTGTTCATCGCGTTCATCGCGGGCATCGCCTACGGGGCCGTGGCGATCCCGTCCCAGACGCAGCTCCAGGAGGACCTGCCGGAGGACGTGCGCGGACGGGTGTTCGGCGTCCTGAACATGCTCGTCTCGGTGTCGAGCTTCTTGCCGATCATCATCGTCGGGCCGATCTCCGACCTCATCGGCACTGCGACCGTGATGCTCGTCGTGGCGATCGCGGTGATCGTGGCGGGTGTCGCGAGCGTGCTGAAGCGTGGTTCGACGCCGGGGCTCGCCGGCGTCAGTGCCGATCCCCATGCCGAGGACCCGATCGCCGCTGCGCTCGGAGCCGACCGTCCGTCGTGGCGCCGTGAGGCCCCGCGACCCGCCACAGCCCCTCCGCCGCCACCCTGGGCGCCGCCCGGGCCGGCGGATCCCGCGGACCGCGACTGACGATGCCGCACGTCGCCGTCGTCTTCACCGGCGGGACGATCAGCATGGGCTTCGACCCCATCGCGGGCGGCAACGTGCCGTCACTCGACGGGGCAGCGATCCTCGCGCGAACGCCCGGTCTGGACGCCATCGCTGATGTCGTGCCGATCGACCGCGGCCTGACGCCCGCGAGCCATTTCACGTTCCGGGACCTCATCACGCTCGGTGAGGTCATCCAGGGCGCCCTCGATGACGAGGCGATCGATGGCGTCGTCGTCGTCCAGGGGACCGACACGATCGAGGAGACGTCGTTCGCGTGGGACCTCGTGCTCGACTCGGCGAAGCCTGTCGTCGTGACCGGCGCGATGCGCGCGTCGCACGAGGACGGGTACGACGGCCCGGCCAATCTCCGCCGTGCCGTGGCTGTGGCCGCCTCGCCCGCCTTCCGCCATATGGGCGTCGTGGTGGCCCTGGCCGGGACGATCGAGGCGGCCGATGACGTCACCAAGATGCACACGACGGCATTCGACACGTTCCGTTCGCCCAATCGTGGTTCGCTCGGCACGGTCGGGCAGGGGAGTGAGGTCCAGGCAGCCGTCCGCGGCCCGCGGCGCCGCCTCCGGCCCGTGCCGTCGGACGGCGCGCGCGTCGAGCTCATCGAAGCCGGCATCGGCACGGACGGCGCGATGATCGATGCGGCGGTCGCCGCGGGCGCACGCGGGGTCGTCGTGGCGGCGACGGGAGCCGGTAACACGTCGCCTGCGATGCTCGAAGCTGCCGAGCGAGCCATGGCGGAGAACGTCGCCGTGGTCCTCGCCTCGCGCTGCCCCTCGGGTGCGGTGACGACCGCATACGCCTTCCCGGGCGGTGGCGGGACGTGGGTGCGCGCAGGCGCGATCCCCGGTGGCACCCTCTGCGCGATCAAGGCGCGGGTCGCCCTGTCCCTCGGGCTGGGCGCCAGTCTGTCGCGCGACGGACTCGCGACCCTTCTGGCCGACCCGCTAGGCTGACCGACCATGCCGCTTGACATGCTCATCACCGGCCGGATCGCCACGCTCGCCGGCGACGAGGGCTTCGGCTGGGTCGAGGCCATCGGCATCCGCGACGGTCGCATCGCCTTCGCGGGCTCGGAGGTCGATCTCGAGACGCGCGCCGATCCATTCACCGAGCGGATCCGCCTCGAGCACAATCAGGTCGCGATCCCCGGGCTGACCGATGCACATCTGCATCTCGCCCAGGCGGCGTTGGCATCGCGCCACGTGGACCTCGACGACGCCGCGACACTCGACGAGGGCCTCGCGCGGCTTCGCGCCGCGCACGAACGGCTACCGGAGGGTGCCTGGCTCGAGGGCCACGGTTGGGACTCGGATCGATGGGGTGGCTGGCCGACCGCCGACGCGCTCGAGGCCGTCGCGCCCGGGCGCCGTGCCGCGATCTGGGCACACGACCACCACGCGTTATGGGCGAGTCACGCAGCGCTTCGGGGGGTGGAGCTTCCCGCCGGCGATCCATCGGGCGGTGTGATCCGCCGCGCGGCCGACGGATCGGCCGAGGGCGTCCTGTACGAGGCCGCCACCCGGCTCGTGACGATCCATGTCCCGCCGGCGACCGCCGACGAGCTCGAGCAGGCGCTGGTCGAGGTCAGCCAGGATCTGCTCACGCTCGGGGTGGTCGCCTGCCATGACCCTGGGGGGGTCGCGCCCGATCCGGACCTTACGTATTCGTTTCCTGCGTACGCCCGCCTGTCGGACGCCGGCCGGCTGCCGGTTCGTGTCCATGCCTGTATGCGGGACGACGCGGTCGCCGCGGCCATCGAGCAGGGCTACCGAAGCGGGGCCCGCCTCGGGTCGAACCCGGAGAGCCGCGCGACCGTCGGTTGGCAGAAGTGCTTCGCGGATGGCTCCCTAGGCTCACGGACGGCGGCGCTGCTCCGGGACATCGAGCCCGAAGCCGACCGGCCGCTACCACCCGCGCAGCGACGGGGCGTGTGGATGACCGACCCCGAGGGACTCCGTCGGCGGGCGGAGCGGGCTGCTGCGGCCGGCATCGCGACCACGATCCACGCGATCGGCGACGCGGCGGTCCGGGCCGCGCTCACCGTCCTCGAGCCGCTTGCCGCGGGCTCGCCGCTGATGCCCCGGATCGAGCACGTCCAGATGCTGCATCCCGACGATCGCCCGCGCTTCGCCGCGGCCGGCATCGCCGCAAGCGTCCAGCCCGTCCACCTCGGCTCAGATGCGATCACAGCCTCGAAGCTGTGGGGCGACCGCGCCGAGGCCGAGGGCTATACGTGGAAGTCGATCGCTGACACCGGCGCGGTGATGCCGTTCGGAACGGACGCGCCCGTCGAGCGGTACGACCCCTGGCCGGGTCTCGCGCTCGCCGTCCACCGCGAGGACCCGCGCTGGCCGTCCGGGACGCCCGTCTACGCCCAGCAGCAGTCCCTGACGCTCGACCGCGCACTTCGCGCGAACTGCATCGACCCGGCGGTGTCCGCACGCGAGACCGATCGCGGCCGCCTGACCGTCGGTCAGCGAGGCGACGTCGTCGTGATCCCGGCGGCATCGATCGACGAACCCGTCACGCCGGCAGGGCCGCTATCGACGACGCGTCCGCAGATGGTGTTGCTCGATGGGAAGGTCGTCTTCGAGGTCTAGCGTGTCTTAGCCCGCGGGGATCGCGTTGGTGCCGTCCAGCTCGGCGAGGGCGTCGGCGAACAACCCGTTGAAGATCCGCGACGTCGACGGGAACGCGTGGATCGTGTTCGCCAGGACGTCCATCGGCACGCGCGCCTGGATGGCCAGCACACATTCGTGGATCGCGGCCGACGCATCGACACAGGCGACGGCCGCGCCGATGAGCTGACGCGTCGCCCGGTCCACCACGATCGTGATGTGGCCGAGGTCGGCTTCGATCGCGTAGCCGCGGCTGCTCTTCGGAAAGTCGGCGACCTTCTCGAAGGCGTCGATGCCGGCTTCCTGCGCGCTCTCGAGCGATACGCCGACGAACGCGGCCTCCGGATCCGTGTAGGTCGCACGCGGTAGTGCTCGGTAGTCGGGGGTCACGGACTCGCCGTTGATCATCCGGGCAGCCAGCTCGCCCTGATAGTGCGCCTGGTGGGTGTGGAGCTCGGGACCCGCCGCGTCACCGACTGCGTAGAGGCCGTCGGCGATCCGCAGCCGCCCATCGCGCGGGTAGGGGGGCGTCCGAAGGCTGGTGTCGAGGCCGTAATGCTCGAGGCCGAGGTCGTCGAGAGGGATCTCGCGACCGATCGCGGCGAGCAGGGCATGCCCGGTCGCCGTCGTGTCGTCGTCGAGATCGACGCAGTGGGCGCCGTCCTCGCCGCCGCCTGCTCGCGCACCGACCGCTCGAACCCCGGTCCGGACCGTCACGCCATCCTTCTCGAGCGTCTTGCGGACGACCTCCGAGTTCCGCGGGTGATCCGTGGGGGCGAGGCGCGGTCCCGACTGGACGATCGTCACGGGCACCCCGAACCGAGCGTAGACCTGGGCCAGCTCGCAGCCGGTTGGGCCGCCACCGAGGATCAGCAGGCTCCGGGGCAGTTCCCTGGCGAGCGTCGCTTGCTCGTTCGTCCAGACATCGATGCTCTCGATCCCGGGGATACGGATCGGCCGCGACACGGATCCGACCGCGACGACCACGTTCGCCGCGGAGAGCTCATGGCGGGTGCCGTCATGGGTGACGCTCACCTTGCCCTTGCCGACGATCTCTGCGTCGCCGCGATACACGACCGCGCCGGATCTCTCCAGGGCGCGGACGTGACTCGTGTCATCGGGCTCGGCCGCGTCGGCCGGCCGGTTGATCATGAAGTCGCGGTGCTTGGACGCGCGCGGCCATTCGTAGTGGGCCGGGTTCGCGTGGTGCTCGGCGGCCGAGTGGAGCAGGGCCTTCGAAGGCAGGCAGCCGATATGCGGGCAACTGCCACCGAACCACTTGCGATCGATGACGGCGACCGCTGCACCGAGCGATCGAGCCTTGTGCGTGACCGCTTCACCGCCCGGTCCGGCGCCGATGACGATCACGTCGAAGGTCGAGTCCATCGCGTCAGTCTGCCGCGCTCGTGTGACGGTCGCGTTGCCGTCTCGCCTCGTACAGCACGACCGCGGCAGAGATGGACACGTTCAGGCTGTCGGCGATGCCCCGCATCGGCAGCCGGACGCTCGTGATCCCTTCGGTCCGCCAGGCGGCGGTCAAGCCCGCTGCTTCGCTGCCGAAAACGACCGCGAGCGGACCCGTCAGATCCGCGTCGGTGTAGAGCGTGTCCGCATCGACGAGGGTCGCGACGATCGGGATCATTCGCCTCTGGAGCCAAGTGATGACCTCATCGGTCGGGGCGGAGGCGATGGGGACGCTGAAGATCGTGCCGGCACTGGCCCGGATCGCGTTGGGGTTCATGAGGTCCGTCCGCGGCGAGGCGGCGATCAGGGCATCGACGCCCGCTCCATCGGCGCTCCGGAGGACAGCGCCCAGATTGCCGGGCTTCTCGACGCCTTCGAGCACGACGACCAACGGCTCGGCGGGCAGGGCGAGGTCATCGAGCCGCATCGACGGGATGCGGACGACCGCGATCATCCCGTCGGCGCGATCCCCGAATGCGATCTTCGCGAACGCGGCTTGCGTCGTCGACGTCGTTGGGATATCGCGGCTCCTGAGCGCGTCGAGGGCCGCGCGGGCATCCTCGCCGGCGAGCAGCGGTTCGCAGACGTACGCCTCGACCACTCTGACGCCGGCTTCGAGCGCGCGTCGGACCTCACGCGTGCCGTCCACGAGGGTGAGCCCCGTCGCATCGCGCTGGCGTCGGTCTCGAAGGCGGGCAGTCGCCTTGATCCGCGGGTTCGACGGGCTGGCGATGGCCGCGGACGACATCGCGGTCATGATGCGGTCGCGATGCGGGCGAATGCGCCGAGGTGGAGCACGGCGCCTGACGTCGCCGCGATCGCGAGCTCGCCGATCTCGACGTCACGGCCGAGGAAGCCGCCGAGCGTGAACGGATCGAGCGCTTCGGTGTGTGCGGTCAAGAGCAGGAAACCGCCCGGAGCAAGGAGTCGCTGCAGGTCGTCGAGCAGTGGCGGAAGGTCGCGGTCGAGACGCCACGCCTTGCCCGATGCCCCGTGTCCGTACGTCGGCGGGTCAAGGACGACGCCGTCGTAGCGCCGCCCACGACGGATCTCGCGCGCGACGAACGCGGGCGCGTCGTCGACCAGCCACCGGATCGGACGGTCGCCGAGTCGGTTCAGGGCGGCATTGCGACGCGCCCAGTCGACTGACGGCTTGGCGGCGTCGACGTGGGCGACCGACGCGCCGGCGCGCGCCAGGGCGAGCGTGATCAGCCCCGTATAGGCGAACAGGTTGAGGACAGCGGCGGCGTCGGGTTGCTCCGCCACCCGTCCTTGCAGCCAGGGGAGGAGTCCGGCGTGTTCGGGAAACAGGCCGACCTGACCGGCCGCCGTCGGCCGAAGCTCGAATCGCAGGTTGGCGAGCGCGACCGTCCATCGGTCATCTTCGACCGCGCCCTGCCAGCCGCCGTCCCGCTCGAACCGGAGATCGGCCTCCTGCCATCGTCCGGGCGCGCGCGGCGGACTGTCGGCCGCGGGATAGGGTCGATCGACCACGCGATCGCCGAACCGCTCGAGCCGCCGGCCGTCGCCGGCATCGATGAGTTCGTAGTCCTCCACCAGCGCATCATCACGGGAAACCGGCAGGCGGGCGACGTCGAAAGGGAGTGCAGGGAGTGAGAAGGAGGTTCGTGTGGTCCGACGATCGATGCTCGTGCTGATCGTAGTCTTCGCTGCGGCGCTCGCTGCGTGCACGTCCCCGAGTGCCGGCTCCGGCGGTGGCACGACCGGCGGACCCAGCGCCGCTCCGGCCGCATCCGAGGCGGCACCGGCAGCGTCGGAGTCGGCCCCGAGCGGCAGCAAGTACGGCTACTGATCCCTGGGAGCGCAGGCAGGAGAGCTGGCCCGGCGGACGGCGACGGACCCAGCGGGCGTTGTCGGTCGAACGCACCCTCTGGTAGCATCTCCGGGCCGCTGGCGACTCGACTGCCGGGGCTTTCCGCTCGGCACGGACGTGGAACACCCGTGAGCCACCGATCGGGCAGCCGCGACGGCCGAGGCACCGGCGACTCGGGCGGCTAGCTCAGCTGGTTAGAGCACTTGCTTGACATGCAAGAGGTCACTGGTTCGAGTCCAGTGTCGCCCACCATCACCTGACAGCGTCGATCGGGACACGCCGTCCGACCAGCGACCACGAGAGAGCCGGGCCACGGCTGGAAGCCCGGCGGTCGACTCGGAGTGGCACCACCCGTGAGTGATCGGTGAACCGATCCGGGACCCGCCCGTTAGCGCGGAAAGAGAGCGCGGCGCCGGTACCGGCCCGCGAACGCGGGTGGGACCGCGGGAGGATCGAACCTCTCGTCCTGCATGGACGAGGGGTTTTGTGATTCCAGGAGTCGACATGGCAAACGACGAACAGCAGGACGACGCGATCGATATCGATGAGGCCGAAGGCCTCGAAGCGCCGGAACGGGGAAGCGCCACGGAGCTCATGGACCACGGCGCGTCCGGTGAGCTGGGTCCGATGCGCCACAGCGCGGCGCACGTCCTAGCCGAGGCCGTCCTCGATCTCTTTCCGGGCACGAAGCTTGGGATCGGGCCGGTCATCGAGGACGGCTTCTACTACGACTTCCTCCTGCCGCGTCCGCTGACGCCCGACGACCTGCCCAAGATCGAAGAGCGGATGCGCGAGTCGATCGCGGCGGACCACCCGTTCGAGTTCTCGGAGGAGAGTCCTGAAGCTGCGCGTGCGGCGCTCGTCGAACGCGACCAGCCGTTCAAGGTCGAGATCGTCGACGACCTGGTGGCCGCCTCGACGCGTGACGGGACGCCGATGCCACCGACGACGTTCTACCGCCAGGGTCCCTTCATCGACCTGTGTCGCGGGCCGCACGTCGCAAGCACCGGGAAGATCGGCCCATTCAGATTGCTCGGCACGGCCGGCGCGTACTGGCGCGGCGACGAACGGCGCCCGATGCTCCAACGCGTCTACGGCACGGCCTGGGCGACGCAAGAGGAGCTTGATGCATACCTGTGGCGTCGCGAGGAAGCGCGAAAGCGCGACCATCGACGGCTCGGGCCGCAGCTCGACCTCTTCTCGTTCCACGACGTCTCGCCGGGCGCGGCGTTCTGGCATCCAAAGGGCCAGCTCATTTGGCGCACACTCGAGGGCGCGATGCGCGAGCTCCAGGCTCGGCGCGGGTACGAGGAGGTGTCGACACCGATCGTCGTGTCAGAACGGCTGTGGAAGCAGTCTGGCCACTGGGACCTGTACCGCGACAACATGTTCCTGGTCGAGTCCGAGAACCAGACCTTCAGCCTCAAGCCGATGAACTGCCCGGAATCGACGTTCATCTATCGCTCGCATCTCCGGTCGTACCGCGATCTGCCGCTCCGCTTCAGTGAGTTCGGGCGGCTCCATCGGAACGAGCGCTCGGGGACGCTTTCCGGGCTGACCCGCGTCCGCCAGTTCATCCAGGACGATGCACACCTGTACGTCCGGCCGGATCAGCTGACCGACGAGATCGTCGCGCTGCTCGGCGAAGTCCGCGAGTCCTACAGCTGGTTCGGGTTGGAGCCGCGATTCACCTTCGCGACGAAGCCCGATAAGGCGATCGGCGATCCGGCGCTCTGGGAGCGCGCGGAACAGCTGACGCGCGAGGCCTTTGCCGCAGCAGACATCACCTACGAGCTCAAGCCGAAGGACGGCACCTTCTACGCGCCCAAGATCGACATCTACATCGACGATGCGCTCGGCCGCGAGTGGCAGATGGCGACGATCCAGATCGACCTGACGATGCTGCCCGAGCGGTTCGACCTCACGTACATCGATGAGGAGGGCAAACCGCAGCGACCCATCGCCATCCATCGCGCGATCTACGGGTCGCTCGAGCGGTTCATCGGGATCCTGATCGAGCATTTCGCTGGTGCGTTCCCATTGTGGCTCGCGCCGGTCCAAGCGGTGGTCATCCCGATCGCGGATCGGCACATCGAGGCGGCTGATGAGCTCGCCGGGGTGCTGCGCGGTCGGGGTTTGCGGGTGGAAGTCGACCGCTCGTCGAACCGGATGCAGTACAAGATCCGGGCGGCCCAAGAGCAGAAGGTGCCGTACATGGTCGTGCTCGGTGATCGCGAGATCGAGGCCCGGACCGCCTCGCCGCGGACCCGGGGTGGCGAGCAGCAGCCGGCTGAGGATTGGGAGGCGTTCGCGGATCGCCTCGCCGCCGAGTCGAAGGCGCGGGGAGTGGGGTAGACCGGGCCGTCGAGCGCCCCGCCAGCCGCAGTTGGTACACGCCCAGTTACGACTGACGAAGGAACGAGCGTTCAGCCGGCGCCTGTAACACTTGATGTTCCGATCGATGCCTGGAACGGTGTTTGTGGGGCGTTCAGCCGTCAGTCGTAACACGTGATGTAACAGGGGGCGCCGCGACACATCGCGGCGACGCATCGCCGCGCCGAAACCCGCCCCGTTCGTTGTCCCCCTCCGAACCCCTGTGCTATCCTCCGCGTCCATCGGTGGGGCCGTCTGCCCATGCCGATGGATCGTCAATCAGCACCAAGAGGGATGAACCATCAGCCGAGACCTGCGAGTCAATCAAATGATCCGGATCCCACAGGTCCGGGTGGTTGATGAAGAGGGTGCCCAGCTAGGCGTGATGCCGACGCCGCGAGCCCTCGAGATGGCGCAGGAGCGGGGATACGACCTCGTCGAGGTCGCTCCGATGGCCCAGCCCCCGGTGGTCCGGTTCCTCGACTTCGGGCAGTACAAATACGAGCTGACGAAGCGGGAGAAGGAGAACAAGCGCAAGCAGCGCTCGATCACCTTCAAGGAGGTCCGCCTTACGCCGAAGATCGGCGTCGGCGACTTCGACACGAAGGTCCACCGCGCGATCGAGTTCCTCGAGGACGGCGATCGGATCAAGGTGACAGTCCGCTTCCGGGGTCGGGAATTGACCCACCCGGAGATCGGCCGGAACCTGATCGCCCGGTTCGTGGAGCGCGTGAAGGATCACGGAGTCGCGGAACGGACGCCGCTGCTCGAAGGCAAGTCGATGCACATCACGATGGCATCGCTGCACAAGCCGAAGAGCCACGACGCACCGGACCGCAAGCACGCACCGGGAGTGATCCCGGAAGACGCGACGGCGGAGACGCCCGCGGCGCCAGAAGAGAAGACCGTCGTGGCCCAGCCGGGTCCTGCCGCCCCCGCCGTGCAAACGGCGGAACCCGCGGCACCGGAGCCCGAGCCGGTCCAAGCAGGAGAGTGAGGCCAGCGTGCCGAAGATGAAGTCGCACAAGACGGCGCAGAAGCGCATCGGAGTCACCGGCAGCGGCAAGCTCATCCGGGTGAAGTCCTGGCGCGGCCATCACCTCGAGATCAAGTCGTCCCGGCGGACCCGCCGCTACGCAGGCAAGACCCTCATCAAGGGCGTGCACGCGAAGCAGGTCCGCCGCATGCTGCCCTACCTCTAGGAGCAACCTCCACTCATGGCACGAGTCAAGCGGGGCGTCACCGCCCACAAGCGGCACAAGCGCCTGCTCAAGGCGGCCGAGGGCCGGCGCGGCACGCGATCGAAGCTGATCAAGCCGGCGCGCGAAGCGCTTCTCCATGCGCTCGCCTATGCCACACGTGATCGGAAGCAGCGCAAGCGCCAGATGCGCGAGCTGTGGATCGTCCGGATCAACGCTGCCGCTCGCCAGAACGGCCTGACCTACGGTCAGCTGATCAGCGGTCTGAAGCGCGCCGACATCCAGATCGACCGCAAGATCCTCGCCGATCTCGCCGTCCGAGACAGCGCGACGTTCGGTCGCATCGCCGACGTGGCGAAGAGCGCCTAGCGACCCGCGCGGAAGCTCGACCGCTCGAACCCTCGACGTCGCCGACGTTCGAGGGTTCATGATTCATCGACCGGCCCCGTAGGACGCAAGGAACGCAGTGGATCTCGCCGATCTGACCCGCGACCTCGAGGCGCTTCGGACCGAGGCGCTCGACGCGATCGCGGCCGCGCCCGACGCCGCGACGCTCCAAGCGCTGGAGCTCGACGTCCTCGGCAAGAAGGGCCGGTTGACGGCGGTGCTCCGAGGGATCGGTGGCCTCCCGGCGGAGGATCGCCCGAAGATCGGTGCGATCGCCAACGCCGTCCGCGGGGCTGTCGAGGCCGCGCTTGCCGGGCGCGGCACCGCGCTGCGTGGCAGCGAGCTCGAGGCGCGCCTACGCACCGAGGCCGTCGACGTAACGACCCCAGGTCGCCCGATCCGCCGCGGGACGCTTCATCCGAGCATCGAGGCGATGCGTGAGATCGCCGCGATCTTCGAGCAGTTCGGATTCCAGGTCTACGAGAGCCCGGAGATCGAAGACGACCTGACCAACTTCCAGATGCTCAACATCCCGCCGGACCACCCAGCGCGCGACCTGTGGGACACGCTCTACGTCGACGTCGAGGGGAAGCTGCTGCGCACGCATACGTCGCCAGGCCAGATCCGCGTGATGCACAGCGAGAAGCCGCCGATCCGGGCGCTGCTCCCAGGGCGTTGCTTCCGCTACGAGGCCATCGACGCCAGCCACGGCTCGGAGTTCTTCCAGGTCGAGGGGCTGATGATCGACGAAGGCACGACGATGGCCGACCTCAAGGGCCTCCTCGACCAGTTCGCCAAGGCCATGTATGGCGCGGACAAGCGAACGCGCTTCCGGCCGGGCTACTACCCGTTCACGGAGCCCTCCGTCGCGTTCGACGTCGAGTGCCTGGTGTGCGGCGGCGTCGGCTGCCCGGCGTGCGGCCGGAGTGGCTGGATGACGATCCTCGGCGCCGGCATGGTCCACCCGGTCGTGCTCCAGTACGGCGGGCTCGATCCCGAGCGCTACCAAGGCTTCGCGTTCGGGATGGGCCCGGAGCGCATCAAGATGCTGAAGCACGGCATCACCGACCTCCGGCTGTTCCTCGAGAACGACCTGCGGTTCCTGGAGCAGTTCCGATGAGGGTCCCGCTCTCCTGGCTCCACGACTACGTCGACGTCGAGCTCACGCCGGAACAGTTGGCGGAGCGGCTGACCCTGCTCGGGATGGAGGTCAAGGGCATCGAGCGCTGGGGCTCCGACTGGCAGAACGTCGTCGTCGGCGAGCTGCTCGAGGTGCGCAAGCACCCGAACGCCGACCGCCTCTCGCTCACTCGGGTCACGACCGGCGACGGCGCGACGCTGGAGATCGTCTGCGGTGCGACGAACATCGCGGCCGGCCAGCGTGTGCCGGTGGCCCTGCCCGGAGCTGTGCTCCCCGGCGGACGCCGCATCGAGCGAACCGAGAAGATGGGCGTCGTCAGCAACGGGATGCTCTGCTCGGGCGACGAGCTCAACCTGACCTCCGATGCGGACGGGATCCTGATCCTGCCGCCCGAGACGCCGCTCGGCATCGCCCTGACCGATCTGTACGGCGACGTCGTCCTCGATGTCGACGTCAAGCCGAACCGTGGCGACGCGCTCAGCCTCGTCGGGCTCGCACGTGAGGTATCGGCCGTGACCGGCGCGCCGGTGCGGTTCCCCGAGACGGAACCCCCTGAGAGCGGGCCGCCGATCGCGGACAGGCTCCGGGTCGACGTCGAGGAGCCGTCGCTGTGTACGCGCTTCGTGGGTCGCTGGGTCGGTGGGGTGGCGGTCGGCCCCTCACCCGACGTCGTGCAGATGCGCCTGCTCGCGGCAGGCCAACGGCCGGTCAGCAACGTCGTCGACGTGAGCAACTACGTGATGCTCGAGCTCGGCAAGCCGATCCACACGTTCGACGCGGCTGCCGTGGACGACGGCCGGATCATCGTCCGCCTCGCGCGGGAAGGGGAGCGCCTCGAGACGCTCGACCACGTGGTCCGTGAGCTGACGCCCGATACGCTGATCATCGCCGACCCGAACGGCCCGCTCGGCATCGCCGGCGTGATGGGCGGCGCCGAGTCCGAGATCAGCACGGCGACGAGGGATGTCGTCATCGAGTCGGCGATCTTCGACCCCGTCAGCATCCGCCGCACGGCGTTCCGCTACGGCCTCCGCTCCGAGGCGAGTCTCCGGTTCGAGAAGGGCCAGGAGCATCGGCTCGCGAAGCTCGGCGCTGACAGGACGGCCCGGCTGATCGCGGAATGGGCGGGCGGCGAGGTCGCCGTCGGTGCGGTCGACACGAATCCTTCAGAGCCCGCGCCCGGACGCGTCGGATTCCGGCCGTCTCGGGTCGATCGCCTCATCGGGACGTCAAGTTCGACGCAGGACCAGGTCGAGATCCTGGGTCGGGTCGGGATCGCGGCCGAACCGGCACCGCCTGGGACGCGGGTGCTTGTCGCCACGGCGCCGCAGCCCCTCGATGTCGATCCGGGTGACACCGAGACGCTCATCGCCACGATCCCGACCTGGCGGCGGGATCTCGTCATCGAAGCGGACATCGCCGAGGAAGTGGCGCGCGTGCGGGGCTACGACACCGTCCCCACACTCCTCCCCGACACGCCGATGCCGCCGTACCGGCACTCGCCGCTCACAACCCGCCACCACGTACGTGACACGCTCGCCGGCGCCGGACTCGCCGAGGCCGTCACGTTCGCGCTGGTCTCGCCGCAGATGGCTGAGCGGTTCGGGCCGCTCGAGGACGCGGTCGTTCCGGGTGAGGGCGAGGCCGGCGGCCGGATCGTCACCGTGACCAACCCGCTCTCGACCCAGCACTCGGTGCTGCGGCAGAGCCTCATCGGCAGCCTGCTCGAGGTCGTCTCGACGAACACTCGCCTTGGCCAGCCCGATGTCGCGATCTTCGAGATCGGTAAGGGGTACGGTGCGACCGAGGACGGCCACTCGACCCACGAGTGGTGGCGGCTGGGGCTGGCACTCACTGGCTCCGCCGAGATCCCGACGTGGGATCGCCGGGGCCGGCCCTACGACCTCGACGACGCGAAGGGCATCATCGAGCTCATCGCCGAGACCCTCGGCTACGAACGCCCGACGTACTCCGCCCTCAGCGACGATCCGAACCTGCATCCCGGTCGTGCCGCGCGCGTCACGGCCGGTGACCAGATCGCCGGTCGCGTCGGCGAGGTCCATCCGACGGTCATCGACGACCTCGACCTTCGCGCCGAGCGCGTCGTCGTGGCCGAGCTCGCCATCGCCGGTCTCTCTGGTGGCCAGCCATCGACGCCGCGCGTCACGAGCCCGTCGCGCCACCCGAGAGTCGAGCGCGATCTCGCCGTCATCGTCGGCGAGGCCACGCCGGCGGCGGAGGTCGAGCGGTCGATCCGAGCGCGGGCCGGTGTGCTTTTGCGAGACCTGACGCTGTTCGACATCTATCGCGGCCGTCCGCTGGGCGACCACGAGAAGAGCCTCGCCTATCGCCTGGCGTTCGCGGCCGACGACCGAACGCTGGTCGAGAGCGACGTCGACGCAGCCATCGCCGCGATCACCGCGGGTCTCGAGAACGACGTCGGCGGACGTCTGCGCGGGTAGCGGCCTAGCCAGAAAGTACCGGTCGAGCGTCACGCCGCGGCCGGTTGCGACGCCGAAGAACGCGCTGCTACCCTTGCGCGGCTTCGGGCCGGGATCCGGCACGAACGCCTACCCAAGGAGGCTTGGTGGATCTCGGGGCTCTCGGCGGCATCGCGCTCGTCGACTGGTTGATCATCATCTACTTCCTAGCCTTCTTCGTCCTCGGCTTTGCCCAGGGCACGATCCGGCGGCTGATCGGCATCGCTTCGATCCTGTTCTCGTTCCTCCTCGCAGCGAACCTCGCGGAGCCGCTGGGCAACTTCCTCAAGGCGAACTGGACCACTCAGAATCCTGAATACAGTTACATGGTCGGGTTCCTGACCGTGTTCGTAGCGGCATCGGTCGCGTTCGCGCTCGTCGTCCAAGGCTTCTACAAGCCGCAGGCACTATTCGAGAAGGCTCGGTTCGTTGATGAGCTGATCGGCGGCGTTCTCGGCGTTGTGCAGGCCGGCATCATCCTGGGCGCCCTGGTCGTCATCCTCGACTCGTACTACCGGCTGAACGCGCCGCCGCGCGACACCGAGCTGCAGTTCCTGCGCGATCTCTGGACGTTCCTCGATGGCTCCCAGATCGTCGACTTCTTCCGCGCCACCCTCATCCCGTTGTTCTTCACGCTGTTCGGGTTCCTCGTCCCCGACAAGATCGAGGCGATGTACCCGAAGTCCTGAACATCCTCGACCGGCGGATCGTCGCCGCTCCCACACCCGACTCCGCCCGAGCGCTTCTCGGCGCACGGCTCGTCCGCGACGACGACACGGGGCTGCGCGTCGGCCGGATCGTCGAAGTCGAGGCGTACGGCGGGCCCGACGACCTCGCTTCACACGCACGGTTCGCGAGCGCCCGGCGTAACCGGGTCATGGCCGGGCCCGCGGGCGTGGCATACGTGTACCTTGTCTACGGGATGTACGACTGCCTGAACGTGGTGACGGGCTCCGAAGGTGCCCCGAGCGCCGTCCTCATCCGCGCCGTCGCGCCGCTCGAGGGCATCGAGGAGATGCGGCGCGCGCGCCTCGTGGTCGAGGGGCGCCGCCGCGCCGCGCGGACCGAAGAAGGTATGGCGGCAGCAGAGGCACGCCTCGCCGCGACGCGAGTGGAACGACTCGCGAGCGGGCCTGGTCTGGTCGCCGCCGCATTCGGGATCGACACGACGTGGACGGGACGCGACCTGTGCGACCCGGCGTCGACGCTCCGTCTCGAGCGCGACATCCACGATCCCGCGGATGTGGTCGACGACGATGCGGTCGAGGTCACGACCAGGATCGGGATCGACTACGCCGGCCCGGAGTGGGCCGGGCGGCCGTGGCGCTTTGCGATCGCGGGCCACCCGTCGGTCTCCGGCTCGCGCGCCCGCTGAGGGCGCACATGGACGCTCGCTCCCAGGCGCTACTAGAGTTCCCGCTCGTACGGGAGCGACTCGCCGCCGCGACCTCGTTCTCCCCCTCGCAGCGTCTGGCCGAGTCACTCGAGCCATCGGCTGACCCGGTCATCGTCGCGCGGCAACTCGACGAGACCGACCAGGCTCGGGCGTTGCTCAGTGAGCGACCAGGGGTCGGTGTCGGCGGGGCCCACGACATCGCTCCATGGGTCGACCGCGCGGCGCGCGGTGGCCGGCTGGAGCCAGAGCAGTTCCTGGGCATCGCCGAGACGCTGGACGCCGCTGCTCGTCTGGCCACGTCGCTCGCCGATGAGCGGCGGCCGCTGTTGCGCGAGCTCGGCCGGGAGGTCCACCCGCTTCCGGCGGTCCGGAGCACGCTCGCGCGCAGCTTCGACCCCGTCGGGGAGTTACTCGACACGGCCTCGCCGCGCCTCGGCGGGTTGCGCGCGGCCGTCCGCGTCGCCTACGACCGGTTGCGCCGGCGGCTCGACGCGCTGGTCGGCGCTGAGCTCGGCGGCGCGCTCCAGGATCCGATCGTCACCCTGCGCAATGGCCGCTACGTCGTTCCGGTCAAGGCGGAGGCACGCTCGCGCGTCAAGGGCATCGTCCACGACGCGTCCGGCAGCGGCCAGACGTTATTCATCGAGCCGCTCGTCGCCGTCGAGCTCGGCAATACCTGGCGCGAGGCCCAGGCCGCCGAGCAGGAGGAGGTCGGCCGCATCCTTGACGAGCTCTCGGCACTCATCGCGGTCAACGCGGTGGCGCTCCGGGAGACACTCGATGCACTAGCGCGCTTCGACCTCTGGGCAGCGAAAGCGTCGCTCGCCGCGGACATGGATGCGACGCGCGCCGAGACCGCCGACCGACCCGAGGTCGTATTGCTGTCCGCGCGACACCCGGGCCTGACCGGACGCGTCGTCCCGATCGATATCCGGATCGGCGACGGGTACACCGCGCTCGTGGTGACCGGGCCGAACACAGGCGGCAAGACAGTGACGCTGCGGACGCTCGGGTTGCTGAGCCTGATGCATCAGGCCGGTCTCCACATCCCTGCGGAAGCCGGCAGCAGGCTTCCCGTATGGCGCGACGTGTTCGCCGACATCGGCGACGAGCAATCCGTCGCCCAGTCGCTCTCGACATTCTCGGGTCACCTGCGGCGCATCACGACGATCGTCGCAGAGGCGGGGCCGGACACCCTGGTCCTGCTCGACGAGCTCGGTGCGGGAACGGACCCCACCGAGGGATCCGCGCTCGCACAGGCGCTGCTCGACCACTTCATCCGCGCCGGGGCGATCGTCGCGGCCACCACCCACTACGCGGAATTGAAGGCGTACGCCCACACGACACCGGGCGCACGCAACGCCGCCGTGGAGTTCGACCTCGACACGCTATCGCCGACGTACCGGCTGACGATCGGGCTGCCGGGCGGCAGCCAGGCGTTCGCGATCGCAGAACGTCTCGGTCTGCCCGCGTCGATCGTCGCCGACGCACGCTCGCGGCTCACCGAGGCGCAACGCTCGTTCGAGGCGACGCTCGCCGCGATCCGTGAGACCGAGGGCGAGACGAGCGAGGCGCTCGAACGGGCCCGCTCCGCCGAGCAGCGTGCGAGCGAGGCGCTCCGGACTGCCCAGGAGGAGCGCCGGCGGGCACGTCGCGAGCGCGATGAGCAGGTCAGGGCAGCCCGTGACGAAGCCGAGCGGATCGTCGCCGAGCTCCGCGACGAGCTGGCCGCCGCACGACGGATGCTGGAACGCGAGACCGTGACCGCGGTGTCGCTGGATGCGGCGATAGCGCGCGCCGAGTCGATCGCGTCGGGACTGCCGCCAGTCGAGATGGCAACCGAGGCGCCACTCACGGAACCTGGCGAGCAGCGGACGTGGAAGGTCGGCGACCGCGCCCGAAGTCGGTCGGGCGGCTGGGAGGGGCGGATCGCCGCGTTGGAGAGGGGTGGGCGCCGAGCGACCCTCGAGGCGGGCGGCCTTCGTGTCACCGTCGAAGTCGATGCCCTCGTTCCGGCCATCGGAGCGCCCACGAGCGTCGGCGGGGGAACGGCGCGTGGCGCCGGTACCACGGAGGCCTCGAACGCCGCGTCGCTCCGTCTCCAACGTGCGCGGACCGTCGCGTCCTCGCTGGATCTCCGCGGTGCCCGCGTGGACGAGGCGCTCGAAACGCTCGACCGCTACCTCGACGATGCAGGCGTCGCCGGGCTCGGGTCAGCGACGATCATCCACGGGCTCGGGACCGGAGCATTGCGCGACGCCGTCCGGACGGCTGCGGCCGCGCACCCACTCGTGCGCTCGGTGCGACCCGGGGAACGTGGCGAGGGCGGCGACGGGGCGACGGTCGTCACGCTCTGAGGGAGGGGGCGGGGAAGGATGCCCCGCGGCGGATCAGGGCTTCGGCGGCTTGCTCTTGTCGGGCTTGGGCGTCTCAGGTGGCGGGATGCACAACTCCGGCGGCAGCAGCGGGTCGCACGTGGGCGGAGGGGTCGCGACTGGTGCGATCGGACAGTGCCCGGTCGGCGCGAACGGGGCGCCCCACGACTTGCCGAACGGTGTGAACGCGTTGTCGTAGAAGTACGACGTCCGCGTGCCCTCCGGGCCGCCGCGTGTGCCGGGCCCCTTCGCGGCGCGTGCCGCCCACAGGCGGTCCGCCTTCTGCCAGCTCGGGAAGTTGCTCTCGACCCCGCTGAGGTTCACGAAGCCCTTGGTCACCTTCGGCCCCGCGCAGCCGTCACGCCACAACAGCCCTGACGCCTCGTCGATCTCGCGTGAGACACGGAGCGTCTCGCGCTGCGTCGGGACCGTTCCCTTGATGAACAGCTCCTTGACCGTGGCCTTCGTGAACGGACCGGGTTTGAGCCCGGTAAAAGCGTCGACGGTCGCCGTCTGCAGACCGCCCGGTGCCTTGAAACTGGCGATCGGGTACTTCGCGCTGATATCCGTCAGGATCGCCGACCACAGCGGCGCTGACGAGTCGAGCGACAGGCTGCCATTGTTCGGCGAGTTATCGCTGTTGCCCATCCACACGCCGACGGCGAGCGCCGGTGCCTTCTTGTTGGCGGGTGGAGCGAGATAGCCGTAGGCGTGGACGTCGCGGTTGTCGCTGGTCGTACCAGTCTTGTACGCGGCGGGCCGGCGGCGGCCGTTCTTCGCGTAGATCGCCCATTCGCCCCAGTAGGGGTTGACGCTCGGGGTGGTGTTGCCGGACAGGATGTCGCTGATGATGTAGGCCGCCTGCGGGCTGATGACCTCCGCGCCTTCCGGCTTCGTCTCGTCGAGCGGCCAGACGATGCGGCCATTCTCGTCGACGACCTTGGTGATCAGCTGGCGCGGCATTTTGACGCCGTGGTTCGCGATCGTGCTGTACGCCGTGAGCATGTCGATGGGGTGCGTCACGAGGGTCCCGATGCCCATCGACGTGACCGGGCTCTCCCTCGGCGCGAACACGAGGCCGAAGTCCTGGCTCCGGTCGAACGTGTGGTCGAGCCCCTGCATGATCGTCGCCTTGATGGCCGGCACGTTCAGTGAGAACTGGAGGGCGCTGCGGAGGCGTACCGGGCCGCGTTCCTTCTTGTCGGCCTGGGTCGGGGTGAAGCCACGCCCGAAATCGGTCACGACGTCCATGAACATCGTGCTTGCTGTGTACGTCTCGTCGTCGATGCCGATGGAGTAGTCGATCGGCTTGATGGAGGAACCGGGCTGCCGCCAGCCGTCTGACAGCACGTCGAACTGCGGCTGGAACTTCCTGTTGCCCTTGCCGGTGTAGCGAGCGCTGCCGACGTAGGCGAGGACCTCGCCGGTCCGGTAGTCCATCACCGCCGAAGCCGCGTTGTGGATATTCCGCCCGCGGAGGCCCAGGATCCAGCTCCACTCTCGAGCGGGGATCTTGTTGTCTCGGAGGACCTTGCGCGGGTTGCTCGAGTGCGGGGCACGAGCGGCGACGTACGTGTACTTCTCGGCGATCTTCTGCATGCCCCAGTCGAGCGTCGTCGTGACGCGGTAGCCGCCGGTATCGACCTTCTCGCAATCGGTCGGGTCGTCGGGGCATAGGATCGTCGCGAGGTCATCGCGGACCTTCCAGACGAACTGGGCAGCACGCCATGAGGCCGATGCCTGGGGCTTGATCACGACGGGCTCTTCCTTGGCGGTGTCGTACTCGATGGCGCTGTGCTTCGAGCCACTCAGCGAGCTGCGCGTCTTCATGAGGTCGAGGATGTAGTTGCGCCGCTGGACGATCTCCGATGTCATCGGGACCTGGAGTTCGCTCTTCTTGCACTCCTGGTCCGAGTCGGGGTCGGGCGGGTTCTTGTCGAGACAGACCTCTTCGGCGTTGCGCATGAGGTCGAACCTCGTCGGCGACTGCGGGATCGCGGCCAGGATCGCGAACTGGGCGAGGCTGAGGTCCTTGAGCGACTTCCCGAAGTAGCCGCGTGCCGCCGCCTTCACGCCGTAGGTCTGGTTGCCGTAGAAGTTCTGGTTGAGGTAGGCAGTGATGATGTCCTGCTTGCCCTTGTCGCCCGGGTAGGCCTCGGTCAGCCGGATCGACTGGATGATCTCGCGCACCTTGCGCTCATAGGTCGAGTCGGCGAAGGCTTCTGGTGGAAGGAGGCGGGCGCGGACGAGCTGCTGGGTGATCGTCGACGCACCACGCGGACGGCCGGAGAGCGTATCGAGGCCGGCGCTGATGATCGCCGACGGGTCGAAGCCGGGGTTCGTCCAAAAGAACTGGTCCTCGACTGCGGTCGTGGCATCGAGCATCTCGGGCGGGATGTCCTTGAAGCTCGCGACCTCACGCCGCTGGGTACCGAGCCTCGCGAGCTCCACCTTGCCGGTCCGGTCGTAGACGATCGTCTGCTGCTCGAAGCGGAGGTCCTTGAGGGCCGTCGTGGGGTCGGGCAGGCCCTGTGAATAGAAGTTGTACGCGGCCACGGTGAACAGCGCGCCGGCCCCGGCCAACAGGATCGTGACCAGCAGGAAGACGATCGGGATGGCGATGAGGGTGGCGCGGATGACGGTTCCGCTGCGCCCGGTCGGCTGGCGGTTGAGGGCGCGCCGATGGCGCTGCCGCCTCGCCAGGGTGGTCTGCATCTAAGCCTGCACGATAGCATGGGTTCATGAACGACCGGACACGGGCGGCCGTCCCCGTGCTGACGAGACGGGAACGGAGCCTGTGACGGCGGGAGCCTCCACGGGAGGTGTCACGGACCTTCTCGCGGAACTGGGATGGCGCGGGATCCTGCACGCCACGACGCCAGGACTGGCCGCGCGACTGGCGACGGGCGAGCCGATCAGCGGGTACATCGGGTTCGATCCGAGCGCCGATTCGCTCCACGCCGGACACCTCGTGCCGATCTTCGGATTGCTGCGCCTCCAGCGTGCCGGAGGTCGGCCTGTGGCGGTCGTCGGCGGTGGGACCGGGATGATCGGCGATCCGTCGGGCCGGTCGACGGAGCGCAATCTGCTTGACCGCGAGACGCTCGAGCACAATGTCACGCGGATCCGCGGTCAGCTCGAGCGATTCCTCGACTTCACGCCGGGCTCCGGCGGCGCGTCGATGGTCAACAACCTCGACTGGCTCGGCGAGCTGTCGCTGATCGACTTCCTGCGCGACACCGGCAAGCACTTCACGGTGCCGTACATGCTGAGCAAGGACTCGGTGCAGGTCCGCCTCGACCGAGGTCTCTCCTTCACCGAGTTCAGCTACATGCTGCTGCAGGCGTACGACTTCTGGTATCTGCATCGGACGATGGGTGTCGAGCTGCAGATGGGTGGCGCGGACCAGTGGGGCAACATCACGGCAGGCCTCGAGCTCATCCGGCGGACCAGCGAAGTCCGCGAGGACGAACCCGAACAGCCGGCCCACGGGCTCGCGTACAAGCTCTTGTTGTCGCCGTCCGGGACGAAGTTCGGCAAGAGCGTGTCCGGCGACGCGATCTGGCTCGACCCGAAGCGGACGTCGCCCTTCGCGTTCTACCAGTACTGGCTCAACGCCGACGACCGTGACGTCGGCACGTATCTGCGCTGGTTCACCGAATTCGATCGGGAGCGGATCGAGGCGCTCGAGAGCGAGCTCGCGACGCGCCCGGAGGCGCGCGAGGCACAGCGAGCGCTGGCACGCGACATCACGGCGAGGACGCATGGCGAGGCGGCGGCGGCGCAGGCAGCGGCGGACAGCGGGGCGCTGTTCTCCGGGGCGCCGATCCAGGACCCGGCGGTGCTCGCGTCGTTGTTCGAGTCGACCGGCGGCTTCAGGTTCACCACGGAGGCGCTCGATGGCGGCATCGCTGCCCTCCTCGCGGATGTCGGCGTCCTTGCCTCCCGTGGCGAGGCACGTCGGCTGGTCTCGAGTGGTGGAGTCACCGTCAACGGGTCACGCGTCGCAGACGCGGCCGAAGTCCCTGTCCCGATCGGCGGGGAGTGGCTCGACGTCCGGATCGGCAAGCGCCGACGGGAGATCGGGCGCCTCGAGCGCTAGGAAGTCGCGACCCCGGCTTCGAGGTCGCGCACGGCGGCGATGAGTCGATCGTTCTCCTCGGCGCTCCGGACGGTGAGACGCACGTGATCGGCGAGTGGATGCGTGTCGGGGAACGTGCGCGGCACCAGAGCGCGCTGGAGAAGGGCCTCGGCGGCGGCAGCGGCACGGTCGACCGACCCGAGATCGACCAGCACGAAGTTCGTGACCGACGGTCGGACGGACCAGCCGGCATCGGTGAGCTCGTGGGTGAGCCGTTCGCGTTCGGTGGTGACGCGCGCGACGTTCGTCGCGGCGAGGGCGTCGTCCTTGAGGGCTTCCGTGACGATCGTGGCGGACACCGTCGAGATCGATGCAGGCGGCCGGATGGGATTCATCCGGGCGACCAGCTCGGGTCGCGCGATGGCGAACCCCACGCGAAGCCCCGCTAGCGCATACGCCTTGCTGGCGGTCCGGATCACGATGAGGCTCGGGTGCGCGAAACGGAGGTAGGCGATCGACCCCCCGACGAATTCCGCGTACGCCTCGTCAAGGACGACGATCGGAACAGGACGGTCGTCGGATGCGGCATCGGCCTCGAGCATGTCGAGGAGGGTCGCGATCGCGCCATCCGGCTCGGGGAGCGCCGTCGGGTTGTTCGGCGAGCACAGCCAGAGGAGCGCTGCGTCGCGCGCCGCATCGCGCGTGGCCGGAAGGTCGAGCGCGTAGCCTTCGCCCGGCCCGAGCCTGGGGACGGCCACGGCCGCGGCGGCGCGCTGCTCGGTCAGCACCCGGTACATCGCGTAGGTCGGGACGGGGATGACGGCGCGCGACCCCTCAGCGAGGAACGTCTTCGCGATCACGTCGAGGATCTCGTCGGCACCGGCCCCGACCAGTAGTTCGTCGGTCCCGACGCCATAGCGCGCAGCCGCGGCTTCGACCAGGAGGCGGTAATCCGAGGGCGGGTACTCGGACAGGGAAACGGGAAAGCGCCCGGCCGCCATGACCTGCCGGGCAAGATCGGGCGCCAGCGGCGCGGTGTTGACATCGAATCGAACGACGTCTTCGACCGGGACGCCGTAGCGAGCGGCGACCTCCTCGTCGGTCGCCTCCCATGCATAGGCAGCCGGCTGGTTCGGCGACGCGAACGTCACCGGCGTCGGGCTCATCTGACAGCGGCGTCCTTGAGCCGGTCGAGCATGGCCCGGTAGCCACCTTCGCCGTGGTTGAGCCACGACGCGATGCGGGTGATCGTCGCGGTGCTCGCACCGGTCGACCGCGAGATGTCGGCGTAGTGGAGCCCTTCGTCGAGCATCCGCACGACGGCCCAGCGTTGGGCGAGATCGCGCAGTTCTCCGAGCGTGCACAGGTCGCGCATGAAGCGGGCCGCTTCATCGGAGTCGTCGAGCCGCACGATAGCGTCGAGCAAGGCGTCGACGTTCGGGGTCCGCCAGTCATCCTGCGTCATCGTGTTAGCACGTTACCACGGAAGGGGGCTGGGTCTCCGTTCGCTCGCCACGTGTTACGACTGACGAACACGGGCATTCGTCCGTCGTTTGGAACATCGCTTGTTACGAACCGCGACGGAGGCTGGCCCGCGGAGAGCTTCAGCCGTTAGTCGTTAGACGTGATGTACCAGGCGCTCCCAGATGTCGAGGAATGCCGTGCGGTATCGGCACGCACCGACCTTGACGGCGCGGCGCTCGTTTTGATGCCCGGTCGAGGAAACCTGCGACCCGCGCGTCAGTGCCCGCCGTGCCCGGCCTCCACGGCCTTGCGATGCTCCGCGATGACCTTCTCGGCAAGGTGGGACGGCACATCCTCGTAGTGATCGAGCTGAGCGGAGAACGAGCCACGTCCTTGGGCGAGCGATCGAAGCTCGGTCGCGTATGAGAACAGCTCAGCCTGTGGCACGTGCGCCGTGATGACCTGGAATCCGTCGACGCTGTCCATGCCGAGGACGCGTCCGCGACGACCATTCAGGTCCCGGTTGACTTCGCCCATGTACGCGTCGGGGACGCGGATCTCGACGAGCATGATCGGCTCGAGGAGCGCCGGCTTGGCTTGATGGACGCCCTCCTTGAGCGCCATCGAGGCCGCGATCTTGAACGACAGCTCGTTCGAGTCGACCGTATGGAACGAGCCGTCGTACAGCGTCGCCTTGAAGTCGGAAAGGGGATAGCCGGCGAGCACGCCCTCGGCCGCAGCCTCGCGGATGCCCTTCTCGACGCCGGGGAAGAAGCCCTTCGGGACGGCACCGCCGACGATCTTCTCCGCGAACTCGACCCCGCCATCGGGATTGGGCTCGAGCTCGATCCACACGTCGCCGAACATGCCGTGACCGCCGGTCTGCTTCTTGTACCGACCGTGGACCTTGGTCGTGCCGCGGATCGTCTCCTTGTACGGGACCTTGGGCATGTGCGTCGCGATGGCCGCGCCGAACTTCCGCTTCAAGCGCTCGAGGATCACCGCGGTATGCGCCTCGCCCATCGTCCGCAGGGTCTGCTCGCCGGTCTCGGTCCGCTCGAGCCGGACCGTCGGGTCCTCCTCGAGTAGGCGCTGGAGCGCCGGACCCATCTTGTCGAGGTCCTGCTTCGAGAGCGGCTCGATCGCGACGACGAGGCTGGGCTCCGGGAACTCGAGCGGTGGCAGCTTGAGCGGCTTCTCCTTGACCGACAGGGTGTCCCCGGTCTCGGTGACGGCCAGCTTGGCGACGGCACCGATCTCGCCGGCCTTGAGCTCACCGATCGGCTCCTGCTCCTTGCCGTGGAGCAGCAGCAGTTGCCCGATCCGCTCGTCCTCGTCGCGTGTGCTGTTCCAGACGTGAGCCTGCGAGTGGAGTGTCCCCGACAGGACGCGGAGGTATGTCAGCCGGCCGACGAACGGATCGGCGGTCGTCTTGAACACGCGGACGAGAAGCGGGCCATTCTCATCCGCCGGGACCTCGACCGTCGCACCGGCCTTGTCGGTCGCCTTGACGGGCGCCTCGTCGGCGGGGGAGGGCAGGTAGCGCGTGAACGCGTCGAGCAGCGCCTGGAGGCCGATGCCCTTGAGCGCGGAGCCGACGAGCACGGGGGCGAGGACGCTCTCCTTGACGCCTTTGCGCAGGCACGCCTCGAGCTCCGGGTCGGAGACCTCCTCCCCGTCGAGGTACTTCACGAGGACGTCGTCGTCGGCCTCGGCGGCTGCGGCGAGCAGCTGATCCCGTCGTCGGTCGACTTCGGCCGCCAGGTCATCGGGGATCGGGATCTCGGTCTCCTTCGAGCCATCCCACGAGTACGCCTTGCGATGGACGAGGTCGACATACCCACTGAACGACTCGGCCGCACCGATCGCGAGCTGCAGCGGCGCGATCTTGTCGCCAAAGGTCGAGCGCAGGGAGTCGAGCGTCGCGGTCGGGTCCGCGTTCTCCCGATCCGACTTGTTGATGAAGAAGCACGCCGCCCGCCCGGTCGATCGTCCGAGGGCGACCGCCTGCTCGAGCCCTGCTTCGATGCCCGCGGAGGCGTCGACCACGAAGAGCGCCCCATCGACCGCGGCGAAGCCCTCGATCATGTCCGCGACGAAGTCGGGGTAACCCGGCGTGTCGACCAGCGAGATCCGCGTGCCGTCGTGCTCGAACGTGCCGACGGCGAGACTCAGCGACTCACGCCGCTTCTGCTCCTCTGGCTCGAAATCGAGATGGGCACTCCCATCGTCGACCTTTCCCAGGCGCGGGATCGCGCCTGCCCGAAAGAGCAGCTGCTCGGCCAGCGTCGTCTTGCCGCCGCCGGCGTGGCCGGCCAGGACGACGCTGCGGAGATGAGGCAGATCGACGCTCTTCATCGTCATCGGGTCGACGGTCCTCCTGCGATGTCGAAGGGTGCCGGAGCGGGCCTCGGGGACGGGGGTCGGGCCATCATAGTCGGCTATACTCCCGCCCGCGATGTCAGGTCATTCCAAGTGGTCGACGATCAAGCGCCAGAAGGGCGCGAACGACGCGAAGCGGGGGGCGGTCTTCACCAAGGTCGCACGCGAGATCGCCGTCGCTGCCCGCCTCGGCGGCCCTGATCCCGACGCCAACTACCGCCTCCGGCTGGCCATGGAGAAGGCTCGCTCCGTGAACATGCCGCAGGACAACATCAAGCGCTCGATCGAGCGCGCGACCGGCGGCGGCGACGGCGAGCAGTTCGAGGAGATCGTCTACGAGGGCTACGGCCCAGGCGGCGTCGCTGTCCTCGTCGAGGCCCAGACCGACAACCGCAACCGGACCGCGGCCGAGGTTCGCTCGATGTTCACGAAGGCCGGGGGGCAGCTCGCGGGATCGGGCGCCGTCGCCTGGCAGTTCGAGCCGCGTGGCCTCATCACGATCGTCCGTGACGGGGTCGACGCCGATGAGGTCGCGCTTGCAGCGATCGATGCGGGTGCGGAGGACGTGGACACCGACGACGAGGCGATCGAGATCTATACGTCGCCCGGCGACCTCGAGCGTGTCCGCTCGTCGCTCGAGGGTGCCGGCGTGCCCGTGGAGTCCGCCGAGTCAGCCATGATCGCCAAGCAGACCGTGGAGCTCGATGCCGCCAAGGCGCGCCAGGCGCTGCGCCTCGTCGAGCAGCTCGAGGATCTCGACGACGTGTCGCGGGTCACGGCCAACTTCGACATCCCCGAGGAAGTGTTCGCCGAGGTCGCTGGGTGATCGTCCTGGGGATCGACCCCGGGACCGCCGCACTGGGATACGGGATCGTCGAGTCGAGTCGCGGCCGCTTGCGTGCGGTCGATCACGGCTGTCTGACGACGTCGCCGGACACCGCGCTGCCGGAGCGGCTGCTGGCGGTGCACGCGCTCGTCGACGAGCTGCTCGCCCTCCACTCGCCTCGGCTGCTAGCGGTCGAGCGCTTGTTCTTCTCGAAGAACGCCCAGACGGCGTTCGCGGTGGGGCAGGCGCGGGGCGTGGTCCTGCTGGCGGCAGCGCAGCACGGCGTGCCGGTCGTGGAGGCGACGCCGAACGAGGTCAAGTCGGCCGTCGCGGGCTACGGCGCCGCAGACAAGGAGCAGGTCCAGCGGATGGTCCAGCTGGTGCTCGGGATGGCCGAGCTCCCACGACCCGATGACGCCGCCGACGCCCTGGCGATCGCCGTGTGGGGTGCGAACAGCGCGCGGGAAGGTTCCGGGAAGCTGTCGCCGGTGATGGACCGGGCGGCGGTCGCACCGATCGCTCGCGGTGAGAGTGGGTTCGACCGCGCCGTGCGGGAAGCGCTCGCGAATGAGGCCGCCGCGGAGCGAGCCTCCAAGCGCAACGCCTCCTAGCGCGACGCCGTGATCGCGTCGGTCGAGGGAAAGGTCGGGGCGATCAGCGCCGACTCGCTCGTGATCGAGGCCGGCGGGCTCGGCTATCGGGTGTTCGCACCACCGTCCGTGCTAGCCAGTGCCGCGTCCGACGGCACCCTCAAGCTCCACACGTATCACCTCGTCCGCGAGGACCAGCAAGCGTTGTACGGCTTTCGGACGTCGGAGGAGCTCGGGTTCTTCAACCTTCTGCTCACGGTCAACGGGGTCGGCCCGAAGGTGGCCCTCGCGATCGTGGGCTCACGCGCGACCGCAGACCTCCAGCTCGCGATCATGACGGGCGACCAGGCCGTGCTCGTGTCGATCCCGGGCATCGGCAAGAAGCTTGCCGAACGGATCATCTTCGAACTCAAGGAGAAGGTCGCGGCGGCGGGCGTGGCCGCGGTCGAGCCCGGCGCCGTGGGGACGCGGGGCGGGGCGGAGACCGAAGTGGTCGCAGCCCTCCAGGCCCTGGGCTATTCGCTGGCCGAGGCACGCGTCGCCTCTCGGACAGCCCTCGCGGACACGACGATCGGCGGCACGCTCGAGGAACGTGTCAAGGCCGCCTTGCGGAGTCTCGCGAAGGACTAGGACGAGATCGGGACCGCGGTCCCGGAGACGCGGATGCGCGAGTCGCCTTCGACGATCGAGACGGTCAGCAGGCTCGGGCGACCCATCTCGACGCCCTGCACGATCCCGACCGTCGTAGGCGCGACGATCTCGCCTCCTTCCCGTAGGTAAGCGCCGAGCGCCGCTGCAGCAGCACCCGTTGCCGGATCCTCGACGACGCCGCCGGCCGCGAACGGGTCGCGGGCGCGGAACCGCGTCGGGGTCTCTCGCCAGATGAGCTGGAGCGTCGTCAGGTCGTGCTCGAGCATGAGGGCGCGCATCGGTTCGAAGTCGTATTCGAGGCGCGCGAGCGTCGCCAGATCGCGGACCGCGATGACCGGATGACGAACGCCGGCGAACGCGAGCGCCGGCGGAAGGCTCGGGTCCAGCTCGTCCCGTCGCCAGCCGAGGAGCTGGAGGAGGTCCGCTAGCACGTCATCGGGCAGCTCGCGGACCCACGGCTCGACCGAGGTCAGCGTCGCCTGGAAACGGCCATCGCCGTCACGCACGACCTCGAGATCGACCACCCCGTCGTTCGTGCGCAGGGCAAGCGCCGCGGGCCAGCCGCGTTCAGCGAGCGCGACACCCGAGGCGATCGTGGCGTGCCCGCAGAAGTCGATCTCCTTGGCGGGGCTGAAGTAGCGGACGCGCAGGCGGCCAGGGTCCCCACTGCCATCCGGTGCCAGGAAGGCCGTCTCGGAATAGCCGACCTCGCGGGCGATCCGCTGCATCTCAAACGGGTCCGGCAGCGCGTCGCCGAACCAGACGCCGGCCGGGTTGCCGCCTGAGGGCTCCGTCGTGAAGGCAGCCAGCCGGAGAAGCGTGCCCGTCGGCGTCTCGAGGTCCGTCATCGCCGCCCGATGGTAGCCTCCAGCTTCCGACCAACCACGATGAGACGACCTGTGAGGCGATCGATGACGACCAAGGCCGACTACACCGACGACGAATGGGTGGGGCTCGTGCGGGCGCCGATCCTGGCCGGCGCCTATGTCGCCGCGTCCGACATGAGCTTCTTCGGGATGATCGGGGAGATGAGCGCCCTCTACAAGACGATGACCGAGGGGAACGCGCCCGAGGCCGCGTCGTCGCTGATCCACGAGGTCGTCGCTGACATCGAGGCGAGCAAGGACGCGAAGGAGAAGCTCAAGCTGCCCGAGACGAAGAGCAGCGCGACCCAGGCGGCCCAACTGGTCCACCAGCTCGGGCTCGACCTCGAGGTGCTCGACCAGAAGTCGACGCCCGAAGAGACGCGAGCATTCAAGGATTGGCTGGTCGACATCGCGCAGGCGACGGCGGAAGCGACCAAGGAGGGCGGCTTCCTCGGGATCGGCGCCGTCCGGGTCAGCGACAAGGAGAAGATGGCCCTCGCGACGCTCCGTCACGAGCTCGGCATCGGCTGACGCGCGACGTGCCGCGCGAGGGTGCTCGCACGTAGAACATCCGTGCGAAATGCGTCCGATCTGTGCTACCATCGCGCGCGATGGTCGACGACCTGGCGAGCATGCGCATCCTGTCCCCAGACGCTGAAGAGCCCGACGACCCGGTTGTCGAGGGTTCGCTTCGCCCGAAGACGCTAGGCGAGTACATCGGTCAGGCAGAGGTCAAGTCGAACCTGTCCGTCCTGCTTCAGGCCGCGAAGGGCAGGGGAGAGGCCGCGGACCACATCCTCCTCTACGGACCGCCCGGTCTCGGCAAGACGACGCTGGCCACCATCGTCGCCCGCGAGTTGGGGGTGAACGTCCGCTACACCTCGGGACCCGCCATCGAGCGGGCCGGCGACCTCGCCGCGATCCTGACTTCGCTCGACGACCGCGACGTCCTGTTCATCGACGAAGTGCATCGGCTCAACCGGGCCGTCGAGGAGATCCTCTATCCGGCGATGGAGGACTTCGCGCTCGACGTGATGATCGGCAAGGGACCGTCCGCGCGTAGCCTTCGGCTGAGTCTGAAGCCGTTCACGGTGGTCGGTGCGACGACGCGCGCCGGCCGCATCAGCTCCCCGTTACGCGATCGCTTCGGCGCGACCTACCGGCTCGACTTCTACACCGAGGACGAGCTCGTGCAGATCGTCGAGCGCTCGGCGGAGATCCTGGGCGTGCCGATCGACGCTGCCGCCACACGGGCGATCGCGCGCCGCGGGCGTGGGACGCCGCGGATCGTGAACCGGCTGCTCAAGCGAGTCCGTGACCATGCCCAGGTCCACGGTGACGGCACGGTCCATGAGCAGACGGCGCGCGATGCGATGCGGCGGATGGAGATCGACGACGAGGGCCTCGACTCCGCGGATCGCAAGCTGCTCGCGGCGATCGTCCAGAAGTTCGCGAGCGGCCCGGTCGGGGTGGCGGCACTGGCAGCCGTCCTATCGGAGGAGGTCGACACGATCGAGGACGTCCACGAGCCGTTCCTGCTGCGACTCGGGTTCATCGATCGCACCCCGCAGGGACGCATCGCGACCGATCTCGGGCGTGCCCATCTATCGGCGCTCGGGTATGAGATCCCGCCACCGCGCCGGAACGATGGATCGATGCCGGGGCTCTGGGACGAGCCGGTCGACGCGGATGTCGACCGCCGAGCCGAAACGAGCGAAGCGGACGACGCGTGACGGCACCGTTCGTCTCGTCGTCGACCCGCTACGAGGTCACGACGCCACCGCCGTCGGATGGGTCGACGCGGGCACGCACCGGCGTACTGACGCTCCCGCACGGATCCGTCCAGACGCCGCAGTTCATGCCGGTCGGCACGAACGCTACCGTGAAGGCCCTCTCACCCGACGACCTCAAGGATGCCGGGGCGTCGATCATCCTCGCCAACACATACCACCTATACCTCCGACCCGGGCACGAGCGGATCGCGCGGCTCGGCGGGTTGCATCGGTTCATGGATTGGGACCGGCCGATCCTCACGGATTCGGGTGGATTCCAGGTCGTGTCCCTCGGCGATCTGCGGGTCGTGGACGAGGATGGTGTTACGTTCCGGTCGCACCTCGACGGGTCCGTCCATCGCTTCACGCCGGAGCACGCGACGGCGGTCCAGGAAGCGCTCGGTTCCGATGTCGCGGTCGCCTTCGATCAGCCCGTCTACCCAAGCTCGCCACGCCCGGTCGTCGCGGACGCGACGGCACGCACGCAACGCTGGGCGGAACGCTCGTTGGCCGCGCACACCCGGACGGATCAGGCGATGTTCGGCATCGTGCAGGGCGGCCTCGACCCGGAGCTACGAGTCGAATCGGCGCTGTTCATCGCGTCGCTGCCGTTCGACGGCATCTGCATCGGCGGGCTGGCCGGTGACGAGACGCCGGACGAGCGCGACGCGACGCTCGATGTGGCCGTGACGGCGCTGGCCGACGATCCGCGCCCGCGCTATCTGATGGGTCTGGGCTCACCCGCGGACCTGCTCGAGGCGGTGCATCGCGGCGTCGACATGTTCGACAGCGTGCTTCCGGCGCGCGTCGCACGGAACGGGCAACTGTGGGTGCCCGGTGGTCGATTGAACCTCCGGAACCGGGTGTTCCTCGACGACCCCGCGCCGGTCCAGGACGACTGCCCGTGCCTGTGCTGCCGGCGCTTCTCGCGGGCCTATCTGGCCCATCTCTTCCGGGCCAACGAGCTGCTCGCCTACCGGCTCGCGAC
>JBKPMM010000165.1:0-5247 GCA_046732155.1 Chloroflexota bacterium | reverse complement strand
TCGACGAGGTCCCCGAACGCGCCTCCACCTGGGAGGTCCCCGGCATCAGCGGCGGCCGCGCCATGACGCTGGCAGCATCGCTGCGGGACCACATGGACGAAGCGTTGCTGTACCGGGATCTGGCGCGCCTCCGCACGGCCGAGGACGGCGTGAAGATCCGCCAGACCGACCCCGATGAACTGCGCTGGGACGGCGCGCCACGTGCCGAGTGGGAAGCCTTCTGCGATGAATGGGGCCTCGACCGCCTGAGAGGCCGTCCCCATAAGTGGTTGGCCGTCTAGGCCGCGCTCCTCGCGTCCTAGCGAACGAGCTCCAACAACGCCGCATGGTGGCGCTTCGGCGCGGCCAGGACGCCGATCGATGTGGGAGCGTGGCTGATATCGAACCAGCGGCCACCGTCCATCGACGTCACCTTCGCCCCGCCACGCTCGGCGATCAGACCGGCGGCCGCGATATCCCAGGGCGACAGCCCGCCCTGCTGGATGAACGCGTCGAACCGGCCGTTGCCGACGTATGCCAGCGCCATGGCCGCGGACCCCATCGAACGCGGGATGCGGATGGCCTTGCGCACGTTACGGTTCCGCGTCGCGATCGACCGTCCGGAAAGGGCCATCGATACGACGAAGTCGGACAGTTTGTCCTTGTCGGATGCCCGGATCGGGTAGCTCTCCGTCCCGAGCGTCGACATCAGCATCGCGGGACCACCGGCGGTCGCCGCGAACGTCTCGGCACGGGTCGGGTCATGGACGACGCCGATGTGCGGACGCCCGGCGACGACGAGCCCGATCGAGACGCAGAAGAACGGGATGCCGTTCGCGTAGTTGACCGTACCGTCGAGGGGGTCGATCACCCAGACTCGACCCCGGCCGGATGTCGGCGCTTCACCCGCCTTGGCTCGGTGCTCGCCGCTCTCCTCGGCAAGGATCGCATCGGCCGGGTGGTACGAGCGGATCGCGTCGATGATCAGATCCTCGGACAGGTGGTCGGCCTCGGTCACGACGTCACGGGCGCTCTTGTAGTCGATGCGCTCAAGGCGCTCGTAGCGATCCATCAGGATCTCGCCCGCTCGAGCGGCGAGCGCGATCGCAAACTCGAGGTCTGCCGAACGCGGACTGGCGTCGAGCGCTTCTTCGACCGGCCGACGTGTCGCCGTCACGGCGTCCGGCACTCGACCTGGAGGTCGACCGGTGTCGACCCGAACTCCAGCACCTTCGATTCGAACGTTCGCGTCTGGTGCGGTTCGAGCCGTGGCGTCGTCACGAATTCGGCCGTGCCCATCCCGCCATCACCGACGCGGGAGAGCCGACATGTCGTCTGCCCCGTCGCGTCACCCTGATTCGTGACCGTGATCGAGACTGACAGGCCGGTTCCCGCCGCAGCCACGTCAGCGACCGAAGCCGGGAATGGACCGCTGCCGGCGATCGACAGCCGCGCGACCACGGCGAGGACGGCGATCGCCACCGCGACCGCGATGAAGACCGAACCGTGGACCTGACCGGAGGCGACATCGCGCAGGCCGAGTGGGTTGCATTCCTCGCAGAGACCGACGCCGGGCGGGACCGGCTTGCCGCATCGCGCACACGGATGGGTCGGCTCGATCGAGATCGGCGCGGGCGGCGCAGACGTGGTCGGGGTCACACGGCGATGGTGCCACGAAACGGGGGCGAACCCTGCTCGTCGACCCGGCTCGCCGCGCGGGACGTCACCAGCGCGCGACGGACTCCACGAGCGCGTCGACGTCTTCGGTCGTCCTGGCCGTGACGATCGCGGCATCGGCGCCGGCGGCATGCCACCGCTCCCACGTGGCTCGCGGCTCGGCAAGCCAGCCTGACTCCGCCACGCTGCTCTTCTCACCGAGCCAGTCGCCCTGGAACCCGACGATCACGGTCTGGTCCTCGCGTCGCTTGCCGGCCGCCTCGAGCGCTTCGAGGTAGACAGGCATGTTCGCCTCGAAGTTGTCGTCGAACGTGTTCCAGCCGTCGCCGATCCGTGCCGCCAGCGCCGCCCCGGGCCGGCTCTCGCCACCGACGATGATCGGTGGCAGCGGATCGGGGACAGGGAACGCGACGGCGTCATCGAGCGGGTAGAACGGCGACGGCCGCGTCACGGGCCCACCCGTCCATAGGGCGCGGATGACGGCGACGGCCTCCTCGAGCCGCTGGACGCGCTCGGGGGCTGCGGGGAACTCGATCCCGTAGGAGGCGTGCTCCTTCGGCGCACCGCCGATCCCGATCCCGAGGATCAGGCGACCGCCAGATGCGATCTGGAGCGTCGAGGCCATCCGCGCGACCACGGCCGGATGCCGGTTCATGACGTTCATCACGAACGGCCCGACCGTCACGTTCCGGGTCTGCGCCGCCGCCATGCTCAGGATCGTCCAGCACTCGACGACCGGGACGGTCCGGTCCGTACCCTGCCCGATGAAATGGTCCCACGACCAGACCCCGGCGAAGCCCGCCTCGTCGAGCCGGCGCGCGCTCTCCAGCCACCAATCGGGCGTCGCCCGGATGGACCGCAGACAGACGCCCAGCGGTAGCCGGTCGCGCGCGCCGTCGCCGCCCACCGCCTACAACCCCGTCTCGAACAACCGGATGTCCTCGCTGGAGATCGCGTGGCCGTCGCCGCGTGTCGGCCCGAGCGCATCGCGCGCACCGAGCGCGTCGAGGTCGGCCGGGAAGCGGACCACGAGGTCGAGCACGACCTTCTGGATGCGCTCCGCGTTCGCCTGGAACACCTCGAGGACCGACATCGCATCGACGGCCTCGGTGCCTTCGTGGACGCCGGCGTCGTAATCGGTGATCAGGCTGATGTTCACCACGGCCATCCCGAGCTCGCGACACAGCCACGCCTCGGGGTACTGGGTCATGTTGATGACCTCCCACCCCGCGTCCGAGAACCATTTCGACTCGGCCTTGGTCGAGAAGCGCGGACCCTGGATGACGACGACCGTGCCGCGCTCGTGGACCTCGATCCCGTGTTCGCGGATCGTATCGATCGCCAGCTGACGCAGGACCGGATCGTAGATGTCCGCCGACGAAAGGTGGGTGACGATCGGACCGTCGTAGAACGTGTCCGCACGGCCGCGCGTGCGGTCGACGAACTGGTCGCACACGACGAAATCGCCTGGCTTCACGTGGAGCGCAAGGGACCCCGCGGCACACGGGGAGATGACGGCCTTGACGCCGAGCGAACGCATCGCCCAGACGTTCGCGCGGTAGTTGATCCGATGGGGCGGGAGGGTATGGCGACGGCCGTGGCGCGGCAGGAAGGCGACGCGCCGGCCGGCGACCTCCGCGAGGAAGAGCGAGTCGGACGGGGCGCCGTACGGCGTATCGACCTTGATCTCGCGCACGTCGTCGAGGAGCGAGTAGAAGCCCGAACCACCGAAGACGCCGATCTCGGCCGTATCCGCCATGTGTCACCCTCCATCGTGCGCGGCGAGCCGCTGTCGCACGCCCGTCGCAAGTATGGCGGGCTAGGATCCTCGTGCCTCGTCCCGGACAGCGGCGGCCCGGCGACGAAAGGGACCATCCCGATGAGCGACTTCCCGAGCGGCTCGACCGATCCATCCACCGGCGCGTGGACGCAGGGCGACGGCTCGGTGCAAGACCGGCTGACGCTCGCAGACTGGCGGCGCCGCGTCGCGACGCTCTACTCGGAGGTCAGGGCGATGGCGGCCTCCGACCCGGCCGTCGCGCTCGCGCACTGGCGTACGGTCCGCGAATGGCTCTTCCGCGAGCATCCGCAGTCGCCGCTGCCCCTCGCAGACCGCGCTACCTTCAGGGCCAACCACTTCGAGCACGATCCCGCGGTCCGGTTCATCGTCCCTGTCGAGCCGGCTCCCGCGGCCGATCCCGGCGCCCTCTCGATGGAACTGCCGAACAGTGGCGCGGAGACGCTCGCATTCCGCCGGATCGGCTCGGTGCGGCTCCCCTTCCCCACCGGCGAGCAGCGCCTGTCGGTGTTCTGGATGACGGGTTATGCCGGTGGTCTCTTCATCCCGTTCCGCGATGCCACCAATGGCAACGAGACATACGGCGCCGGCCGTTACCTGGTCGACGCAGCGAAGTCGCACGATCTCGGTGCCGACGAGGCGACCGGCAACCTGATCCTCGACTTCAACTTCGCCACGCAGCCCTCGTGTGCATTCGATCCGCGCTGGGCATGCCCGCTCGCGCCACCTGAGAACCGACTCGATATCCCGGTCCGCGCGGGCGAGCGCCTCCCGTAACGCCGCCGCACGTACCATCCGACCGATGCCTACCAACGCCATGCCCGTGAAGTTCGGGCTTCAGCTGTGGTCGCAACAGACCGACTGGCCCGGGTTCCGCGACGCTGCCCTCGCCGCGGAGGCGAACGGCTGGGACTCGGTGTGGACGTGGGACCACCTCCTCGCCATCTTCGGGCCGTGGGAGCAGCCCATCTTCGAAGGCTGGGGCGCGCTTTCGGCGCTCGGTCCGGTCACGGAGCGCGTGCGGCTCGGCCTGATGGTCGGCGCCAACACGTTCCGCAACCCAGGCGTCACGTCGAAGCTCGCGACGACACTCGACCACGTGTCCGGCGGTCGCGCTGTGCTCGGCATCGGCGCCGCCTGGTTCGAGCGCGAGCACGAGGCGTTCGGCATCCCGTTCGGCGCCTCGCCCGGCGAGCGCATCGGCTGGCTCGACGAGTCGGTGATGCTCATGCGCCGCCTGCTCGACGGCGAGCGCGTGGACCACAACGGTCCGACGTACACGATGCACGACGCGCTGTGCGAGCCACGACCCGTCCAGGAGCACCTGCCGATCCTCATCGGCGGGAGTGGTCGTCAGAAGACCTTGCGGGTGGTCGCCCAGCACGCCGACGGCTGGAACACGTCGGGCAGCTTCGAGGATGTCCAGGACGCGCTCGCGACACTCACGCGCCATTGCGAGGAGATCGGTCGCGACATCGCCACGATCGAGAAGACCGTCAGCTTCCCGATCGTCCTGCGCGACGACGCCGCAGCCGCCGACGCACGGATGCACGAGCTGATGGCCGCCAACGGCGTCCCACCCGACGATTTCGGTGGCTACCTCGCGGACACGCCGGCCGGCGTCGCCGCCGTGATCCGCCGCCACCTCGATCTCGGATTCGAGACCGTCATCGTCCGGATGCCGGCGCCGTACGACTACGAGACCATCGAGCGGATGCGCGAGGTCGCGGACCTTCTGGTCGCATGAACGTCGTGCTGCTCGCCGGCGGCGTCGGCGGCGCGAAGATGGCCGA
>JBKPMM010000164.1:0-12157 GCA_046732155.1 Chloroflexota bacterium | reverse complement strand
GGCGTCTCGAGCATCTCCTCTTCGATGATCTCCTGGCAGAGGTTGATGCACTCGTCGCAGATGTAGACACCCTGACCCGCGATGAGCTTGCGAACCTGCTCCTGGCTCTTGCCGCAGAAGGAGCAGCGATACGGGACCTTGGGTCCCTTGCTGCCGCTGGTCGAGGTCACGTGATCCGGTCCTTGCTCCCTATCCCGCCGGCTCGCTCTTCGAGCGCTTCGGCTCCGGTGGCTTCTCGTCTTCGGCCGATTCGGTCGCTTCCGCGACCTTCTCGTCGTGGTGCTGCGCGGTCAGTGAATCCCACTGTTCCGAGTAGACCGCGTCGATGATGCCATAGTCCTTCGCATCCTCGGGAGCCATGAACAGGTCCCGGTTGGTGTCTTGACGCACCTTTTCCACGGGCTGCGACGTGTGGCGCGCCAGGATCTCGATGTTGCGATTGACCAGGAACTCCCATTCTTTCATCTGGATTACGGCGTCCGGTGCATTGCCGCGGAAGCCGCCCGAGCCCTGGTGGATCATGATCCGGCTGTTCGGCAGCGCATACCGCTTGCCCTTGGCGCCGGCGGCTAGCAGCACCGCCGCCATCGACGCCGCCATGCCGATACAGATCGTGCTCACCGGGGCGCGCAAGTACTGCATGGTGTCGTAGATCGCAAGCCCCGAGTTGACGACACCACCGGGTGAGTTGATGTAGAGGCTGATGTCCTTCTCGGGGTCCTCGGAGTCGAGGAACAGCAGCTGTGCGATCACGAGGTTCGCGAGGTGGTCCTCGATCGCGTCGCCCACGAAGATGATCCGCTCGCGGAGGAGGCGGGAGTAGATGTCGTAGGCGCGTTCCCCCCGGCTGGAGGACTCGATGACCATCGGGACGAGCATGTGGCGGCTCCTGGCGGTTGCGTGGCGGTAGGTCTGTTGGCTAGATGGTGAAGGACACCGGACGGACGGTCGACGGCCGTCAGCCAGCGGCGGCCGGTTCGTCGACGGCAGCCTGGACGCTGTCATCGATCACGGTACCCGGGTCGGTCGCATCGATGACCGCGTTCGCGTGCGCCGTGTCGTCGCTCACTGGTGACGCCTCGATGTCCTCGAGGTGTAGGAGCGCTGGGTGTTCCGGATGCTCCGCGAGCCATTCGTCGATCAAGCGCTCGACCACGCGGCTCCGGCGGATCGTGCTGCGGATGAACGAGCGACCGCGGTCGGACTCGAAATACGAGACGAGCCGGGCGTCGCCGGCATACCGTTCGCGGCCCTGGGCGACCTCGGCGTCGACGTCGGCGTCGGATACATCGACCCGCTCTGCATCGGCGACCTTGGACAGGACGAGCAGCGTCTTCGCGCGCTTCTCGGCGTTGGGGCGGAAATCGGCGTGGAGATCCTCGCTGGTCTTCTCGACCGCCTTGAGGTAGGCCTCCTCGCTTATGCCCTGTCGCGCGAGCGAACCCCGGAACTCGTCGTGCATCACCTCGACCTCCTGGTCGATCAGCACGTCGGGGAGCTCGACGGTGGCGTTGGCGACGGCGTATTCGATGATCCGGTCGGCGAACCCGTGCCGCGCGCGATCGATGGCGTTCGCCTCGAGACGGCGGCGGATGTCGCCTCGCAGCGCATCGAGCGAGTCGAAGTCGCCGAGGCTGGCGACGAAATCGTCATCGAGGTCGGGCAGGATCTTCTCGCGGAGCTCCTTGAGCTCTGCGCTGAAGTGGGCCGGCTGTCCGGCGAGGCTCGCCTCCGGATAGTCGTCGGGGAACGTCACGTCGAACTCGGTCGTGTCGCCGACCTTGAGTCCGACGAGGTTCGTCTCGAAGCCGGGGATGAGCCGCTCCTGGCCGAGGATCAGCGGCATCCGCTCGGACGTGCCACCCTCGAATGGCTGGCCGTCCTTCGTCCCGACGTACGAGATGACCGCGTAGTCACCCTCCTTCGCGCCACGCTCCTCGACCGCCGCGAGCGTCGCGTTCTGGTCGCGCAGCTCCTCGACGACCTGATCGACGCGCGCGTCGTCGATCGTCTCGATATCGGGTTTGAAGTTGAAATGCTTGTAGTCGCCGAGCGTCACCTCCGGTCGCACAGGGACCGTCGCCTTGAAGATCAGCGGCTTGCCCTCCTCCGCCTGGACGACCTCGACATCGGCGTTCGACAGCGGCAGGATGCCCTCTTCGAGGAGCGCCTCCCGGTACGCGTCCTGCATCAGGTGCTCGACGGCCTCATCGAGGACGACGCCGGGGCCGAGATGACGCTCGAGGACTGGGCGCGGCGCCTTGCCGGGCCGGAAGCCGGGGATCCTGGTCCGGCGAGCCAGCGTACGGACGGCGGCATCGACCGCGCGGTCGAGACGGTCGGGGGGTAGCTCGATCTCGAGCTGGACGGTCGACTTGGGAGTTGGGGTGCGCGTGATCTGCATCGGACGGGAAGTATAGGGCGGGGTCTCGGAGCGGGCGGTCGGCGGCCGAAGGTGCACTCCACGCGCCCGCGCTGCGGGCGAAACCAGTCGAACGCCCCACGTTTCAACGACTGGACGAACCGCCGATGGGTACTGCCGAACACCCCACGTTCGTACGGACCGACGAACCGGCGAAAACGAGACGCTTGGGCGCCTTCCGTCGCCGATCGGAACCTGCCGCGTTCCCGACGGCGAACGGAACGATCGTCCAGATGTCGGTAGGAACGTGGGGCGTTCGATGCGACCTGGCGCGCTCGCCCGTTCGGACTAGCCCCCGCGCCGGTCCGACTGTCCGCCGGCCAACGTCTTCCGCCGAACACGGGGTTCACTGACCCTGACCAGCTCCACCGCATCCGGATCGGCCCGCACGCGACGCCCATAGATCGCTGCCAGCGGGCGTGCCGTGACGCCATGCAGCAGCACCGAGCCAAGGATCGTGAGGGTCGCGACCTCGAGCAGCCGCGGTGCGACGGGCGTTCTCGCGAGCTCGTCGAATGCGATGAGCGAGAACACGACGGATGCGAGGCCACGCGGGCCGAACCACCCGATGAATGCGATCGTGTCCCTGCGAAGCTTCATTCCCAGGAGCGCGATCGCGACCGGCAGCATCCGGATCAGGGTCAGGCTCGCCACGGCATAGATCAGCGCCTCGAGCGCGGGGGTGCGGGTCAGCACAGGGCCGACGAAGAGCGCGCCGAAGATGACCCAGACCACGAACGACGCGAACAGCCCGACCGTCTCGGTGAAGTCCACGGCCTCTCGCGTCTCCGTTGCCAGCGGATCACCCGGCTTCGCATCCCTGGCGCTCGACGCGAAAGCGAACACGAGGCCACCTGCGAACGCAGCGACGAAGCCGTTCCCGCCGACGGCCACCGCACCCACGTACGAGAGGACAGCCAGCGAGAGGACAGCGAGTTCCTCCGAGACCGGGGTGGTCCACGAACGTGCACGGGCCGTCGCGAAGGCAAGACCACCCAGCCCGCCGACGACGAGCGCCGCGACGACGGCCAGCCCGAGCTCGATCGCCGCGCCCACCACCCAGGACCCCGTACGGACGGCTTCCTCGGTCGCCACGATCGTGAGGAATAGCGAGACGAACGGCGTCGCGATCCCATCGTTGAGGCCGCTCTCGACATTCAGCGTCCGACGGATCCGGACCGGGACCGCTCGGTCGGTGACGACGGCCAGACCGAGCGCGGCATCGGTCGGGGCGAGGATCGTCCCGATCAAGGCAGCGACAGCCCACGGCACGCCGAGGATCAGCGCCGCGAGCCCCGTTCCGAGGGCGATCGTCAGGGGCAGCCCGATCCCGAGCAGCCGGCCAGGCAGCGCCGCGTCTTCTCGCAGCCGCTTCAAGCGGACCGTCGCGGCATCGGCGAACAGGAGGATCGCGAGTGTCAGCTCCGTGAGGTGCAGGAGCGTCTCGCGCTCGCCACTCGGCTCGACGAGGCCGAGCACGCTCGGGCCGAGCAGGAAGCCTGTCGCGACGAAGACCATCGGGGCTGAGATCCACGCGCGATCGAGACGAGCAGCGAGAAGCGCGTACGCGGCGAAGGCAGCCGCGATCACGGCAACGCCGGTCACAGTCGACGCGTCACGGGCTGGCCTCTCGCCGTTCCGTCAAGTTGGTAGGCGAGAGAGGGGTCGAACCTCCACGCCGCTCACGCGGCACCGGCTCCTAAGGCCGGCGCGTCTGCCATTCCGCCACTCGCCCAGGCCGGCAGAGTCTAGACGCTCGCGATCAGCCTGACGACTGGTCGGACGTACGTCTGTCGACTCGTGCGCTCGAGTGGCCCGACGGCCGGCGGGACGACCCGGTCGGTCGTCGTCACACGCGAACGTCCCTGATGCTTCACGCCGCCGTCAGACCCCGGCCGGCGGCTCCTCCGCGGGCGTGCCCTCGCCGCGCGCCCGGTCCACCCGTTCCTTCGCCGCATCTGCGGTCTTATCGACCTGGTCCTGCGCGGCGCTCGCAGCGCCCCCCGCGGAAGCGCGCGCGCCCTCTGCGCGGGCGGACGCCTCGGCTCGCAGCTCCCCTGCCCTGGTACCGATCTCGCCCCAGAGCTGCCCGATGCGTGTCGCTGGTTCATCCGACGGTGGCGCGGTGATGATCTCCATCGCGCGGCGGGCCCCATACGACAGTGCCGGCCGTAGCGCGGCGAGCAAGAGGACGGTCGGGATCGCACGTCGTTCCTTCTGACGCTGCTTCACATAATCGGCGAAGTCGCGCTCGATGGTCCCGCGGACCTTGTCACCGTCGGAGCCGAGCTTGTCGAGCGTCTTCTCGATCTCCTTTGGCAGCATCCGATCGGGCATCGAAGCGCGGCGCCCGAACACTTTCGACCGGAGCGCGCCCAAGAGGCGCTGCGGTCCACGCATCAGGACGAACGCGATCGCGCCAAGGATCGCCGCCGCCTTCGCGGGGCTGCGCCGGACCTTGGCCGGGATGTCGACCGCCTCGCGCGCCGACGCGCCGAGGCCGGTCAGCTCCGCATCGAACGCGGCGCGGGCGGCTAGGACCCGGTCCCGGGCGGCATCTTGCTCTGCAGCCACGCGAGCGTCTCCTTGCTGGTCTCGATGGTCTGGGTCGGTGTGAAGCGCGCCTTCAGCTCGTCGACGTCGACGCCGGTCCGCGCGATGTCGGCGACCATGAACGCCGTCCATGCTGCGTAGAAGACGGCGATGCCGATCCCCGCGCCTACCTGGTATCCAGGCGTCGTCGCCGAGATCGCGCCGATCACGACACCCGCGACAGCGCCGAGGATGACGGCGCCCGGGCCGGCTCCCCGGGCAGCGGCGACGATGCCGACGATGAGCCCGACGACCCCGAGGATGAGCATGCCGACGACGAGCGGGCGGATGCCGGGCTCGACGCCGGGCAGGAGCGCGTCGCCGATCGTCCTGTATGCGAGGTTCGGCAGCCCGAACGCCATCAGGATGCCGACGAGAAGGCCGAGCACGAATGCGACGAGCAGGGCTCGACCGATGCGTCCGGGACTGACGCCTACGGCCGCGAGGCCGCAAGCGACCGCGATCGCGATGAACAGCAGCACGCCGTGGAGCACGCCCCAACCGATCGAGCCGAGGATCCATTCGCCGAGGAACATCGACGTGCCGATGACGGCGAGGATGACCGCGAAGATGACGACCGCGATCGCGATGCCGACGTAGGCCGCGACCTTCTGGACCTCACCGGCGATCTGGGCGGCCTCGGCCTTGGCCAGCTCGATGTGCGCCTGGGCGAGCCGGAACGCGGCGTCGCGCGTCGAGCGGATCGAGGAACGCAGGCCTGGAGGCGGTAGTCGGTCGGGTCGGACGTCCAGGATGGTGCTCCAGCTCGGGGATCGGGCGGTAACGAGCGGGACCGGGGCGTCCGCGATGATACCAGCGCCCCGGCTCGCGTCCTGCGTCGGGCACGCGCAGCGCGTCGCCAGAACGTTACGCTGCGAGCATGTCAACGACCCCGACGCCCCGGCTGCTCCGCACCGCGGAGATCCTGAGCATCGGGTCGGAGCTGACCGTCGGCGAGACGCGCGACACGAATGCGGGTGAACTGGCGGCAGCGCTGACGGCGGAAGGCGTCGTCGTCGGGCGGATCGTCGCGCTGCCCGATCGACTCGACGTCGTGAGCGCGGCCTTCGCAACCGCCTTCGAGCGCGCCGATCTCGTCGTGAGCACCGGCGGTCTCGGGCCGACGCCGGACGATCTCACGCGCGAATCGATCGCGCAGGCGGTCGGCGAAACAGTCGAGGTCGACCCGGAGCTCGAGGCGTGGCTACGCGGGCGATGGGAACGCCGCGGCATCCCGATGCCCGAGATCAACCTCAAGCAGGCGTGGCGGATCCCCTCCAGCGAGCCGCTCGCCAACCCGAACGGCTCGGCGCCCGGTTGGTTCGTCAGCAGGCCCGACGGTGGCGTCCTCGTCGCCCTGCCCGGGCCTCCGCGGGAGATGCGCCCGATGTGGTCGAACGAAGTGTTGCCGCGGCTCCATGCCCGCGGTCTCGGTGCGGACAGCGCGGTCGTCACGTTCCGCCTGTCCGGGATCGGTGAGTCGGCCGTGGCCGAGGTCCTGGGCGAGGAGATGCTTCGGCGAGGCGACCCGGAGGTGGCGACATACGCCCGGCTCGAGGCTGTCGACGTCCGGATCAGCGCCGTCGGGCCAGGCCCGGACGGTCGGCCACCCAAGGAACGAGTCGATGCGGCCGCCGACATCGTGCGTGAGCGACTCGGCGAGCACATCTGGGCCGAAGGCGATACGAGCTGGGCGTCGGCCGTCGGCAGACGGCTCGGGGAGCGCGGTTGGCGCCTCGCGGTCGAGGAGATCGGGACGGCAGGTCAGGTCGCGGCGCTATTCGGCGACGTCGACTGGCTCGAGCTGGCCCGCGTCCGCCGGATCGACGACGGGCCTGCGGCGGATGGCGACGACGCCGGGCTCGTCTCTCGTGCGACGTCGGTCCGGCATGACGCGGGCGTCGAAGTCGGATCGGCGATCCGGATCCGTCCGCGTGGAAGCGAGTTCGCCGTCACCGTCGCCGTCGCGACGCCGGACGGCGAGCGACGCCAGACACGGTCCACGTACGCCATCGGCGACGTGGGGCGGCATCAGGCGGCGCTCATCGCGGCGGCGGTCCTATTCGAGACGTTGCGCGAAGGCGGCTAACGCAGCCGGCCCGGACGCGAGGGCTCCGACGCTACCGGCGGGAAGTCCCGATCAGCCCGTCGATGTCGGCGACGACGATCCCCTCGCGCTCCAGCCGGATGAGGCCGTCGTCGGTGAACTGACCGAGGAGCTTGTTCACGCTCTGACGCGTGCAGCCGACCATCGCCGCGAGGTCGCCCTGGGTCAGGTTGCGACGCAGACGGATGCCGCCGTCGGGCAGCGGCGTGCCGCCCTCCTTCGCGAGACGGACGAGCCGCGCCGCAAGCCGACCTGTGATGTCGAGGAAGTGCAGCTCCTCGACGTGGGTCGTGAGCCGCCGGAGCTCCCCAGCGATCGATGACAGGAGCGCGTCGCGGACGCCGGCCTCCGTAGCGATCAGCTCCCGAAATCGATCCCGTGGCAGCACGACCGTGTCCGTCGCGCTCAACGCGGTCGCGCTTGCCGAGCGTGGCGCGCCGTCGAGGAGCGCGAGCTCGCCGAACACGTCGCCTGCACCCAGTGTCGCGAGGATCGCTTCCTCGCCCGTCTCCGAGGGGAGCGAGATCTTTACATCCCCGGCGACGATCACGAACAGGGCATCGCCAGGGTCGCCCAGGTGGAAGATGACCTCCCCGCGGCGAAACCGGCGCGTGCGCATCGTGGCGGCAAGCCGTTCCATGGCCTCGGGTTCGAGACCACTGAAGAACGGGATCGCCGCCAACGCCTCGCGGACGGGCCGCCCCACCAGCATGCGGGCGATGGTAATCGTGTCGAAAAGGCGACACACCACCCTGTCTCGCGCCGATACGATGCTGCGCCATGACGGACGTTGGTGCGCGCCTCCGGCTGACCGTGCTCGGCTGCAGCACGGCGGCGCCTCATCCGGCCACTCCCACGGCCGGATATCTGGTCGAATGGGGTTCGACCGCGATCCTGCTGGACTGCGGTCAAGGCGTGATCCGCGCGCTCCAGCGACTGATGGACCCGCACGATCTCTCGGCGATCGTGATCGGCCACATGCACGCCGACCACTACCTCGACATCGTCGGTCTCCGCTACCTCTACCCGTGGGGTGAGCGCGCTCCCGATCCGCTGCCGATCCATCTGCCACCCGGCGGCCGCGCGCGGCTCGACTCGCTATCGAAGGCTGTTAGCGAGCGGGACGGTTTCTTCGACGCAGCGTTCGACGCCCGTGAATACGAGCCCGACGGCGCATTCCAGATCGGCGATCTGCGCATCCGTGTCGTGAAGGGTCGCCACTATGTCCCGGCTTGGGGTCTCGTCATCGACGCCCCCGACGGCTCGCGCCTCGCCTACACGGGCGATACCGGGCCGTCCGCGTCGGTCGAGGAGGGTGTGCGGGACGCCGACGTGCTGCTGGTCGAGAGCGCGCTCGGCCTGGCGGCACACGACGATCCGGAACGCGGCCACCTCACGCCGGAAGAAGCGATCGACCTGGCCCGCCGCGCCAGGGCGCGATCGGCGATCCTCGTCCACTACGGTCCGGCGCGAAAGCCCGAGATGGACAAGTTGTGCGAGGCCGCCGGCCCGTGGGTCCGTACCGCCGTCGACGGCCTCACCCTGACGGTGCGTCCGGCCGCCGAGCGAGAGCGAGTGCCGGAGCCCTCGGCGACGCCCGCCTAGGAAGGCCCGCCGGCCGGCACGTGCGGTGCCGCAGCCTCGTCCTGCTGGGCGACGGCGTCGCGGAACGTGTCGAACGCGCCGATCGCCTCGGCGGCCCGAGCGCGATCGATCTCCGCGCCGGCTGGATCGTCGCTGGCCTCAAGGTCCGCAGCCTGTCGCCACGACGCCGCCGCCTCCGCCACGGCACCGAGGGCGAGCGCGCTCTCGGCCGCTTCGCGAAGCAGCGGGATCGCGCGTGCGATGTCGCCGGCAGCGACACGATGCGCGGCGATCAGGCGCGGCGTGCTCGGTTCGACACCGCGTTCGAGTCGATCGGCCAAGCGCCCGTGGAGGAGGCGCCGGCGGCTCGCGAGTAGGCCCGCGTAGGCCGCCTCATGGATCAAGGTATGCGCGAACCGCCACTGGTCGTCGTGGTACGGCGTCACGAGGGCGCTCGCCGCGAGCTGCTCGAAGGCATCCGTCCCGAGCGGGCCCTCGAGGAGCGCCTCGACGGTCGACGGCCGGAAGCTGACGCCGATCACGGAGGCCACACCGAGGGCATCTCGTGCCGCGGCCGGCAGCGCGTCGATCCGGGCGCCGAGGATCGTGCGGAGCGTGATCGGCAACCGGGTACCGGCGCTGCCGCTCATCGCGACGATGCCGTCGCGCCACTGGAGCGTCCCGTCCTCGAGAAAGGCACGCACGGTCTCACCGACGAACAGAGGGTTGCCGCCCGTCCGAGCGTGGATGCTCTGTGCGCCATCGGCATCGACCGCGGCGCGGGCGACGATCGTCGCGAGGCGCGCCGTCTCGGGCTCCTCAAGGCCGGTCAGGCTGATGTGTCGGACGTCCGGGTGCGTCGCCCAGGCCGGCAGAGGTCCGGGACGAGAGGCGGCGAGGACGACCAGCGGGTGGCTGGCGCATCGCTCGATGACGAGGTCGACCATACCGACGCTCGATGGGTCGAGCCACTGCAGGTCGTCGATGACGACGACGCGCGGGCCCGTCACCGCCAGGAGCCGGTCGATGTAGCGCGAGGCGACCTCCGCGAGTGCTGCGCTCACCTCGCCGGGATCATTCGGGGTATCAGCCGCCTCGGCCTCCCATCCGGTGAACGCGGCGTCCCGGGCGATGGCGGCCACAGCGCCACCGAACCGACGCCGCTGCGCGTCGTCGAGGTCGTCGGTGAACAGGAGCCGACGCGCCATCGTCCCCGAATCGAGACCGTGCTCATCAGCGATCACTTGTGCGAACAGCCGCGCCCAGCGGTACGGCTCGTTCTGACCGTATGAGACGTTCTCCGTCCACGACCAGGCGTAATCACCGTCGCGTGCGAGCCCTTCGGCAGCCTGGAGGAGGCGGGATTTGCCGACGCCTGCTTCGCCCTCGATCAAGAGGGCGGCCCCTCGGCCGGTGCGCTGGACCTGCTCCAGGACCGTGCGGATCGCGTCGAGCTCCGGGGTGCGTCCGACGAGCGGGCCCGGGCTCGCGGCCCGGAACGGGATCCACGGCCCCGTCCCGGCTTCGCCAAGCAGGGCGTGGAGCCGGACGGCGGTCGATTGACCACGCAGGACGACCGCGCCGCGTGCGTCGGTCGCGAGCCGGCCCCGGGCGGCGGCCAACGTCGCGTCGTCGAGCAAGATCTCCCCCGCCCTCGCCATCGATTGGATCCGCGCCGCGGTCGTGATGGCCTCCCCTGTGAGGCGGAGGTCACGGTCGATCGTGATCGAGGACGCCCCAGCGACGACCTCGCCGGTGGCCAGCCCGATCCGGACATCGAGCGGCTCGGCACCGCCCGCCGCCTCTTGAAGACCTGACCGGATCGCGAGCGCCGCGAGCGCGGCGCGGACGGCGTCGTCGTCGTGCGCGCGCGGCCAACCGAACACCGCGAAGACGGCATCGCCGATGAACTTCTCGCGCGTGCCCTCGAAGCGCTCGATGGCCGACGCCATCGTCATGAGCGCCGATGTCACTCGCGCTCGGACATCCTCCGGGTCGTGCTCGGCGAGCATCCGGACGTAATCGACGAGATCGGCGAAGAGGGCCGTGACGACACGCCGGTCGCCGCGCTCGATCGGTGGCTGGGTCGCGTCGCCCGCGCGCGTGCCGCCGTCGCTCTGCGGGAGTGAGATGCCACAGTGCGCGCAGTAGCGGGCATCGTCATCCGTTTTGGCCCCGCACGACGGACAGCGCACGTCGTGCGATGACCTTAGGAGATCGTGAGGAGCGGACGCGCCTCAGCGGCCGCTGCGCGGACGCTCATGCGCGCCGCGACGGTCTGGGCGATCGTCGTCAGCGCCTGCGCTGCAGGGCCCGGCTCGCGCTGGGCGACCGCCGGCACGCCGACGTCGCCACCCTGGCGGACCGTGACGTCCAGCGGGATCCCGCCCAGGTACTCGAGGCTGTGCTGTGCCGCGAACCGCTCGCCTCCGCCCCGTCCGAAGATCTCCGTCAGCTCGCCACAGTGCGGACAGGCGAACGCCGTCATGTTCTCGACGAGACCGACGACCGGCACGTTCATCCGCTGGAACATCGCGAGCGCCTTGGCGACGTCGCTGAGGCTGACCTCCTGGGGCGTCGTGACGAGCACGGCACCGGAGATCGGCACCGCCTGCGCGAGCGTCAGCTGCGCATCCGATGTCCCCGGTGGGAGGTCGATCACGAGGTAATCGAGCTCGCCCCAGTCGACGTCGCGCAGGAACTGCTGGATCGCGCCACCGACGAGCGGCCCACGCCAGACGATCGGCTGGCCCTCCGGGACGAAGAACTGGATCGAGATCGTCTTGACGCCGTAGCGCTCGAGCGGGGTGATCTTGTTGTTCGGGCTCGCCTTGGGCTGCCCTTCGACGCCGAGCATCTGCGGGATGTTGGGACCGGTGATGTCCGCGTCGAGCAGCCCGACCGTTGCGCCAGCCTGCGCCAGCGCGACGGCGAGGTTCACGCTGACCGTCGACTTGCCGACGCCGCCCTTGCCGGAGGCGACCGCGATGATGTTCTTCACGCCCGGGACGAGCTGCTCGGCCTGGCGCGGCGCCGCCCGGCGCACCATCGCTCCCCACGTGATGTCGACCTGACTCGCCCCGAGATCCGCGAGCACCGCGCGGGCGTTGTGCTCGATCTCGTCCTTGAGCGGACACGCGGGGGTCGTGAGCTCGATCGTGAAGGCGACGCGTGCGTCATCGATGGCGATCGACTTGACCATATCGAGCGTGACGATGTCGCGTCCGAGCTCAGGTTCCTGGACGTTCCGCAGGGCGTCGAGGACGGCGGTTTCGGTGATGACGGTCATGCGACGGATGGGCCCTCGTTCTGTCACAGGAAGTGTCGGAAAACATCGTACCTCTCTTCGGCGAGGGTGCCGGCCGGCACGGCGCGGGGCGATGCGCGTGCGCGCGGGTGCCGCACGTGCGCGTGCCGCCGGAACACCGCGGCCGCTCGGGGAACGCCGCGGC
>JBKPMM010000163.1:0-9892 GCA_046732155.1 Chloroflexota bacterium | reverse complement strand
GATCGCGCGTGTCTGCGCGTCGAGGTAGCCGACGTGGTCGCGCTCCTCGCCGCTCCGCCCGAAGTACGCGCGGTCCCGGTCGTCGACGATCGGGAAGATGCTTCGGCTCACCGATACGCGCGGTTCACGCTCGTGGCCCGCAGTCTTCCAAGCGTCGCGGAACCGCTGGATCTGTTCGGCCTGGAGGACATGGAACGGCACGCCGGTGTCCTCGGTCATCAGCGTCGACGACATCAGGTTCAAGCCCTGCTCGGCGGCCCATTCCGCCGTCGCGCGGGTACCGGCGCCCCACCAGATCCGGTCGCGGAGCCCCTCCGAGTATGGTTCGACTCGCAGGAGGCCGGGCGGGTTCGGGAACATCGGGCTCGGGTTCGGTTCGGCGAACCCGTTGCCCTCGATGACCTTGAGGAAGACATCGGCGTGCCGCCGCGCGAGGTCCGCGTCGGTCTCGCCTTCCGCCGGGGCGTAGCCGAAGTACCGGAACCCATCGATGACTTGCTCGGGCGAGCCGCGGCTGATCCCGAGCTGCAGACGGCCGCCGGCGATGAGATCGGCGGCCCCGGCATCCTCCGCCATGTACAGCGGGTTCTCGTAGCGCATGTCGATGACCGCGGTGCCGATCTCGATCTTGGTCGTCCTCGCGCCGATCGCCGCGAGCAACGGGAACGGCGATCCGAGCTGGTTGGCGAAGTGGTGGACGCGGTAGAAGGCGCCGTCGCCGCCGAGCGCTTCGACCGCGACGGCGAGGTCGATCGATTGGAGCAGCGCGTCGGAGGCCGAGCGAACCTGCGAATACGGCGACTCCGACCAGTGCCCGAATGACAGGAACCCGATCCGCTTCATGGCTTGTACTCCACGCCCTTGGCCGACGGCGTCGCCGGCCGCTTGGGTAGCGCCGTCCCGATGAGGTCGCGGTACGAGGCGAGCCCACGGCCGCGGCATTCTGCTGCGAGCTCCGCGACGAGCCGGACGGGAAGTGTCGGGTCGGCGAAGATCGCGGTCCCGACCTGGACGGCGACCGCGCCCACGGCGAGGAAGTCGAGGACGTCCGCAAGCTCGGTCACACCGCCGATCGCCACGACGGGGATTCGGACCGCCTGCGCTGCCTCGTAGACGATCCGTAGCGCGACCGGCTTGACCGCCGGTCCGCTCACGCCGCCGTAGGTGTTGCCGAGCAGTGGTCGTTGCCGGTCCGGCGCGACCGCGATGCCCGACAGCGTGTTGATCGCCGTTAGGGCGTCTGCGCCGGCGTCGGCGATCGCGCGGGCGATCGGACGGATGTCGGCGACGTTCGGAGACAGCTTCACGAGGAGGGGTAGGTCGGTCGCCCGCCGCACCGCGGCCGTGACCTCGCTGGCCGCGTCGGCGTCGATCGCGAACTGGAGCCCGCCGCGACCGACGTTCGGGCAGGAGATGTTCAGCTCGATGCCGGCGATGCCCGGAACGCCCTCCAGGCGCCGCGTGACCTCGACGTAGTCGTGGACGGACTCCCCGGCGACGTTCACCAGCACCGGGACCTTCCAGGTCGCCCAGGTCGCGGCGTACTTCTCGATCACGGCGTCGACGCCCGGGTTCTGGAGTCCGATCGAGTTGAGCATCCCGCCCGGCGTCTCGGTCACGCGCGGTGTCGGGTTCCCGATCCGTGCCTTGAGCGTCGTGCCCTTGCAGCAGATGGCCCCGAGCCGGTCGACCTCGACGACGTCGCCGTATTCGATGCCGTACCCGAACGTCCCCGACGCGACGAGGACCGGGTTCGGCAGGACGAGGCCACGTCCGAGGTCGACGCTCAGGTCGACATCACCAGTGGGGGCATCCGCGACGGCCGGGCGGGCGGCGGCGGCCGCGCTGACACCCGGAACACGCTGTCGAGGTGCTGCCGGGACGATCGCGGAGCGGACCGGACGCGCCGTCGGCGTGCGCTTGGCGCCGGCCGGTCGCCCACTCGTCGTGACGACGCGTCGCTTCGCTTTCACGCCCAGGCGCCGTCCCACACAAGCTCGTCGCTCGCGAACACGGGGCCCTCTCGGCAGACGCGCTGCGGCGTCCCTGTGACGCTTGGGACCACACAACCGAGACATGCCCCGACAGCACATCCCATGTTCTGTTCCATCGATACCTGCAGGAATGCCTTGCGTCGTGCCGCCGGCGAACCAACCGCGTCCGGCCGACCACTCCCCCGCTTGCGACCGAGGGCTGCGACACCGAGCCGGCCCCGTCGCCCCTCGGCCAGACGGGCGAGCGAACGAAGCATCGGTGCCGGGCCGCACGCGAACGCCTGGTCGGCCCAGCCCTCGTACTCCGGCACGAGATCGGTCACATACCCGTGATGACCGAGCGAGCCGTCATCGGTCGCGACGACGTACTCGACCTCGTCCGGCAGCAGGTTCGACGGGTAGACCTCGCGAGCGCTCTGCGCTCCGAACAGCAGGGTCACCTGCCGCCCGTCCCGGATCGCCTCGTCGGCCAGCATCCGCACGCCAGCCATCCCGAGTCCGCCGGCGATCAGCAGCAGGTGGCGGCTACGCGGGTCGACTTCGAACGGCCGACCGAGCGGTCCGAGCAGGTCGATCGGGTCGCCGTGACGAAGGCGGGCGAACCACTCGGTCCCGTGCCCGATGACCCGGAAATGGATCGTGATCGTGCCTGTGGCCGGGTCGGCCGTGTTGATCGAGAAGGGGCGACGCAACACCATCCCGGAGTAGTCGCCGGTCCGGATGTGGACGAACTGGCCGGCTCTCGACCCGTTCGCGATCTCCGGGGCGTGGTAGGCCTGCAGCCACTGGCCGGGCAGGATCTCGCGGCTGTCGACCAGCTCGGCGGCGGCGAGCCGCATCGTCACGCGGTCGGGCGGCCCTCCGCGCCCGCTCCTTCCTCGTCCTCCGAGTCGTCGTCCTCCTCGTCGTCGTCCTCCGCTTCACCGTCCTCCTCGTCCCCGTCCTCGTCGTCGTCGATCTCGGCGACCGCGGCGTCCTCACCGGCGCCATCGCCAGCGTCCGTCGCGGCGGCCAGCTCCGGCGCGACCGCGGGATACGCCTCCGCTAGCGCGTCGGCGAGATCGCCGAAGACGTCGGTCGGGTCGTAGAACTCAACGAGTTGTTCGGGGCCGGTGAGGCTCCGCCACTCTCCATCGGCGTCCTCCGGGACGACCTCGGCTCGGAACTCGCCGGCGGAGGTGAGGACGAGCCGCTCATCGTCGTCGTCGACGATGACGAGCTCGCCCAGCAGGTTCGAGGCCGGCGCCGCAGCCTGCTCGAAGTCGTCGAGCAAGCGCGACTCGGCGCGCTGGCTGCGCTCCTGGTATTCGAGGGCGAGGTCATACAGGCGGCGAGCGGCGGCGTCGTCGTCGTCGAGCTCGACGTCCGCTGGCTGACCGGCCGCCCAGGAGTCTGCCGCGGCAGCGTACGGATCGTCGCCCAGCGACATGGTCTCCTCGGGCGCGATCCCGGCGGCATCGAGGATGTCGCCCGTCGCGGTCGGCTCTTCCGACAATCCCGCGGCTTCCTTCGCCGCTTCGCTGAATGCGGCAAAGACGTCGGCGAGGTTGTACAGCTCGACGAGCTCCGAGGCCGTCTCGATGACCTCGGTCTCGCTGACCCAGTCCCCCGTCAGGTCGTCGAGGAAGCGCGTTCTACTGCGGAACGTGCCGTCGGGGGCGATCGACAGATAGTCGGGCTCCTCGTCGATCAGCGTCAGGCCGCCGTAGGCCGCGATCCGCTCCTTGTGCCGATCGAGGAAGCGCCGCAGCTGCTCCGTCGCCTGGACCAGGAAGTCGCCGCGTTCGAGCGCCGCGTCGGCGGCGATCTCACCGAGCAGGTCGTTGCGGCCCGTATCCATGGTTCGCCTCCTGTTCGGTTCGTCGCCGGGCGGCAGGTTCTCGCGTCGGATGCTCATCGTCTCCTCGACAAGGGGTCAGCGATGGTATTCGAGGTCGGTGCCCATCCGCTCGCGTAGGAACATCGAGTGGTGGCGCTCGAAGATCCATTCGCCGGCGCGGTGACCCAGAGCGCGGGTCGCCTCATCTGCCTCGAGCTTGTCGAGCACGGCGTAATCGGGCAGGTCGAGCAGGATGACGTTGTCGAAGTCCCAGCCGTGCGCGACGTTGTACCAGCCCAGGAAGCGGATCCCGAAGCGCTCCTCGTACTCCTTCACCTGGCGCGGAAAGATCGTGCGCATGAAGAACTTGAAGAACGGGTCGCGGCCGCGGCGGACGGAAAAGTAGGTCGCGAGGACGGGCATGTGGCCATTGTGTCATGGGGCATGCGTCACCGCGCCGTCCGGGGACGGCGAGACGTTCAGGTGCGCGGGGCTTTGCCGCTGGGCGGCGCAGCGGGCGCGTCCTCGGCCGGCGGCGTCATGGCGACATCCTGGTCCTCGATCTCCCCCACCGTCTTCGTGGCACTCGCCAGCGGCCGCCGGCGACTGCGTCTATCGGCGGCGACGAGACGAAGCAGGAAGACGATCGTCTGACCGGCGACCAGCAGCAGCCCGATCGTCGCGAAGAGGAGCAGCGCGCTCACCCACTCCGGCCAGTCCCACGCGGCGCTGAGCGGCGTGAGGACGATGAACACGACCAGCAGCACCAGTTGGAAGCGGAAGCAGCCGAGACCCGGGCCTCGCTGCGCGTCGAGATCCTCGCCCTTGTACTGGACCGGGCCCGTCGATCGCGGTGCGCGCGGCGGCGCGCGAAGCGGATCGATGTTCGGGTCGGTCTGCGTCACGAGCGCGAACGATACGTGAGGAGGCGTCAGCCTGCGGTCGGCGGTGGTGGATCGCTCGCGAGACCATCGACGACCTCGACGTTCGGGAGGGCGAGGAGGATGCCCGGAGCGGCCAGGACCTTCCACGACCGCGAGCCACCGCCGAGGACGATCCGGTCACGCTCCATGACACGACGATCGACCCAGACCGGCAGCTCACGCGGCAGTCCGAAGACCGTGACGCCACCGATCTCCATGCCAGTGATCTCGCGGGTCGAGTCGGCCGGAGCGAACGACGCCTTCCGCGTCCCGAGCCGGTCCCGGACCGTCCGGTTGACGTCGAGCCGGTTCGGCGCGAGCACCACACAAGCCGCGTAGCGCGGCGGATCGCTCTTGCCGATCACGACGATGGTGTTGGCGGACTCCTCCGGAGCGAACCCGTAGGCCGCACAGAACGCCGCCGTGTCCGCGAGCGCCGGGTCGCAGGCGAACAGCTCGTACGCGATGCCGAGCGGCTCCAGCGCCGCCTCAAGGCGCGCGCGCCCGTCGGGGTCGTGCGTGGCGATATCGAACCCGTCGTCCGCCGGCATGGGCGGAAGGGTAGTCGCTACCATCGACCACCGATGGCTGACCAGACGACGACCCAGGACCCCACCGCCCCGGTCGATATCGACGCCTATCTCGCGCGCTTCGACTGGCACCCGGAGCCGGAGCTGATCGGGTTCCGAGATGAGGCGACGTCGCGTGCGGCCCTCGCCTCGCTCGGCGCGCAGACCTGGCACGAGGCACTCACCTACCTGTACGGGATCGCCGCCGAACGTGCGATGGGCGATGCATCGGCCTATGCCGAGGCGCGGCGCCGCTACTACAGCTCCGACCCGACGGGCGCGCGGGATGGTCCCGGCCCGGCCCCGTCAGAACCGATGCGCGCGATGGACGTCGTTGCTGAATACTCCGCGCGGCTGTCGCGGGGCCTGATGAACTCGCAGCACCCTCGGCAATTCGGCTACTTCACGCCGCCGCCGCTCCCGATGTCGATCATGGGCGAGTTGCTGGCGCAGGTCGCCAACCAGGGGGTCGACGTCTGGCACGCCGGCCCTTTCGCCGCGTTCGCCGAGGAGGAGGTCGTCCGGTGGTTATGCGATCTCGTCGGTTATGGCGACGGCTCGTTCGGCCTCCTGACGAGCGGCGGCGTGATGGCAAATTTCATGGGCATGGCGCTGGCGCGGGATCTCCACCTCGGACGCCTGCGAGGGCTATCCGGGCCGCCGCGAGGAAAGGACCTCGAAAGAGCGCGGGTATACACGAGCGATCAGACGCACTTCTCGATCGCGCGTGCGCTCGACGAGCTCGGGTTCCCGACGGAGACCCTCGTCGTCCTGCCGGCCGATGACGACTTCCACTTGCGCGGCGAGCCCGTCGCAGCCGCGATGGCGCGCGACCGGGCAGCGGGTCTGACACCGTTCGCGATCGCGGCCGTCGCCGGGTCGACGAACACGGGCTCGGTCGACGCCGTGGGTGAGCTCGCCGACGTGGCGGCGGCGGAGGGCCTCTGGCTGCATGTCGATGCGGCGTATGGCGGCGGCGTGCGGCTCTCGGAGCGCGATCGTGATCGAGTCCGCGACCTTGACCGAGCGGACTCGGTGACCGTCGACCCGCACAAGTGGTTCTTCCAGGCGTACGACATCGGCGGACTGCTCGTTCGCGACGGCCGGATGCTGAGCGCCGTCTTTGGCGGGCGAGCCCCGGAGTACTACCGGGGTGGCGAGGGACCGGGGACGGGAACGCCCGACGACGTGCGCGACGGCGCGGCCGACGGGAGTGACGACGGCCATGGCGGTGGCGACCAGCTGAACTTCTACAAGCTGTCATTCGAAGGGACGCGCCGCTGGCGAGCGCTCAAGCTCTGGATGTCCTGGAAGCACCTCGGCACGCTCGGCTTCGGGAAGCTCATCGAGGCGAACGACGATCTGGCCGCGTACCTCGCGCGCCGTTGCGCGGAAGCCGACGACTTCGAGGCGATGCCCGCGATCCCCGAGTTGTCGGTCGTGTGCTTCCGGCACCTGCCGGAGGGCGTCGACGGCCGGGCGCTCGATGCGCACCAGGATCGGCTCCAGGCGGCGCTCGAACTGTCGGGCGACGGCTGGCTGACGACCACGCGACTGCGTGGGTCGACATGGCTACGTGCCGGAGTCCTGAACTACCTCGCGACGGAAGTGGACGTCGACCACCTGCTCGACACGCTCCGGGGGCTGGCCGCGAAGCGCTAAGTGCTACGCCAGGCCGGCCGGTCGATCGACGCGCGATGCGACCGACGCTGTCCGGCCGGTCCTCGTCGCATCCTCGAGCGAGAGCAACACATCGAGCACGTGATACGCGAGCTCGCCGCTCGCGCGATGCGGGCGTCCCTCGGCGATCGCCTCGACCATGTCGGCGAGGCCGACCCCGCGCTCGACGTCCGACGGGAACCGCATCGGGATGTCCTCCCAGCCCTCGGATCCGAGCGGACGGAACCAGACCTCCCCGTCGAAATGATTCGGATCGCCGAGACTCAACGATCCCTCTGTCCCGTGGATCTCGATGTGCGGGACGCGCGAGCCGGCCGTGTCGAACGACGCGAACAGGCTGCCGATGACGCCCGACGCGAACGTCAGCGTGCCGATGACGGAGGTCGGTACGTCGGCCGCGATCGTCGTCGCCGCGAGAGGGCCTGTCGCCACGGATCGCTCCGACCCGACGCCACGCCCGATCGCCGCGACGGCCGCCACGGACCCGAGCAGGTTCACGAGCGCCGTGACGTAGTACGGGCCGACGTCCAGGAGCGGCCCACCGCCCGGTGCGTAGAAGATCCTCGGATCATCGTGCCACCGCTCGGGACCGGTGTGCGACACGGCCGCGGTCGCGACGAGCGGCGTTCCGATGAGGCCGTCGTCGATCACGGCTCGCGCCGTCTGCAGCCCACCCCCGAGGAACGTGTCGGGCGCAGCGCCCACCCGCAGACCCGCAGCCCTCGCGGCATCAAGGACTCGGCGCGCGTCCTCACGCGACGTCGCGAGCGGCTTCTCGCTGTACACATGCTTGCCGGCTTCGATCGCGGCCAGCGCGACGGGAGCGTGTGCGGCGGGAGGCGTGAGCACGAGCGCGACATCGATCGTCCGGTCGGCGAGGATCGCCTCGACGGGCATGGCTGCGAACCCGCCACGGGTCGCGAGCGCCCGCGCTCGCTCCGGGTCGAGATCCGCGCACGCGACGAGCTCGACCGACGGGAACTTCGCCGCGCCGGTCAGATAGAAATGGGTGACGTTGCCGGATCCGATGATGGCGACGCGTGCCGGGCGAACCACCCTCAGTGATCGCGTCCGCGACCGAGGCCGTGCGAGACCAGGTACTCGAGGCTGTAGCGCGTCGCCTCGACCGCCGACCCATCGACGTGATCGAACTCGACGATCAGCCAGTCGACGGACCCGGCCGCCTCCGCCGCTGCGACCGAAGGCGCGGGATCGACCGACCCGCTGCCGACGGGGACATTGACGAACGGCGTGTCGGCGTGGGCCGACGCCGGAAGCGTGATGCCGTCCTTCAGGTGCAACGACACGACGCGTCGACCGAGCCCACGGATCACCTCGGCCGGGTCGGCCCCGCCGACGACCGCCCAGAAGATGTCGATCTGGATGTCGACCGAATCACCGAGCGCATCGCTCAGTCGGTCGATCACGCGCTGACCGTCGACGACACGCATCTCGCCGTCGTGCGTATGGACCCCGAGGCGGAGGCCGCGCTCGGCGGCGATGTCAGCCGCCGCAGCCAGTCGGTCGATCAGTCCGGCGCCGCCGTCGACTAGTTCGTCGGGACTGGGGCTGACGATGATCCTGGACGAGCCGAAATCGGCGACTGCGTCCGAGGCATTGCGGAAGGCATCCTCGTCCGTCCACTCCGACCAGGTGTGGGAACTGGCGATCGCGAGCCCGAGGTCGTCGAGGACGCGCCGCGCTTCCGCCGGATCGCCACCGGGGACGTCGACGGTCTCGACGCCGAGGAAGCCACTCTCGGCGATCTCGGTGAGCGCGCGGGCGTCGAGACCCATGCCCGCGCCGCCGAACCGGGCGGGATCGCGGAACGTATAGAGCTGGACGGCGAGCGGGAGCGGTTTCGAGCCGCGTTCAGCCACGTCCGTGCAGCATGCCCCCGACGTGCTCGAGCAGCTTCCAGGCAACGTCCGCGTCGCTCTTCACGAAGGCGCGGAAATCCCAGAACGTCATGACCAGCGTTCGCAGATCCGTCGTCGCGGTGACGGTCGCCGTTCGCGTCCGGTCGCTGATGAGCGCTACCTCACCGAAATAGTTGCCCCGGCTGATCTTGCCGACCTCCTTGCCACCGACGCTGACCGTGCCCTCGCCGTCCGCGACGACGAAGAAGCCCATCCCATGGGTGTCACCCTCGCGAACGACGACGCTGCCCGCTGGGAACGTGCGCTCGCTGAAGTCGCGGGCGAGTCGTTCCAGCTGCTTCTCGTCGAGGCTCGATAGCAACGGCACCTTCGCCAACAGGTCGGTCGTCTCGGACATGGGGACGGTCTCCACTACGACGTCGTCGGTGTCTAGCGCACTATCACCCGTCACGGGTGCGCGCGGCCAGTCGGTCCTGCAGGCGGAACCACTCCCCGGCGAATGGCATGAACCATGGTCGGCCCTCGTAGGGCGCCGGCACCAGTGGGAATCGCAGACGCGTGAGCGCCGGCGCCTCATCGCCGGCCAGCCACGCGCCGACCTTCGTCCCAAGGTTGGTCATCAGCGCGACCCCTGTCCCGCAGCAGCCCATCGCGTACGTGACGCCATCCTTCGTCTTGCCGACGTGCGGCATCCGATCGAACGTGAACCCGACGTTGCCGCCCCACGCGTACTCGATCCGGTGCCCCGCCATCTGCGGGTGCACCTCGAGCAGGCCGCGCCAGAGGATCGCGGCCGTTCGATCGATCGTGGTCGGCATGAATGACGCCCGCCCGCCGAACACCATCCGCCGGTCCGCCGACACGTGCCAGTAGTACAGGAAGTTCTTCGTGTCGAAGAACGCCCGTCCCTTCGGCGACAGCTCGTGGGCGAGGTCCTCGGGCAGTGCCTCGGACGCGATGATGTATGAGCCGATCGGGATGATCCGTCGGCGGAGCGATGGGACGACGCCATCCGTGTAGCCATTCG
>JBKPMM010000162.1:0-4344 GCA_046732155.1 Chloroflexota bacterium | reverse complement strand
TGCTCATGTACTACCTGGCCGAGCATCGGGGCTGGCGCGACCCGGTCGTCGTCAGCGTGAACAACACATCGATGGCTGCGCGGCTCGGCGAGCGGTATGCCATCGCCACCCACGAGACCCCGGTCGGGTTCAAGTTCATCGGTCCGAAGATGATCGAGACCGGCGCGATGATGGGCGCCGAGGAGTCCGGCGGGTTCGGCTTCGGGATGCACCTGCCCGAGCGCGACGGCATCTATGCCGACCTCCTGCTCCTCGACCTGTTCCTCCGCGAGAAGGCGGCGGGCCGCTGGCCGGTGTCGCGGGCGATCGCGCATTTCCACGAGATCGCCGGGCCGTCGTACTACCGCCGGATCGACGTGCACGTCGACCGTGCCGAGTACCCCGAAGTGAAGCGACGCCTGCTCGTCGATCTCGCCGGCGCCGGCCCGTCCGAGCTCGCTGGCGAGCCCGTGGCGCGAACCGTCGGGCTCGACACGAAGGACGGTTACAAGTTCTTCCTCGCCGACGGGTCATGGCTGCTCATCCGGACGTCCGGCACGGAGCCGCTCGTCCGCGTGTACACCGAGGCGACCTCGGCCGAAGCGCGCGACGCCATGGTCGATGCCGGCGAGCGACTGGTGCGCGGCAGGTGACCGAGCGTCGCGTCGACAAGCCCTGGGGTCACGAGCTGATCTGGGCGCACACCGATCGGTATGTCGGCAAGGTCCTGGTCATCGAGACCGGCAAGCGGCTGTCATTGCAGCGACACGAGATCAAGGATGAGAGCGTCCTTGTCCGGTCGGGCCGTCTACGCCTGTACCTCGAGGACGACGAGGGTGTCGTGCGCGAGCACGAGCTTGGTCCCGGCGAGGCGGCACGCATCCCGACGGGCCGCATCCACCGCTTCGAGGCGATCGAGCGGTGCGAGCTGATCGAGGTCTCCACGCCGGAGCTCGATGACGTGGTCCGGCTCCAGGACGATTTCGGTCGGGAGGGGACCAACGCGCCCTGACCCGGGACGATTCGGGGATGACCGGGACGGGCCTCGGGTGTAGGCTTCAGGGACGCGACCGCTACCACCGGTCGGAGGTGCAGACCGGACAGCGGCCTCGGCAGCGCCCCTCGGGCGACGGAGGATGCACGCGATGCACAGCTCCCTCATCGGCAAGGTCGAGAAGGCGAATCGCTACGCGCGAGAGCTCGATCGGATGACCATCGATCGTCTCTCGCTGACGTTCCGCGGTGATAACGACACGCACCATGTCGCCCTCGAAGCCGGTCAGTGGCGCTGCACCTGCCACTACTTCGAGAGCTGGGGATCGTGCGCGCACACGCTGGCCCTCCAGAAGGTCTTCGGCGTGATGCTGCCCGACGACGCCCAAGTGTCGATCTTCTCGGCGGGGCAGCCGGTCGCGTCCGAGGCGTGACCATGGGCGGCGGATCGCCGCCCATGGATCGGCCGGCGGGCCGCCAGAGCCGGCGGGATCACCTGACGTCGAGCCGCCAGAAGTAGCTCGCGTCGCCCGCGTCATCAGCGAACACGACGTGGACTTCGAGTGTCCACGCGCCCCGCGCGGGTGCGCCGAATCGAGGGATCCCGGACCCTTTGCCGAGACCCGTGGCCCCCTCGGGGCCGCTCGCATCGGCCGGGACGATGCGGGCCGTCCACGAGTCGACGTCGGCCGTGGGCCTGAGCCTGACCGTCAAGGGTTCGCCGTGCCCGACGGCGATCGCGGCGCCCGGCAGCCATGGGCTGTCGGAGCCCTGACCGCCCCAGACGTACGTGCCCAGCTGACCCGTCACGGGGTCGCCGCCCTCAGCCGATAGCGACGCCGCGGGCGGGAGGTCGCCGGGCACGGCCGTCTCCACGACAACCGCCGACGGCGGGACCGACGCTGTCGCAGGGACACGAGTCGTGGCGGAGCTACCGGTCACCGTGGGCCCCGCCGAGGGCACGATCGGGCTCACCGGTTGCGTGGCGGGAGTCGACGTGCACCCGACGGCGAGCAGCGTGAACACGAGCGATGCCGAACGCACGAGCATCTGCGTCCTCCTCATCCAGTGACGGTTTCGAGCGGGCAGTTCGCGGTGCATGGCGCGACCGTGATCCGGACCGTGGGGCTCGTGTCGCCTCGGAGGCCTTCGTTCGTCGGCGTGGAGAAGACGGCCCGGAAGTCCGCCGTGCTGTACAGGCGCAGCGATGCGGGATATGTCCCCGCGGTCGACGACGCGGGCAGCGTCACGAGGTTCGCCCACGTCGTGGATCCGATCGCACGGCGCTGGAGCCGGACGGTCCGCCCGCCGATCGGGTTCGCGCTCAGCCGCCCGTAGTCGGTGTTCGTCGCGGCCTTCAGATAGGCCGTGAAGTCGACGAGGCCGGCGTATGGGACGGAGGTGTCGCTGATGGACAGCGTCAGCACCGTGACGATATCGAGGCAACGTGAGTACAGCGACGAGAGGGTGGGCAGGTCGTACTTCATCTGCAGCGTCGCCGTGTCACATGGACCGTAGGTGTGCATGTCCCAACCGGTCTTCGGTCGCGTCCGCGAGTACGTCTGCACGACGGCGTCCGTGTAGTCGCTCTCGTCGGCGAAGTTCACGTGGTGATTGAGGACCTCGACGTGTCCGAATTCGTCGAGGGCGATGGTCTCGGCGTCGTAGCAGCCGTTGGTCGGTGACGACTGCATCTGGCACCAGCGGAGCGTCCCCCAATCGAAGACACGGCCATGCTCCCGGAACCACATCGTGAATCCTGTCGGGACCGTCCTGGTGAAGCACGCGAGCCCGTTCACGCCGCAGGTCCCCGTCCCGTACCCGATCGGGTTGGCGGCCGTGCTGTCGTAGCCGAACGTCGCCGCCCTCGAAGCGCGTGTCGCGTTGCTGTCGCCGGCGGCCGCGAGGACGGCGCTCCGGAGCGCACTCGGTGGCTCTGACCCGGATCGCCAGCGGAACTCGAGCGCCTGGTTCTGGTCGAACGTGCCGCCACTCAATGCCGGATCGGGATCGTGAGCGAGGACCGGCGTCGCGATCGACGCGGCCACGAGCACACCGACCAAGGCGGCCGGCCCCGACCGGGCGGACGCGCGCAGGAACCGCGTCATGGAAGCACCTCATCGAGCGCGGCGGTTCCCGCGGTCACGGGACGTAGGAGAGCGCGCCGCGACCCGTCGATCGGCAGACGGCCATCGGGCCCGAAGACCAATCGGTCGGCCGGATGTTCCGCGGCCCCGCCTGACCAGACGGCGTCGGCGACGAGGCGGAGGCCCGGTGGCGGAGCCGCGAGCGCGAGCACACCGCGGCCGTCGGGCGTCGCGGCCCCGAGCGTTGATCCGTCTGGGTCGAGCTCGTACACGACCACCGAACGGCCCGTGGCGTCGCGAGCAAGGATCGCCCGCCCGGCGCTGTCGGCGACCAAGGCACGTCCACGCCCGGCCACGTCTATCGAGACGATCGAGCAGGGCAGCCCACGGCAGGCCTCGCGCGCGACGAGCCGGTCGCCCGCCAGGCCGACCGATGGACCGAGACTCGGGTCGGCGATGGTCACGACGGGCCCCGTCTCGGGCGCCAACCGATACCGGCACGCCGTCTCACCGCAGGAACCCACGACCAGCGTCGAGCCGTCGTCGCTCCACGCGAGATCGGTCAGCCACGTCGGCCCGAACCGGTCGTCGGGTGCGATCGGGGGTAGCAGCCGGACGGGAGTGCTGCCACCGAGCGGGCGGCGCCAGACGCCGAGGTCCGCCCTCGTCCGGCGATCGACGCGGCTCTCGACGATCGAGCCGCCATCCGTGGCCAGGACCGCGTTCCGGATGACGTCCGTCGATGAGCCGAGCGCCCATGCGCACCCGCCGGCGACATCGATCAACGACAGCTGCGAGCGCCGTCCGTCGTCGGTCCCGGCGACCACGGCGCCACCCGACGGGCCGGTCGCGAACGACTCCGCGGCGAGGTCGATCTGGCGCGTCGACTTCGATCCGGCGCCAAGCGACAGCCGCTGCCCGACGAACGTCCCGTCCACGAGTATCGGGTCGAGGCGGTACCACGAGCCCATCGCGCCGGGCGTCACGACCGGCGGGCCGGGACACGCAGGCGCGCGCCAGGAGGGCGGCGGCGCACCTGCGGTCGTCGATGCGATCGCCGCGACCGCGGCCAGTGCGGCAACGCCCGGCCCGAGTCGGCGGAACCATCGTGTCTCCATGCTCGAAGGCCTCCCACCGGCGGACTGATGAGCCGGCGGGGAGGGGGCGAGGCGCGCATGCTACGGAGCCGCTCTTCACGGCCACTTATCGCGGATCGCGAACAGGCATCTCGACCTGAAAGAACGCGTCGAGCGTCGGGTCATCGAAGCTGTGGAAATCCGCCGTT
>JBKPMM010000161.1:0-27214 GCA_046732155.1 Chloroflexota bacterium | reverse complement strand
CGCTGGTAGGCCTTGAGGAGCTTCAAGGCCTCCAGGCTGAGACCCGCGCGATCATGGGGAGGTCCGGGGCAGCGCTCGCAGATCACCCCGCCCTGCGCTGGCACCCAGCGGAAGCGCTCGCCGGACTCGAGGACCCGATCGCATTCGACACACCGGTCGACCTCTGGCCGGACACCGAGCTCGTCGAGCAGGTGCATCTCGAACCAGCGTGCGACGCGACCGGGCGCCATCTCGGCGTCGAGCAGCTCGTAGGCGCGGCGCAAGAGCGTGTAGAGCGGTTCGGCTGCGTGGCGCTCCTCGAGGCTTCGATCGGCGAGCTCGGCGAGATACCAGGCGGTCGCCGCGCTCTCGAGGTCGTCGCGCAGACGTAGCCAGGCGTGGCCGACGCTGACCTGGGTCACGACATCGAAGGTGCGGCCGCGGGCGAGCGCGACGTTCAGCTCGGCGAACGGCTCGAGGCTGCCGCCGATGCGCGACGTCGGCTTGCGGATGCCCTTGGCGATCGCCTTCAGCTTGCCGCCCCCGGGCGTGATGAGCGTCAGTACCCGATCCGCCTCACCGAGATCGAACCGTGACAGCACGATCGCATCGGTCGTGTAGCGACGGGGGATGGGCATCTCGAGGCGACGGTACCACCGTTGCACGTGCCACTCATCCGGCTGTAGCTCGGCGGCGTACCTGGGGACAGGCGCCGGTGCGGTCGCGTCCCCCGCACCGGCGCTTGACGCGGTCCACGCTCTCCTGCGGGACGACGGCCGGAATCAACAGGCTACTTACGCGGAACACGTTTCGGTGTACACTGCCGGCGATGACGACCGCCTCGCCGGATCTCGACCTCGCGGAGCTGATCGCCGACACCGAAGGCGAGATCGTCCGGCTCGTCCAGGACCGCGACCCGTCGACGCACGGGCTCTACGAGATGGTCCGCTACCACCTCGCCCTCGACGGGAAGGGCGGCAATGGCGGCAAGCGGGTCCGGCCGCTGCTCGGGCTCCTCGCCTACGCCTCGATCGCCGGCGACCATCGAAAGGCGCTGCCGGGCGCTGCCGCCGTCGAGCTCGGCCACAACTTCAGCCTCGTGCACGACGACATCGAGGACGGCGACCGCGAGCGCCGCCACCGGCCGACGCTCTGGACGGTGTACGGCGTCCCGCAGGCTATCAATGCCGGCGACACGCTGTTCAGCCTGTCGCGCATCGCCCTCCATCGACTGACGGAGCTCGGCTTTTCCGACGCGACGGTGCTGCGTCTGATGCGGCTGTACGACGAGACGTGCCTCGCGCTCTGCGAGGGCCAGTACATCGACATCGCGACGAGCGAGTCCGACGATGTCATGTCGGTCGAGGCGTACTTCGACATGATCGGACGCAAGACGGCCGCGTTGATCGCAGCCTCGATCGAAGCCGGTGCGCTCCTGGCGACTGACGACGAGGATGTCATCCGGCGCTACAGGGCGTTCGGGTGGGCGCTCGGGATCGCGTTCCAGCTCAACGACGACCTGCTCGGGATCTGGGGAGCCACGCGCACGACGGGCAAACAGGCGTCTGATGTCGCGCACAAGAAGAAGACGTTGCCGGTCATCTACGCGGTCGAACACGCGGGGCCCGAGGACCGCGAGCGCCTGGTCGAGCTGTATCGGCTCGACGATCCGTCGGAGGAAGAGCTCGCCGAGATCGTCAGGATCCTTGAGCGCGTCGGAGCTCGCGACTACACGCGCGACACGGCGCTTCGGTATCGCGACCAGGCCCTCGCGGAGCTGGACGCAGCTGGCGTGGTTGAACCGGCGGCCCGGGCGCGCCTGCAGGAGATCATCGTCGGGGTGATCTCGGCGTAGGGTCCTCACGCATCTCGGCGCCTGTCGGGGTAAGGCTTGACCTGAAACGGGCGTGCCACTCCCGTCCTTCGATGTTCGGCGCGATCGGCGGCGACCCTGAAGCTCGGAGCGGGTTCACCAAACCCGGATCCGCCTGCAACGGACCCTCGCGACGGGGTAGGTCCCCAAAAAGGGGACTCCCAGACCGGGCACCCTTCGGGCCTGGTCGTCCCAGCCGACGACGCCGCGGTACCGGCGGTGCCCCGACCGGGCCCTAGCGGTCCGCCTCGTCGTCTGCGGGGCCAGTCTCTTCGCGGTTGCGCACGACCAACACCTTCGACACGCGCCTGCCGTCGGTCTTCTCCACGGTCAGCGTCAGGCCGTCGAGCGAGACCTGGTCGCCGGGCCGCGGCACGCCGCCGATCCGGTGATAGATGAGCCCGCCGACCGTGTCGTACTCATCTTCGTCCTCGAGCGGGACATTCGTGTCGAACAGCTCCGCGAGGTCGTCGACCGCGGCACGTCCGTCGACCCGGGCCTCGTCGTCGGACAAGCGCTCGATCATCGGCTCCTCGACGTCGTACTCGTCCTGGATCTCGCCGACGATCTCCTCGATCAGGTCCTCGATCGTCACAAGACCGGCCGTTCCGCCGTACTCGTCGAGCACGATCGCGATATGCACCTTCCGGCGCTGGAGCTCGTGGAGCAGGTCGTCGACGCTCATCGATTCGGGCACGAGCACAGGTGTCCGGAAGAGCGACCTGAGTGGCGGCGCATCGGGCGCGCCCGACTTCAGGAACGGCAGGAGGTCCTTGGCGTAGATGATGCCGATGATCTCGTCGACCGTGCCCTGGTAGACCGGGATGCGGCTGTGCCCCTCGGCGACGATCGTGTCGACGGCTTGCTCGATCGTCACGTCGTGGGGCAGCGCCACGATCGAGGTCCGCGGCACCATCACCTCGTGGACCCGGCGCGTCCCGAGCTCGATGACCGCGTTGATCATCTGCTCCTCTTCGGCCTCGAGGACGCCTTGCTCGCCGCCGCGTTCGACGATGAGGCGCAACTCCTCCGCGGTGATCTGGACCTCGTCGGACACCTTCGCCCCGAACAGCCCGGCGATCCAGTTCGTTACGCCGGTGAGCGCCACGATGACCGGCTTCAAAGCGCGGGCAAGCACCTCGATCGGAAGCGACAGCGAGAACGCGAAGCGCTCGGCGTTGGCGAGGGCGAGGGTCTTGGGCACCAGCTCGGCGAAGACGATCGTGAACAGCGCCAGGACGACGGTGACGATCAGCAGCGAGAGGCCCTGCGCTGTCCCCTCGTCCATCCCCGAGTCGGCCAGGAAGCGGCCCAACTGGTCGGCGAGACTGACCGCGGCGAAGGCGGACGCGAAGAAGCCGATGATCGTGAGGCCGAGCTGGGACACGGCCAGGAAACGGCCCGGCTCGTCGAGCAGCCGCTTGACGCGTGCTGCGCCGGGCCTGCCCTCCTCGACCAGCTGCTCGACGCGGCTGCGGCGGATCGACACCAGCGCGATCTCGGCGGCGACGAAGAACCCCTCCAACAACGTCAGGAGGACGATGATCAGAAGATCGGTGACCGGCAGGTTCACCCCGGCGGCTCTCCCGTCGCGGGTTCCGTCGGCGCCTCGGCGGGCGCGTCCTCCACGTCCTCATCGGCCGCGCGTTTCGGACGTTGCTCGCGGATGCGCGCCGGGACGCCGACCGCGAGCTTGCCCGGGGGCACGTCCTTGGTCACGACCGCACCGGCGCCCGTCTTGGCGCCCGCGCCGATCTCCCGCGGTGCCACGATCATCGTGTCGACGCCGATGAACGCACCGTCACCGATCGTCGTCCGATGCTTCCTGGCGCCGTCGTAATTCGCGGTGATCGTGCCGGCGCCGATGTTCGCGTTCTCGCCGATCTCGGCGTCGCCGAGGTAGCTCATGTGGTGCTGCTTCGACCCTGCGCCCAGGTGCGTCGCCTTGAGCTCGGCGTAGTTGCCGACCTCGGCGCCGCGGCCGACGACACTGCCGGGCCGGAGGTGGCTGAACGGACCGACGGTCGCCTCGTCCTCGACCGTCGATGACTCCACGACCGACGCCCACACGCGCGCGCCGCGGCCGATCGTGGAGTCGACGATGTGGGTGCCCGGGCCGATGACGCTCCCCTCCCCGATCGACGTCGTACCGCGCAGGATGACGTTCGGCTCCAGCGTGATGTCGGTCGCGAGCGTCACGTCCCAATCGAGGTACACCGTGGACGGGTCACGCATCGTGACCCCGGCCCGCATGTGCTCCTCGTTCCGGCGTACCCGCAGGTTCCACTCGGCGGCCGCGAGTTGGGAGCGGTCGTTGATGCCGTCGAAGCGACCGTCGTCCTCGAACGCCACGGCGATCACGAGACGCCCGTCCTCGCGCGCGAGGCGGACGAGATCGGTCAGATACAGCTCTCCGGTCGCACCTGACGGCTCGAGCGACCCGATCCGCCGGCGCAGCCACTCGGCATCGAACGCGTACAACCCCGCGTTGACCTCATTGTTGGCAAGCTCGTCTTCGGTCGCGTCCTTCGCCTCGACGATCGATTCGACGGTCCCGAACTCACCTCTGATCACCCGTCCGAGGCGTGCCGGGTCGGCGGCGAAGACGCTCGCCAGGGCGATGGCTGCGTCGTCCTCCCGACGCGCGTCGAGCACGGCCTGGAGGTCCTCGCCGGTGACCAGCGGGACGTCGCCGTACGCCACGACGACCTCCGCCGCGGTCTCGGGTACGGACGGCAGGGCGGTGCGGACCGCGTCGCCCGTACCGCGCGGCTCGTCTTGCAGCGCGAAGTCCGCGCGGTCCTCGAACGGCGCGCGGATCCCCTCGACCGCGGGTGAGTAGACGACGATCGGGCGCGCCGTGGCGTCGTCCTTCGATGCGACCTCGGCCCAGGCGTCGAGTACGTAGGTAAGCATCGGCCGGCCGCACAACTGGTGGAGGACCTTCGGCGTCGCCGACTTCATGCGTGTGCCGAGACCGGCCGCAAGCACGACGGCGGTCGTACGCCCGGTCCGAGAGCTCACGGTCGATGCCGCAGGTTCGGGACTTGGAGGGTTCATGCGCGGCGTCGGGCGTGCGCGGGGTGGTCGGCCCCGCTGCATCCGAAGCCCGACGGGCGGAAGGGTGCTGTCATCGGTCGGTCGCCGGATGGTATGGGCGCCCCTGCGAGAGCGTCAAGCAAGGCACCTCGCGCTCGGGCACGTCACGGCTTGCGGGCGATCGCCTCGATCTCGACCTTGAACCCCTTGGGCAGAGCGGCGACCTCGACGGTCGTTCGCGCCGGCGGCGGATCCGGGAAGAACGTGGCGTAGACCCCGTTCATCGCGGCGAAATCGTTGATGTCGGCCAGGAAGACCGTGGTCTTCACCACGTCGGCGAACGTCGCGCCGGCCGCGTCCAGCACGGCGCCGAGATTGCGCAGCGTCCGCTCGGTCTCCTCCTCGACCGTGCCTTGGCGGAGGTCCTGCGTCTGCGGGTCGATCGCTCCCTGGCCGGCGCAGAAGATGAGGTCCCCGACGACGATCGCCTGGCTGTACGGTCCCACCGCTTGGGGCGCATTCGTGGTCGAGATCGCTTCGCGCGTCATGTTGGCGCTCCCTCCTGGCCTGTCCGGATGGTCGTCGGGATGATCGATGCTGGTCCGTCGCCGATGTTCGGGACGGATCCGTCGCCGATGGCGCGTTCGACGGTCACCGCCGCGTCTTCGGCCTCCCGGGGAGAAGGATAGAGCGTCCACAGGGTCGGGCCGGAGCCCGATAGACCGATCGGGCGGCCCAGGACTCGCGTGAGGGCGCGGCGCATCTTGACGAGGCCGGGCGCGACCAGAGCCGCTGGCGGCAGCAGATCGTTCGCCGATGCAAGAACGCCGGCGCGCGCGACCAGGTCCGTCGCCGACAGCCCGTTGCCGAGCTCCTGGGCGAGATGCGCGGAAGTCATTCGCACCGAGCCGTCGCCACCGGAGCCCGCGTGCGATCCGTCGAAGACCGCGAAGACATCCGCTGTCCGGACCGGCACTGCGGGCGTCACGAGCAGGATCCCCGGATGACCGTGGACCCCTTTGAGTGGCGTGACCCGCTCGCCGCGGCCTTCGACGAGGGCGGGACGCCCGGAGAGGAAGAACGGGGCATCGGAACCGACCGCCGCGGCGACGGCGTGGCGACGCTCGGCGTCCAGCTGGTCCGCGGCACCCCAGGCATCGAGAGCGGCACCGATGGCTGCCGCCGCATCGGACGAACCACCGCCGAGTCCCGCCGCGACCGGGATCCGCTTCTCGAGTCGGGCGGCGAGGGGTGGCGTGGCAGGTCGACCCGGGCCCTCCCCGACCGCTGCCCGGGCCGCGGAGATCGCTCGCAGCACGAGATTGCTGTCCACCGGCCCCGCGTCCAGGCCGGTGACGTGGAGGGTGTCTTGGCCGGTCGTGCCCGCGGGCGCAACGGTCAGGATGTCGTGCAGCGCGAGCGGCACGAACACCGAGTGCAGGTCGTGGAAGCCGTCGTCCCGTCGACCGACGACGGAGAGCGTCAGGTTCAGCTTCGCCGGTGCGAGCCGGACGATCGGTGTGCGGTGAGCGGCGTCCGTCACGAGCCGCGCTGACCGCGCCGGTCTTGCGGCAGCGGAGTCAGCGCCTCGCGCAGCGCCAGCCACTCCCCGACGTCCACCGTCTGTGGTCGTCGATCGGGCGCGATCCCGGCCGTGGCAAGTGCCGCATCGACCCGCGCGCCGTCGAACGGCAGCTGGCGGGCAAGCACGTTGTGGAGCATCTTGCGCCGCTCCCGGAACGCGGCCTGGACGAGCCGCCAGAGCTCGTCTTCCTCATCCGGCGTGAGCCGATCGTCGGCTGCATAGGGCTCGACGACGATGACCGCAGAGTCCACGGCCGGCTCCGGCTCGAACGCCTCTGGCGGGACGAGGAACGCGACGCGCACACGGGCGTGGTACTGCACGAAGACCGACAGGTAGCTCATCTTCCCGGGCGGTGCCGCGATGCGCTCCGCCACTTCTCGCTGGACCATGAGCACCATCCGGCGCGGTCGTGGGGTGGCGCCGAGGAGCGCGTGCAGGGTCGGCGACGTGATGTGGTAGGGCAGGTTCGCGACGACGTCGTACGGCGGGGCGACGAGCCCCGTCAGGTCCTGGTCCAGCGCGTCGCCCTCGATCAACCGCAGCTGGCCGTCGGCGATCTCCGGGGAATATCGGTCGCGGATGAACGCCGCGAGCCCACGGTCGAGCTCGACGGCCGTCACCGCCGCTCCCGATGCCAGCAAGCCACCGGTCAACAGCCCCAGCCCCGGCCCGATCTCGAGCACGCCGCTCCCCGGTCGCGGGTCCGCCTCGGCGAGGATCCGCGACAGCACGTCGGCGTCGGCGAGGAAATTCTGCGAAAGCGAGTGCCGTGCCCGCAGACCGGCCGCCCGGAGCGTGTCGCGGACATCGATCGGGTCGATCTCGGCGGGAGCGGGGAGCGCGCCATCACGGCGTGCCATCAGCGTTTCGCGAGCGGCAGCGATGGGCGTGCGTCGAGATCGAGACGGGCACGCTCGCCGGCCTCGAACCTGCGGGCACCGGCGGCGCCGATCATCGCTCCGTTGTCTGTGCAGAGGCCCGGCCGCGGGACGATCAGCGGGATGCGCAGCGCGTCAGCCTCCTCCGCTAGTCGTTCGCGGAGACAGCTGTTCGCCGCCACGCCGCCGCCCAGGACGATCGAGCGAGCGCCCACCTCCTTCGCCGCGCGTGCTGTCTTCGTCGCGAGCACGTCGACGACCGAATCCTGGAAGCCCCATGCCAGTTCCGCGGTCGTCGCCTCACTCAGGGGCGTCCCAGTGTCATCCGGCGCGATGCCCTCAGCGGCCCGAGCCTCGGCGACGATCCGCCGAGCGGCGGTCTTCAACCCTGAGAAGCTCAGGTCGTACGAGTCGGCCATCCAGGCCCGCGGAAACCGGACGTCGCGCCGAACCGCGCGCTCTGCCGCCTTCTGGATCGCCGGACCGCCGGGGTAGCCGAGCCCGAGCAGCCGCCCGACCTTGTCGAACGCCTCCCCGGCAGCGTCGTCGACGGTCGTGCCGAGCAGCCGGTACGTGAGGTGGTCGGTCATCTCGGCGATGAACGTGTGCCCGCCTGACACGATCGTCGCGACGAGCGGGAAGATCGGCTCCTGCTTGGTCGTCTCGTCCTCGCCCGGATCGAGCAGCCACGCCGCGTAGACGTGCCCCTCGAGGTGGTTCACCCCGATCAACGGCACGTCGTGGACCCAGGACAGCGCCTTCGCGAAGTTGATCCCGACGAGGAGCGAACCGGCCAACCCCGGACCATAGGTCACGGCGATGCCGTCGATGTCGCGCCAGTCGACGCCCGCGGCGGCCCACGCCTCGTCCAGGCTCGGCACGATCCAGCGCAGATGCGCCCGTGCTGCGAGCTCGGGCACGATCCCGCCGCTCGGCGCGTGCAGCGCCACCTGTGATGCCACGACGTTCGACAGGATGCGGCGACCACCGTCGATGACGGCCACGCCGGTCTCGTCGCAGGACGACTCGATCGAGAGCAGCAGCGGTCCGCTCACGCCCCGCCCTCGTCGTCGTCCGGCGCGGGGCCCGTCGACCGGTCGGCGCCGGTCGGGCCGAGTGGCGCAGGCGCGGCGTCGAGCTCGGACCGTCGGAGCGCGATCCGATCGCGCATCAGTGGGTCGCTGAGCGGCAGCGTCGTCATGATCAGTGCGTCCTCGTGGTCGTCGCTGTAGTAGCGCGGCCGCAAACCCACCGGCCGGAAGCCGTACTTCTCGTACAGCCGTCGGGCGGCCAGGTTCGAGAGGCGCACCTCGAGCGTCGCCTCGTGCGCGCGCTGGTCGATCGCGATGTCGAGGAACGCCAGCAGGAGCCGCTCGCCGACGCGCTGGCGGCGCCAGCCCGGATGGACGGCGAAGGTCGTGATGTGCGCCTCATCGACCATCAGCCACATGCCGCCGTAGGCGGCGATCGTGTCGCCGGCACGAGCGACGAGGTAATGCGCCATGCGATTGGATTCGAGCTCGCTTCGGTAGGCGTGCGGTGGCCAGGGCGCGGTGAAGCTCGCCTGTTCGATGGCGTGGACTGCCGGCAGGTCCTCGAGCCGCATCGGCTCGATGACGACCCTTACCGGTGGTCGCGCGACCATGCGACCGATCCATCAGTGCCGCGAACCCCGCGCGGCAACGTGACGTAGTCCGGGACGAGCGTCTCGAGCTGCGGCGGCCCGCCGGCGGCGAGCCGTTCGGCGCCGAGCCGGATGAGCTCGTGGCCCAGGCGGCGATAGGCCACCTCGCCCAGCTCGAGGGCATCCGCTGGCGCCCGACCGTCGAGGTCGAGCGCGATGAGCGTCTCATCCTCGCGGAGCTCGGGCTCCTCGCCAGCGGGCAGCGGGAGCGCGGGCTCCCCGCGGCGGACGACGAGACGATCCGACGGGCCGGCCGGCAGGAGAAGGACCGCGCCATGGACACCCGAAGCCGCGAGCAGCGCCTCGCCGGTCGAGACGCCGACGAGGGGGATCTGGAGGCCATGCGCCATCCCCTTGGCGGTCGCGATGCCCACGCGGAGTCCGGTGAATGCGCCCGGCCCCGTCCCGACGACGATGCCGGTAAGCCGTGAACGGCGGATGTTCTGCTCGCCAAGGAACCGCCCGATCGACGGGAGGAGCGTCTCCCCGTGGCGGTAGCCGGCAGGCCACGTGGAGATGCCGTCGGCGACCCCGCTCGGCGAGCCTGTCGCGATGACGACGCGCGTCGTCGCCGTGTCGATCGCGAGGATGGCTGCCCGTCGACCGTCGTGGCCGCTCGTCATACCGCCGCCTCGACGTAACGGCGGTAGCGGTCGCCCCACGCGATAAGCGTGATCGTCCGTGGCTCGTCGCCGGTCCCTTCGATCCGAACGTCCAGCCGATCGACCGGCAGCGCGTCGCCGAGGCGCTCGGGCCATTCGACGAGCGTGACGCCTTCCGACTGGCGTTCGTCGATCAGGCCTCCCGCGAGCGCATCCTCCGCGCTGACGAGGCGGTACGGATCGATATGGAACAGCGGCAGCCGGCCCTCGTATTCGGCCATCAGGACGAAGCTCGGCGAGACGATGGTCTCGGTCACGCCGAGGCCCGCACCGAACGCCTTGGCAAGGTGGGTCTTGCCGGCGCCGAGGTCGCCCCACAGGCATACCAGGTCTCCGACCTCCGCGACGCGGCCGAGCGCTCGCCCGAGGCGCGTCGTCGCGTCCGGATCACGGCTGACGACGACCCGCCGCTCCCCGGTGGCTGCCACGGAGCCGCTCACGCGAACCGCTCCAGGTCGCCGATCGGTACCGCGACGACCGATCCGTCATCGAAGCGGACGCTGCCGGCCTCCAGGTGGACGCCACCGGCGAACCGGCGTTGCCCGACGAGGCCCGCCCAGGTCCCCTCGCGCCCCATGAGCTGCCCGGCCCGGATCCGCACGCGGTCCGGGTCGGGGGCGGGCACCTCAAGCTCAGGCTCCTCGAAGACGAGCATCGGCGGGTCAGCGATCAGCGCGACGTCGTGCCCCTCGAGCGCCTCGAGGATGTCCATCACCGGGCCAGCAAGCGGCCGTCGGACCGCCCCCTCGAGTACGAGGACGGCGAACGGCGGCAGGCGATGCAGAGCCGCCCGCTGCCGGTTCTCCGACGCGAGGAAGTCGCGTCGTTCCTTGCTCGCAAGTCCCGCGACGATGATCCCGCGGACGCCCATCGCCCGGGCCCTGGTCAGCGTCTCCGCGTCGATGCGTGAGCCGACCACGAGGATCCTGCCGGCCAGACCGACGTCGACCGAGCCGCTGCGCAGCTCGCCTTCGACCCAGGAGGCCACGTGCAGCTGACCGCGGGTCGGCCCGCCCAGCGTGACGATCGCACGCAGTCCGCGCCCTGTCGCCCGGACGACGATGCCGATCCCGGGTCGGACGTCCTTCACGATGCCGGCGATCGGGCTGTCGAGCGGCTCGGTGACGTCGCCGTACGCGACACGCCACCGGTCGCGCCACTCGAAGAGCAGTTCGCCGTCGGGGATCCGTCCGCCGGGCACGGGCTCGGAAGCCGCCGGCACGACGACGTCGCTCATCCGTGCGTCGCGCACCCGCTCGATGATCGGTGCGCCGGGAACGACCGACTCGCCCGGCGCGACGAGGGCACGATCCCCGGGTGCCAGCGGGAAGGTCACCTCGATCGGCGCCTCGAGAAGCCGTCGCCGACGAACGACGCCGAGGTCCCGCTGGGGATCGCCGAGGTCCACCTGGGCATCGTCGTGCCCTTCCACGCTGGCCGCTGGCTGCCGGATCGCCGCGGCCTCATCGCTCGCGTGGCCGTTCAACCCCTCGGTCATCCTTCGGACCCCGCCCAGAGCGACGACTGCCACGCGGCCAGGAGGTCCCGCCGACGATCGGCCCGATCAGGAAGGCGCAAGGGGACATCGCGCAGGTCGACCATCAGCCCACCGAGGCCGCCCGCGACGTCGATCGCGAAGTGGCGGCCCCTGCCACCGAGCCGGACGCGCTCGCGGAACTTGAACTCCGCCACGGCCGTGGACCCGGGCGGCAGGTCGACGAGCTCGAGGCCACCGGGCATCAGCTCGAGTTCGCTGATCCCGTCACGAGCGTGGACGGCGACGGTACCCAGCGACCTGCCGGCGCGGAGCCCGGCCGGCGTGACGACACTCCCGAGGGGAGCCAGCAGGTCGTCAACGAGGTCCATGAACAGCGCACGTCGCTCGCCGGCGTCCGGAATCGCTCCGAGCGGACCGATCAGGCGCGCGTGATCGAGCGCGTATTGGCTCGCCCCTGGTCGCCGAAGGACATCGATGTGCGCCAGAGCCACGGCGGGCGCGGGCACCGACGTCCACACGCCGCTCGCGGCGACGACGAGGTCAGGCACGGGGCCGTCATCGAAGCGGGACGTCGCCTCGGCGAGGCGGGTCAGCGCCGCGCGCGCCGCCGCCATCCGCAGCGCGGCGCCGTCGCCGGCCGCGTCCGACCAGGGGGCGATCCGCAACTCGCGCATCCGGTCACGGATGCGATGCCGGTCGGCGGGCATCGTGGACCAGGCCAACACGCCATCCACGACCGCGTCGTCGGGTTCGTCCGGCGCGACGGCGGCGTCAGCGACCACACCAAGCCGGACCGTCGATGCTTCGCCGCCCTGGCCTGGGACCGCGACCGCACGGGCGGCCGCGTCATGGCCGAGCATGATCGCCTCGACCCGCCGGTCGAGGACGTCGGCCAACGTGCGCGCGCCCGTCGCCAGCGCGCGGCGTGGGTCATCCGCCGGAAGGGCCAGTTCGAGGAGCAGATCGGCCAGCGGATCCGGGGCATCGGGGTCGACGCCGGCAGTGCGCAGTGCGGCCGACCCGAGCACGACCTCGCCGGGTCGAGCGCTCACGTCGCCGAACACGTCGAGCGCCTCGGACATCGACCCCGACAGCACGATCGGGACCTCGGGTCGCCTTGTGGCGACCGCGGCGACGAGCGTCGCGAGCTCGCGAATGGCACCGCGTTCGTCTGCCCGTGGGGGTTCACCCGCCCCGACGACGATGCCCTCGACCTCGCGGTCGAGCAGGAGCCGCGTCATCGCGAGCGGATCGGTCGTTTCCGCGCTCGCGCCCGTCGTTCGCCAACCGCTCCGGGCAGCCGTCGCCACGATACCGGCGAGCGTTCGTTCGGAACCGGTCACGACCGCTATGCGCTTTGGCCGAAGGCTGCGCACCTCGAGCACCGGAAACTCGTTCCGCGGCAGGCCGACGATGCCGAGGCCCTCGGCGACGATGAGGTCAGCGGCGAGCGTCCGCTCGACCAGGAGGTCGATCGCGCGATCGAGATCGCCGCCGGCTGGGATCGCCAGGCTGCCGATGAGGCGCCACGCACCGCCGGCGCGACCGATGAGCGCGACCGACACGGTCGCCGACCCATGATCGATCGTGAGGAAGGCGTGAGGCTGGGTCGTCACCGTCTGATGCTACCCGGACTCGCCGTGGCGGGCGGTCCGGGACGCGGTCGTCGTGCGGTCAGCCGTCCCACACGAGCTCGTCGTCGAGCTCCTCGAGCCGGGCGATCAGTAACTCGATGCCCGTGTCGTCAGCGAGGATCTCGGTCGCCGACTCGAGGTCGCCACCGAAGACGCCGCGGAGGACCGGATCGAAGAAGAGCATCGCGTTCGCGCCAAGCGCGCGGTACGGGCGGCTTGCCTCGAGGAAGTGGACGGCGGACGAGGTCAGGCCGCGGAGCTGGATCTCCCGTGCCACCTGTTCGACGAGTTCGTTGCGCTGTTCCTCGGTCGGCTCGATCGGAAAGCTCATGCGACGTTCGTCGCGCGCGGCGGCGCGGTCGTCTGGGCGAGCGCGGCCTCGAACGCGTGGTAGGCCGCCGCCCCACGGAGCGCGAACGTCACGTGCTCGATGGCCGGCGACACCGCAAGCTCCTCGCGCACGGTCTCCACGGTGATCCGAGCGGCGTCCTCGAGCGGGAAGCCGCCGACGCCCGTACCAAGAGCAGGGAACGCCACACTCGTCGCACCGATCTCGCGCGCGCGCGCCATCGCGCTTCGTACAGCCGCCTCGATCACCGGGCCGCTGGTTCGCCGGTCGCGATCGAGCGAGACGGCATGGATGACGGCCCGTGCTGCGAGCGACCCCGCCGGCGTGACGATCGACTCACCGAGCGGGACGGGTGCCTGGCGGACGGCCGCGAACTCGATCGCGTCCCCGCCGGCGCGTTTGATCGCGCCAGAGACCCCAGTGGACATCCACAACGAGAGGTTCGCCGGGTTGACGATCGCATCGACCTCGAGGTCGCAGATATCCCCGTTCCAGAGCTCGATCCGTGCCAACTACCCTCTCCACCCCGTGAGCGTCCGCATCCCCACCACCGCTCCGGTCGCGGCATGGTACACCCGGGGTAGTCGCGCGGACATCGCGGTCACGACCTCCCAGGTGTTCGTGGTGCGCTCCCGCGCCAGGTCTTCGACCGTGATCCGTTCGTTGCCCTGGGCACCGATCAGCACGAACTCGTCCTCGCGATCGACAGGTGGTCCTGGGACGTCGGTCACGTCCGCCATCACCGCATCCATCGTCACGTTCCCGACGAGCGGGACGCGCTGCCCGCGAACGAGCGCCTCCGCCCGGTTGGCATGCGCGCGGGCAAAGCCATCGCCGTAACCGAGCGGGAGCGTGGCGATCCGGCTGGGACGCTGGGTGCGGAACGAGGGGCCATAGCTGATGCCGTAGCCGACGGGAAGGTCGACCACGCGGACGGGACGCGCGTGGAGCGACATCACCGGTCGGATGCCCGCCCGTGCTTCGTCCGAGACCGCGCCCAGCTCGTCGGGGAGGATGCCGTAGGTCGACAGTCCGGGGCGGATCCCGTCGAACGCAGCGACGCCCGTGAGGACGCCACCGCTCGCGGCGACGTGCCGCGCAGGGAGAGCGTGACCGGCGGCGGTCACGATGCCCGACGCCTCGTCGAAACGCCGCAGTTGGTCGGCGGTGATCCCGCCATCCTCACTCGCCTGGAGGTGTGTCCACATCCCGACGAGCTCGACGTGGCGGGATGAAGCGATCCGCTCGGCGATCGGGCCGACATCAGCCGGGAGCGCGCCGCCGCGCCCGAGCCCCGTCTCGACCTCGATCTCCATCAGCAGACGCCGACGTTGATCCGGTTCGGCCGCGGCCGCCGCCTCGGCAGCAGACACCAACTCCTGTGTCGTCGCGACGTCGCCGGCGGCGACCGTGATGCCCTCGCGCATCGCGTCGCCGACCATCGACGGCGGGATGGGGTACAGCACGCGCAGCGGCACGCTGAGGCCCGCCTGACGAAGCTCGAGGGCCTCGTCCATCGCCGCGACGCTGAGCCCTTCCGCCCCGGCATCGACGAGCGCGCGCGCGATCGGGCTCGCGCCGTGCCCGTATGCATCGCCCTTGACGACGGGGTGGACCGGGACGCCCCCCGCCATGGAACGCAACGTCGTGAGGTTCTGCGACAGCGCCCCGAGATCGAGCTCGAGCCATGCGAAACGCGGTAGCGGCGGTAGCCCGGCCGTGGCGAGTCGCGCTTCGATCGACCCCTGGCGGGCGCTCACCCAGGCCGCGCGGCGTCGACGTCCGCGTCGGCGTCCGCCGGGGAACCCGGGGTCGCCTGGGCCGGCTCGCGCAGCCGGAACCCGAGACGCTTATCCGTCGAGTGGCGCTCCGCGATCGCGACAAGACGCCGCCGTGCGATCGCGATCCCCTCTGGCAGGTCCGACGCGAGGACACCGGCATCACCGAACCGCTCGCGCGCGCCCTCCCCGGCGAGGCCATGGAGGTAGACGCCGAGCCGTGCGGCCGAGTACGGAGAGAGACCCTGTGCGAGGAGCGACCCGATCGTGCCGGCAAGGACATCGCCCGTCCCGCCGCTTGCGAGTGCCGGGTTCTCGAACGTGGCGACGACGACCTCGCCGTCGGGCGATGCGATCACCGTCCGGGCGCCCTTGAGGACGACGACCTGGCGCCAGTGCGTCGCGGCGTCTGTGGCCGCTGCGACACGAGCGGCGTCGTCGTCGATCAGGTCGCCGTCGGCATCCGGGTCCACGCCGGCCCCGACCCGCAGGCGGCTGAACTCGCCGGCGTGCGGTGTCAGCACGGCGGCGCGTCGTTCGCCCTCCCACCAGCCGTCCATCGAGGCGAGTGACCGCAGCGCTTCCGCATCGAGCACGAGCGGCGGCCGCTCCTCGCCACCCGCATCGAGCAGCATCCGAACGAGGTCCGCCGTCGCAAGCCCCGGCCGCAGCCCGGGCCCGACGACGAGCGCGTCGTGGTCGTGATCGAGGATCCTCGCCAGCGACGGCTCCGGGTCGACCTCCTCGACGTCGTCTTCTGGCAGAGCCATGGTCGTGGCCTCGACGATCTTCGCCGCGAACAACGGCTGGAGCGTCTCGGGGATCGCCAGCGTCACCAACCCCACGCCCGCGCGGCCGGCGGCGCGGCACACGAGTAGCGCGGCTCCGGCGTAATCGAGCGAACCCGCGAGCACGAGCAGCTTGCCGAATGATCCCTTGTGCCCTCGCGCCGGCCGAGTGGGCAGGAGCGCGAGCGCCGTCTCCTCGTCGAGCTTGGGGACGCCCTCCGGCCACGGCCGCTCATCGGCGGGCCCAGGCGTGCCCTGCCCTGCCCCGTCGGCCCGCCGGCCGAAGCCGACCGGTCGCCGCTCGGTCACCGGTCGGCCTCCGCCTGATCGGGTGCGTCGGATGCCAGCGAGGCCGCGCCGTTCGTCTCGGCGAGGTCGCGGAGGCGCTCGATGCGGGCGAGGATCCGGCGCTCACGATCGTCGAGGCGATCCTCGATGTCGGGCGGGAAGAGGTACCGGCCTCCGGTGGTCCGCACGCCGACGGCCATGGCCACGGCGTAGTCGGCCTCATGGCTGATGGTCACCGCGATCCGGCCCATCCCCAGTTGTTCGGCGCGGGCCTGGGCACGCCCGTGCAGTCGCACCGCGGGCTGCCCGGTCGGCAGACGCTCGATCTCGATATCCCGCCAGCCGATCCCGCGCACGCCGAGCCCGAGCACCTTCGACACGGCCTCCTTCGCGGCCCAACGACCGGCCATCGTTTCGGGCCGGTCTCGTACATAGCGCTGTTCCGATGGCGTCAGCACACGCTGCGTGAAACGCGTCCCGAAGCGCTCCAGCGATGCGCGGATCCGGTCGACCTTGATGATGTCGATGCCGAGCTCGGTGATGCCAGCGAGGGCGGGATCCGCGGTCGGCGCGGATCGTTCACCGGGCGCGGCCATCCGCTACTCCACCGTGACCGATTTCGCGAGGTTCCGCGGCTGGTCGACGTCCGTGCCTCGGGCGATCGCGACGTGATACGCGAAGAGCTGGAGCGGGATGATCGCGAGGACAGCACTCAGCGCTTCGTGGGTGTCGGGCACCCAGCAGATGTCGTCGGCGAACCGCTCGATCTGGGGGTCGCCCTCCGTCGCGACGGCGATCACGCGGGCATCGCGTGCGCGGCCTTCCATCACGTTCGACACGAGCTTGTCGTAGACCGACGAGCGGGTGGCGACCGCGACCAGCGGGCACTCAGCGTCGAGTAGCGAGATCGGTCCGTGTTTCATCTCGCCCGCGGCGTAGCCCTCGGCGTGGACGTAGCTGACTTCCTTGAGCTTCAGCGCCCCCTCCAGGGCGGTCGGGTACGTATAGCCACGCCCGACGAACATGAAGCCGCGCGAGTTCACATATCGACGCGCGAGATCGCGGACGCCGGAGGCATTCTCGAGTGCCGTTGCGGCGCCGTCCGGTAGCGCATGCAGGGCTGCCCCGAGCTCCTGCTCCTGCTCGAGCCCGAGCGCGCCGCGCGCCTTGGCGATCGCCGCGGCAAGGATCACAAGGGTCGTGACCTGGGCGACGAACGTCTTCGACGCCGCGACCGCGATCTCCGGGCCGGCCTGCAGGAACAGGACCCGGTGCGCCTCGCGGGTGATCGCGCTACCGACGGTGTTCGTGACCGCGATGACCGGCGCACCACGCTCGCGCGCGAGGCGGGTCGGGGCGATCGTGTCGGCGGTCTCGCCGGACTGGGTGACGGCGATGACCAGCGTCCGCGCGTCGATCGGCGGCGGGCTGTAACGGAACTCCGAGCCGACCGTCGCCCGGGCCGGGATGCCGATCCAGTCCTGGATCGCGGCAGCCCCGATCAGGGACGCGTAATAGGCCGTGCCGCACGCGATGAGCTCGACGCGGTCGATGTCCGCCAGCGTCTCGCTGAACCCCTCGAGCTCCTCGAGCCAGATGTGGTTCTCACGGGTCACCCGCCCCGTGATCGCCTGACGGAGCGACTCGGGCTGCTCGTGGATCTCCTTGAGCATGAAGTGCTCGTAGCCGCCCTTCTCAGCGGCTTCGGGCGACCAGTCGATCGTGGTCACGGTGCGTTCCCGCGGTCGACCGTCGACATCCGTGATCGTGACGCCGGTCGGATGCAGGTCGGCGACGTCGCCGTCCTCGAGGAAGATGACGCGGTCCGTATGGGCGAGGATCGCCGCGACGTCGCTGGCAAGGAACGACTCGCCATCGGCAAGACCCACGACCAGCGGCACGTCCTTTCGAGCGCCGACCAGCCGGTCCCCTTCGCCGCGATGCATGACCGCGATCGCGTACGCACCCTCGACCTGGCGGAGGGTGGCGCGGACGGCGTCGGCGAGGTCGCCCTGGTAGCACTCCTCCACGAGGTGAGCAAGGGCCTCGGTATCGGTCTCCGACGCCAGCCGATGGCCGCGCGCCTCGAGCCCGTCGCGCAGCTCGCGGAAGTTCTCGATGATCCCGTTGTGGATGACGGTGATCTCGCCCGTGCAGTCCTGATGCGGGTGGGCGTTGAGGTCGTTCGGCCGGCCATGGGTCGCCCAGCGCGTGTGCGCCAGCCCGATCGCCGCGTGCGGTGTCCGGTCCGCGATGGCCGCGCGGAGGTTGGCGAGCTTGCCGGCCTTCTTCTCGACGAACAGGTCACCGCCGTCGTCGACCAGGGCGATCCCCGCAGAGTCATACCCGCGGTATTCGAGGCGGGCTAATCCTTCGATAAGGATCGGACCGGCCTCCCGCGGTCCTGTATATCCGACGATGCCGCACATCGCGTCAGTCCTCCGCTCATCGCCCCGGACCGCTGGTGCGGGACGCAGTGACGCCGTCTCGTGGGCACCGAAGCTAGTTTAGTCGCTCCCCCGCGAGGGTCGCGAGCGAGTCGGCCAGCTCCGTGACGAGCTCCTCATCCGGGCCTTCCACCATCACCCGCAGCGCAGGTTCCGTGCCGGACGGCCGAACGAGGATGCGTCCCCCATCGCCCAATCGAGCGGTCGCCTCCGCGATCGCCCGACGCAGTCTCGGGTCACCCTCCCACTGATCCTTGTGACGAGCCTTCACCGCCCGCTGTTGCTGCGGAAGGAGCGGGATCGCCGACGCGAGTGTCGCCAACGACGCGTTGCGTTTGGTCATCACTCGGAGGACTTCGAGCGCGGTGACGATGCCGTCGCCCGATGTGGTGTGCTCGAGCACGATCACGTGGCCGGATTTCTCGCCACCGAGCGTCGCGCCCGAGACCTGCATCCCCTCGAGGATGTACTTGTCGCCGACAGGTGTACGGACGACCTCGCCACCCGCCTCTTCGACCGCACGTTGCAGGCCGCCGTTCGAGAGCACCGACACGACGAGACCGCCCGGCAGCGCGCTTCGATCGAGCCGTTCGAGCGCGAGGATGCCGAGGACCTGGTCGCCGTCGACGATCTCGCCATGCCCGTCGACCGCGATCAGCCGGTCAGCATCCCCGTCGAGCGCGAAACCGACATCGGCGCCGCGCGCCACGACCTCGCGGGCGAGCGCAGCCGGGGCGGTGGCGCCGCATCCCACGTTGATATTGACGCCGTCCGGTTCGACGTAGATCGCATCCACCCGAGCGCCTGTCGCCTCCAGGATCATCCGACCGGCGGCGCCTCCCGAGCCGTTCGCGCCGTCGAGCACGACGTACAGACGGCTCGCGTCGATCGAGCCGGCGAGCCCTCGCCGATGATCGAGATACCGCTCGAGCGTATCCGCCGCCTCGATGCGCCGGCCGAGGTCGGCGTTGCCGACGCCGCCGAGCTCTGCCTCGCGCCAGATCAGGTCCTCCAGCTCGTCCTCGACGTCATCGTCGAGCTTCAAACCATCGGCATCGAGCACCTTGAGACCGTTGTCGTCGGCGGGATTGTGCGACGCGGAGACCATGATCCCTGCGCGATACGGGCCCGTGCGGGCCAGGTACGCCAGCGCCGGCGTCGGGACGACGCCGACCACATCGACGTCGACACCGAGGCTCGTCGCTCCCGCGACGATCGCGGCGACGAACATGTCCCCCGATCGACGAGTGTCCTGACCGACGACGATGGATGTGCCGGCCTCGGCGAGCCGGCGCGCGGTCGCGCGCCCGAGCGCGAACGCCATCGTCGGACGCAGGTCGACGTTGGCGACGCCACGGATCCCATCCGTGCCGAAGAGACGACCCATCGCCTAGCCCGACGGGGACGCGCTCGGTCGCGCCGTAACGGTGACCGGAACCTGGGCCGGACTCGCCGCGACAAGGGTGACGTTCGCCGGCAGGGTCGCACCGACGTTGACGTCGCTCGTTCCGGCGCCGAGCGACGTGACGTCAAGGTCGGCGGCGAGCGTGGATCCGATGATGCGATCCAGGTCGACGGGGTTGCCGCCCACCGTTAGCAGGACGCGATCGACCCCGACCTCATAGTCGAAGCCCGGCTGCGCGCCGATGATGCGGACGCCGACCTCGAACGTGCGTGTCGCGGTCACGGCCCGGATCTCGATCGTGACCTTGACGGACGCGACGTCGATGGCGACGACACCGGTCGGAGGCGCCAGCGCCACGTCGACCGTCTTCGTCTCGGAGAAGCCGCCGATGGGGATCGGCTCCGTGTCGATACCGGCGAGCGTCTGGAGTTGGTCTGCGTCGCCTTCTACGGTGATGATCGGGGGCTCCACGGTGACGGACACGATCTCGAAACCGCCCGCCGGCGACCCCGTGACCTGTGGCTTCACCGGGAGGGTCTTCGACTGCCTGTTCGAGAACACGGGGATCTTCACATGCGCGGTCGCCGGGTCGACGTTCACCTGCGGGACCGCGTCACCGACGCTATCGACCGCGACGAGCTCGACGTCCTGGTCGACGTCGATACCGGACGACTGGATGACGACGGTCGCCCGTGCCGCGGCCACGCGCTCGAGGACGGTCGCTGGGCCGATGACGTGGACCTGGGTCGGATCGATCGTCTCGTCGCCGAGCGTCATCGTCGGCGGCGCTTCACCATGGTCGACTTCGACGGGCACGATCTTGTCGCTGAGCTGGTCGAGGTCGACGGTCACGTTCTGCGGCTCGAACCCGAGGACGCGAACGCGCGGGTCGATCGACTCAAGGTGGACGGGGAGGCTCGTCGGGCCGCCGCTCGGGTCGACGTCGGCGAGATCCACCCATGCCTGGAAGTCCGACTCGATCGGCCGGACGTTCGCCGGGGTGAAGTAGCGGATCTCGGTCACGGGGCGGATCGACTGGAGGAGGAACGTGTCGGGCGGCTGGTTCCGGACATCGACAGGGACCACGCCCGTCAGCGTCGCCGAGCTCTGCGACAGGACGAGACCGCCGTACAGCAGGGTCGCGAGCCCGACCGCGGCGAGCTTCAACGGCCAGTTGTGGAGGATGACCCCGATGACTCGGGTCACCTGTGGGCTCGGGCCGCCGACGTCGGGGATGCGGGTTCCGGCGTGGACCGCCAGGCGCTCAGCGCGCGTCGACGACCACCATGCGTAGGATCGAGCAGCTGGCGGATGGTGCGGCCGAGCTGAGCCTCATTCAGGTTCCGGACGATCCGTGCCCGCTCGACGAGGCTGACCTGACCGTTCTCCTCGGATACGACCACCACGATGGCATCGGTCTGTTCGGCGATCCCGAGCGCGGCACGGTGACGGGTCCCGAAGCGTTCGGCCTGGACGGTCATCTCGGCGAGCGGCAGCAGGACGCCCGCGGCGAGGATCGTCTCGCCTCGGATGATCACGGCACCGTCATGGAGGGCGGTGCGCGGCGCGAAGATCGTGCGGAGCAGGTCCGCTGAGACGTCGCCGTGGATCATCACGCCGGTCTCGGCCGTGTCCTCGAGGCCGGTCTCGCGTTCGAGCACGATGAGTGCGCCGTGACCCTCCGCCGAGAGTTCGGCCGCGGCCCGCGCGACTTCGGTGGCGACATGGTCGACGGTGCGCGAATCGGCGCCGGGAAGCACCCAGCCGAACGAGCCGACACGGCCGATCCGCTCAAGGGCGCGCCGGATCTCGGGTTGGAAGATCACGACGAGCGCGAACAGCCCGACGACGGCGCCGCCCTGGAGGATCCTCGTGAGTAGCTCGAGCCCGAACGCGACGGCAAGGACGTAAACGACGATCAGGACGCTCACCCCGATGACGAGACGGACGGCCCGCGTCCCACGGATCAGGCTGAACAGCCAGTAGATCAGGAGAGAGGTGATGCCGATATCGACGATGGTGGACAGGCGAACCTGTTCCAGGATCGATCCGAAGAGATCCGACATCGCCCGACGAGTGTAGCATCGCGCCCCCCTCGAACCGCCCTCGTGGGCGCGTCCGTCAGGCGCAGATGGCCTCGAGCCGCGGGTCGTCAGGCACTCTCGCCGCGACCTCGCACAACCGCGCACGCGTACCTTCGTCGGCGGTCAGGTCGACGAGCTTCGACAGCAGCACGAGCTTGTCCACTGCGAGCGTCCGCCAGCCTCGGTCGACGTAGAGCTCCGCGAGCGCGATGTGCACCGCCGGGTCGGCGGCATTCGTCGCGAGTGCCTGGTAGCACACGTCGATCGCGGCGTGGAGCTGACCGCCCGCGCGGAACCCGTGCGCCGCACTGAGCGCCGCGTCGAGCGTGCCTGCGGCGTCGCGTGCCGCCGCGGCGGTCTCCACCGCGGCCATCGCCGCGGCAGGGTCGAAGGGCGGTGGCGGGGGTGGCGGTTCCGGCCCGACCGGACCGTGGAGGCGCGCCCGAGCGCGGCTGAGCGGTTCCGTCACCGTGGCAGCAACTGACGGGTCGCCGTCCGTGGCCTCGACCATCGCCTGAAGCGTGGCCCGCCGGCTGCGTCCTTCGGCCAGGTCGAGCGCACTGCCGATCAGGTCCAGGGCCTCTCCCCGGCGACCTGCCGCGTCGACGACCGCCGCCAGGCGGTCCAGGGTGTCGGCCACCTCGACGCGATCGCCGAGCCGGGTCAGAGCGTCCGCGCGACCGCGGAGCGCCGCTTCGTCATCGGGAGCGCGCTGCAGCGCACGCCCGAACGCGACGTTCGCCTCGCTCGCCTTGCCGAGGCGGAGCAGCACCTGCCCGATCCCGACGAGCGGGAGGGCTCGATCCGGTGCGACCCGGGCAGCCTCTCCGTATGCATCGAGGGCCTCGTCGAGCCTGCCGCGTTGGGCGGCGACGTGCCCCCGCCGAAGGGCGTCCTTGTATCGCTCGTAGAGCGCCGTGGGCTCGGTCATCTGGTCGTCCCGGTCATACCGTCGTCCCGATCAGTTCCACGAGCAATGCCTTCTGGACGTGAAGCCGGTTCTCGGACTGTTCGAAGATCAGGCTTCGCGGTCCGTCCATCACAGACGACGTGATCTCCTCGCCGCGATGCGCCGGGAGGCAATGCATCGCCATCGCAGCCGGGCCGGCGGCATCCATCAGGGCATCGTCGACGCGATACGCGGCGAAGGCGTCACGCCGGGCCTCGGTCTCGGCCTCCTGCCCCATCGATGTCCACGCGTCCGTGTACACGATGTCCGCTCCGCGAACGAGTTCCTCCGGATCCTGGCCGAAGGCAAGTCGCCCACCGTGCTCGTTCGCGCGCTGCTTCGCGATCGCCACCATCCGCGGGTCCGGCGCGTAGCCATCCGGGTGCGCAAGGCGTACCTCCATCCCGAAGGTCGCCGCGACGATGGCGAGCGATTGGTACACATTGTTGCCGTCGCCGACGAACGTGATCACGCGGCCGGCGAGGTCGCCGAGGTGCTCGCGGATGGTGAACACGTCGGCGAGCGCCTGACACGGATGCTCGCGGAGCGTGAGCCCATTGATCACAGGGACATTCGCCTGGGCAGCAAGTTCAAGGACGACCTCGTGCGGCCCGGTCCGAGCGACGATCGCATCGACGAACCGTTCGAGGTTGCGGGCCACATCCCGGACCGCCTCACGCGCACCCATGACGGCATCCTCGGGCAGATAGATAGCCGCCCCGCCGAGCTGGGTCATGCCCGCTTCGAACGTCACCCGCGTCCGGAGGCTCGGCTTCTGGAAGAGCATCGCCAGCGTCCGACCCTGGAGGAGCGGGGTCGCGTGACGACGGGTCGCACGGAACTCCGACTTGAGCTCGATCGCGGTCTCGAAGATACGGACGATCTCGTCCGCGGACAGATCGGCGGCGCTCAACAGGTCTCGACCCCGAAGGCCCGTCGCGGATGCCTCGACGCTCGTCACCCGCTCACTGTAGCGGCGGGCGCGATCGGCGCGGGACCCCCGGATGGTCCTGGGCCTTCGGGTCAGGCGCGCGGTTCGAGGTGACCGTCGCGGCGAGGTGGAGCGTGGCGCGCCCGCGCGACGGGCGTCCGGTCAGTGGCTAGCGCTTGGTGTACTGCGGCGCCTTGCGCGCTCGCTTGAGCCCGTACTTCTTGCGCTCCTTCATCCGCGGATCGCGCGTGAGGAGGCCTGCCTGGCGAAGCGGGAGTCGATGGGCATCTGCGTCCACTTCGAGCAGCGCGCGGGCGATGCCATGACGGATCGCGCCGGCCTGGCCGGTGACTCCACCGCCCTCGACCTTGATCATCGCGTTGAAGCGGCCCTCGGTCCCGGTGACCCGGAACGGCATCCGGACCTCGGCCTCGTTGACGGCGTTGCCGAAATGCTCGTCGAGCGATCGACCGTTGACGACGATCTCACCCTCGCCCGGGAGCAGGCGGACTCGCGCGATCGCCGTCTTGCGGCGACCAGTCCCGGAGTAGAACGCAGGAATCGACATACGTGTGCTCCTCGTCAGGCGAGCGGCTCAGGCTGCTGAGCCTGATGGGGATGGTCGGAGCCGGCGTAGACCTTCAGCTTGCGGAGCTGCTGGGCACCGAGACGGTTGTGCGGAAGCATGCCCTTGACCGCGCGGCGGATGACCTCTTCAGGACGGCGCTCGAGGAGGTGGCCCAGGGTCTCCTCCTTGTAGCCCTGCGGATAGCCGCTGTGCCGGGCGTAGACCTTGCTCTCGAGCTTGTCGCTGGTCACCGCGATCCGCTTCGCGTTGAGCACGATGACGTGATCGCCGCTGTCGAGATTCGGCTGGTAGGTCGGCTTGTGCTTGCCCTCGAGGACGCGCGCGATGCGCGACGCAAGACGGCCGAGCGTCTGGTCGGTCGCATCCACCACGAACCAGCGTCGCTCGATCTCGCTCTCACGGACCGCTATGGTCTTCGCGTTCATCGTTGCTCGCGTACTCCGTTCGTTCCCTCTCCGGTCCGCGACCCTCGCTTGAGGGCCACATGCCGAAGGCACAATCCCTTCGCCGGCGCCGCCGGCGGTTTCATCGTCGTTCCGTGGTCGGCGAGCGCCGACCGGACCGCTTCCATATCCCGTTTTCCAAGACCGACCTCCACGAGGAGGCCGACCATCCGACGGACCTGTCCCCGGAGGAACGACTCGGCCCGCACGTCGATGGTGACGTACCTGCCGGTTCGACCCACTCGGACCGCCGTGACGGTGCGGACCGGATCCCGGTCGCCGGTCCCGAAGGCCCGGAAGTCGTGCCGGCCGATGAAGGCCGACGCGGCTCGCGCCATCGCGTCCGTATCAAGCGGCTCGCGCACCCCGTTCGCCGTTCGTTCCCGGAGTGGACTGGGTGGTCCGTTCCAGATCGTGTACCGGTAGTCGCGGTACCGAGCGGCGTACCGGGGGTTGAACCGCTCCGGTGCCGGTCGGATGTCACGGACCGCGACGTCCCGCGGCAGGATCGCCGCGAGGGCCGCCCCGAGTCCCAGCGCATCCAGCCGTCCGACGTAGGAAAAGCCGATGACCTGTCCCAACGCATGGACGCCGGCGTCGGTGCGTCCGGCCCCGTCGACTCGCCGCACGACCCCGTCACCGAGGCGGGCCAGCGCGTCTTCCAGGGTCCCTTGGACGGTCCGTTTTCCAGGATTGACCTGGAACCCGGCAAAATCCGTCCCGTCGTATTCCACCCTTGCGCTGTAACGCCTGGGCGCGTCCTCTCGAACGCGTTTACTCAATGGTGTTTGGTTAGACCAGCTCGATCTGGACGATCTCGGCCGCGTCACCGCGGCGCTGGCCGATGTGGACGATCCGCGTGTAGCCGGAGGTTCGATCCGCGTACTTCGGAGCGATCTCGTCGAACAGCTTGTTCACGACGAGCGGCTCGTTCGGGAACCGAGCGACGACCGCGCGACGTGCCGACAGATCACCGCGCTTCGCGAGCGTGATGACCTTCTCGACCTGGCCGCTGATCTCCTTCGCCTTCGCCTCGGTCGTCTTGACGCGCTCATAGCGCAGGACCGACACGGTCAGGTTCTTGAACAGCGCCCGACGCGGCCCCTGCTTTCGGCTGAGCTTGCGTCCGCCGATCCGATGCGCCACGTCTCAGTCCTCGGTCTCGTCGTCGAACGGCTCGTCGCCCTCGAGGTCGTCGAGGCCGTCGGACTCGGTGTCGGGGACGATGAAGCCGCGCATCCGGAGGCGCTCCTTCATCTCGTCGAGCGACTTCTTGCCGAAGTTGCGCATCCGCAACAGGTCGTCGTCCTTGAGCTGGAGCAACTGCCCCACCTTGACGATGTTGTTGCGCTTTAGCGAGTTGTACGCCCGCATCGGGAGGTCGAGCTCCTCGATCGGCATGTCGAGCATGTTCGGTGGGAGCGCGGCGACACCGGTCGCGGCAACCTGAGGCTGCGCCGCCATCCCGATCGTCACGAACGGACGGAACTGGTTGACGAGGATCTCCGCGGACCGACTGAGCGCCTCTTCCGGGCTGATCGTCCCGTCGGTCTCGATCTCGATCGTGAGCTTGTCGAAGTTGGTCATCTGACCGACTCGCATGCTCTCCACCCAGTAGTTGACCTTGCGGACGGGCGTGAAGATGGCGTCGACCGCGATGACACCGATCGGCAGCGCCTCAGCGCGCTCAGCGCCGAGATACCCGACGCCACGCTCGACGGTGAGGTCCATCTCGATCGTCACGTCGTCGGAGTCGATGGTCATGAGGACGAGGTCCGGGTTGATGATCTCGACATCGGCAGACTCGGCGACATCGGCCGCGGTGACCGCGCCGGCGCCGCTCTTGATCAGACGAAGCTGGACGGGGTGCGAAGCGAAGCTCTTGAGTCGAAGCTTCTTGACGTTCAGCACGATCTGCGTGACGTCTTCCTTGACGCCAGGGATCGTCGAGAACTCCTGGTAGACGTCGCGGATCTGGATGCTCGTGACGGCCGCGCCTTCGAGGGACGAGAGCAGGACCCGCCGGAGCGCGTTGCCGAGGGTGACGCCGTAGCCGGCCTGGAGGGGTCCGGCCTCGTACTTCGCGTACGTGCCGACTTCCTCGACAGACTCGATCTGCGGGTTCTCGAGTTGTTCGATCATGTGGGTCCAGTTACCTCGAGTAGTACTCGACCACGAGCTGCTCATTGAGATCGAGCGGCATCTGGTCGCGAGTGGGCGGCGTCACGATGCTCCCGACGAGCTTGTCCGAGTCGATCGTCAGCCATTCGGGCGCCTGGTGGTTGCGGAGCGTCTCCTTGGCCACCTTGAACGGCTCGCGCGACCGGCGGC
>JBKPMM010000160.1:0-14207 GCA_046732155.1 Chloroflexota bacterium | reverse complement strand
GGGGGATGCGGCGCCGCGTCCGCCTCGCGACCACGCCCATCCGCGAGCTCGACCGCTTCCATTATCTGCTCGTAGCCGGCACAGCGGCACAGGTTGCCGGCGAGTCCTTCCTCGATCTGCGTGCGAGTCGGATGCGCGACCTCGTCGAGCAGCGCACGCGCCGAGACCAGCTGGCCCGGGATGCAGAAGCCGCATTGCGCGGCGCCGGTCTCGAGGAACGCCTCCTGCAGGGGGTCGAGCCGGTCACCGCTCGCGAGCCCCTCGACGGTCGTCACGGACGCACCGTCCGCCTCGACACCGAGCATCAGGCACGAGTCGACTGTCTCGCCGTCCACGATCACCGTGCACGCACCGCATTCCCCGACGAGACAGCACTCCTTGGTGCCGGTGAGCGCGAGATCGTCGCGGAGCATCTCGAGGAGTGTGTGATGCGGCTCGACCTCGACCGTCCGACCGCGGCCGTTGACGGTCAGCTCGATCCGGGTCGTCATGCCGTGACCCGCATCTGGGCAGCGCGAACCGCGCGAAGTCCCATCACGCGAAGCATCGCCAGCCGGTATTCGGGGCTCGCACGCATGGATGTCGGTGACGGCGCGGCTGCCGCGAACAGCTCGTCCAGCCGTCCGCGCACGGCTTCGTCTGTCGCACCAGGGTCGGCGAGCACACCGCTTTCGTCGAGCGCCGCGACCGGTCGCGGCCCGACGCTTCCGTACGACACCCGTGTCACGCCGCCATCGTCGATCGACACCGCCAGCGTCACGGACGCGAGGTCGTGACCGCGGCGCCGGGTCCGGCGGGCATGGACCGAGCCGCGCCGACCGGATGGCAGCGGCATCTCGATGGCCTCGACGAGCTCACCTGGCACTAGCGTCGTGACGCCCGACCGGACAAAGAAATCGTCGAGCGGGATCACCCGTCGGCCGGCAGCCCCGACAGCGACGACTCGAGCGTCGTACACGAGCAGCGCCGGCGCGGTGTCCGCGGCGGGCGAGGCGTTGCAGATGTTCCCGGCGAGCGTCGCCCGGTTCCGGATCTGGACCGACCCGACGTATGCCGCAGCTTCCGCCAGTGCCGTGTAGTCGCGACGGATACGCTCGTCGCGCAGGATGTCGGTCATCGTCGTCCGCGCGCCGATCCGCAGCCAGCCGCCGTCGGTCGAGACCTCCCGCGAGAACTCGGCGATGCCTTTCACATCGACCACCGTCGACGGTCGCATCGTGCCGTCGCGGAGCCGGATGATCAGGTCGGTCCCGCCGGCGAGCGGGCGCGCACCGCCGTCCGCGCCATCGGCCAGCAAGGCGAGCGCATCGGCGAGCCGGTCCGGCCGCTCATAGGTGAACGCGCGCATACCGGGATCGAGCTAGAGGACCCGCTCCACCTCGTCGAGCAGCACCTGCGGCGTCGCAGCGCGCACGAAGTGGAAAGGACGCTCGGTGAACCGTTCGATGAACGCCGCGCGGGCGGCCCGCCGCTCGACCGTGTCGACCACGGGCATCGGGTGGCCCGGGGCGAGGAGCTCGTTGAGCAGGAAGTAGTTCTGGAGCGAGTGGAACGACTGGAACTGCCGTTCGAACGGGATCATCTCCACGGTCGAGGGGTCGAAGTTGCCGTCGATCGCGGGGACGATGACGACGTCGACGGGCGCCTGTTCGGTGAACAGCTCCCAGGTCGGCATCCCGCCGAAGAACTTCTCGACGCCGCGTTCGGGTGCGGCCTTGTCGGCCCGTTCCGTCCCGACGTTCCGCTTCTTGAGGAACGGGTGCTTCGAGCCGTCGATGACGCGGCCGTCGTCGTCGATCACGGTCGTCTCGGTCGACACGAGCAGCGCACCGCGGCGGCACGCCTCGATCTGGCCCATCGACTTGCCGTGGTTCGACTCGCCGCCGAGGAACAGCACGGTCTTGTCGCGATAGCGGACGGCCGACGCGTGGAACGGGTGGAGACCGTTCTCCTCGAGCCGCAACGCGAGCATCGTGACCACGACCTTCTGGATCGGCCCCGACGCCCAGTCGCCACGGAACATCATCCGACGTCCGTCGTAGGCGATCGACTTCTCCGCGTCGCGCTCCCAGACGATGTCCGCGTCGCGGAGCGTCGGCTCGGTCTCGATCTTGACGTCGGCGAGTCGATAGTCGAGGAAGTCCTTGTCGGCGAGGGCGGTGTCGACCGGCTGCGAGCCGAGGACGTCGAACCGGATCCGTGCAGGACCCGCGACGAATTCCTGGGTCAGCTGGAGCGTCTCGACCGTCATGAGCCGATCACGGCGGCTTCGGGCGCGGGCGTCGGCACGTCCCCGCCAGCGGCTTCCAGGATCTCGACGACGCCGGTCGACCCGTCGACGCGGATCCGGTCGCCCGTGCTGATCCGCTTCGTCGCGATCGACGTCCCGATTACCGCGGGGATCCCGAATTCACGCGACAGTACCGCGGGATGCGAGGTCGTCCCGCCGGTGTCGGTGACGAGCCCGGCGATCTTGGTGAACAGCACGACCCACGCGGGGTTCGTCATCTGGCAGACGAGGATGTCGCCGTCGCGGACCTGGTCGAATTCGTCGGTCGTCATGACCACCCGTGCCGTCCCTTCGACCGTGCCCGGCGAGCCGGCGATGCCCTCGATCCGCGTGTCGTCGGCGGACTCCTGGCGGTGGAACCGTTCCGGGTAGCCCCAGTTCACGAGGTACGGGAAGGCGAGCTGCGACGGCGTGACCGTCCCTACCCAGTCGCGCGGGTGGACCTTCTTCGCAGCGTCGCGTTCGGCGCGGCGCTGTGCGACGACCCCACGGGCGTCGAGCGCGTCCGGTTTGCCGATCAGCATCCGCAGCTCGTTGTAGCGCAGGAACAGGACGTCGTCTGCTTTGTCGAGGCGACCGGCCTCGACGAGCTTCTGCCCGACCGCGAGGAGCACCAGCCGGACGTGCGCGTTAGCGCCCTGGTCGATGTAGAAATGATGGTCCGGCGTGAGCGGCGCCATCCGCAGATTCACCGCGTTCGCGGCACGCATCTCCTCGAGCGCGTCGCCCTCGAGCCCCTCGAGGATCTGGGCGGACGCCGCCTCGATGTCCTTGCGCATCGCGTCGATGGCCGACGGGTAGTCGTAGTCGCTCGTCAGGTAGCCGCGGATCAGCTCGAGGACCGGCTCCATCTCCTCGCGGACCGTCGGGAAGATGAACTCGTGGCTCCACACCGCGTGCCAGCCGAACTCACGCTGATAGGGATCGATCCGCTCGGCGATGAACCGCCGACCGCGCTCTGATGCGCGCAGCGCCGCGGCGATCGCCTTGGTGTCCTCAGGCTCGAAGGCCGCGCGAAGCTCGGGATCGTCGCGGACCTCGTTCTTCATCCGCCACAGCGACTCGATCGAGTCCCAATTGCGGTCCGACGCCGAGTTCTGGAGCCGGCCGAGCAGCTCCTCGTCGATCGAGCCGCGCGTCTTCTCCATGACCGCGCGCAGGTTCAGCGTCGCCGACAGCTGGGCGAAGTTGAGCATCCAGTGGATCTTCCAGTGGCGGTCGTGGATGTCGATGGCGTCCTCGAGCAGCGTCGCGGTCTCCGCGAGGGTCATCTCGTCGGCGCGATCAAGCTGCTCCTCGAGATAGGCGAAGTTCCGCTGCATCTCGGGAACCAGGCGGTCCCGCCACCAGTCGGCGAAGTGCTCGCCGTACACAGGGAGCACCGTGTCGAGATACGCGCCCATGTTCTGGGCGAACGAGCCGTCCTTCGGGACGCGCGCCTGGTAGCGCGACGAGTACTCGGTGCCCTCGATGTGGAGGTCGGGATCGGCCGGGACGGCCGTCGTGTAGACGTAGCCGTTGACGTTCTTGGCCAGCCAGTCGACCGCGAACGGTGTCCCGAACCGGCGGAACATGTGGTCGCAGCTCAGCCACCAGCCGCCGATGTCGAAGAACATCGGGCTCACGGGATGCGGGATATGCAGGTCGTCGTAGACCCAGAAGAAGTCCTTCTCGGTCTCCGAGTCCCACGTGATGGGGAACGAGGCGTCCCCCAGGAACTGACCGAGGACCTCTTCCGTCACCGCCACTCGCTCCTCCTTCGACGGACCGCCGCCGAACCGCCTAGACGCGCGCCTCGGTCGGCTTGACGTCCTCGGGCGCCTTGTCCTGCTTGGCGGCGAGCGCCTTGCGCGCCTTGTCCCAATCCGAGCGGAACTGGACGATGCCCTTGTCGGTCAGCGGGTGGTGGACCATCTGCTGGAGGACCTTGAACGGCAGCGTCGCGACGTGGGCGCCGGCCAGCGCCGCCTGCGTCATATGCAGCGGGTTGCGGATCGACGCGGCCAGGACCTCGGTGTCGAGCTCGTGGATCGCCACGATCTCGGCGAGCTCGCGGACGACGATCATGCCGTCCTGGTTGATGTCATCGAGCCGGCCGACGAACGGCGACAGCAGGCTCGCCCCGGCCTTGGCCGCGAGAAGCCCCTGGTTCGCCGTGAAGATCAGCGTGCAGTTGGTCTTGATGCCCTCGTCGGCGAAGCGGCTCATGGCCTCGAGGCCCTCTTCGCTCATCGGGACCTTCACCACGATGTTCGGCGCGATCTTGGCGAAGGCGCGGCCCTCGTTCAGCATCCCGTCGACATCCTCTGCGACCACCTCGGCCGACACGGGCCCGCTGGTGATCCCGCAGATCTCCTTGAGCACCTCTTCGTAGGTGCTGCCGCTCGTCTTGGAGAACAGCGTCGGGTTGGTGGTGACGCCATCGAGGATCCCCCACCGGGCGACGGTGCGGATCTCTTCGATGTCGGCGGTGTCGAGGAAGATCTTCATGTTCGGGCTCCTTGGGTCGAAGGGACCGGATTCTACGCGTGTCGGTGGTGTAGGCGCGGCATCGGGGTCCGTCACAGCACGTTGCGGACCTGCGAAATGTGCCGCGCGGCTAAACGTCGCCCGGTTCGGGTTCGAGCAGCTCGACCGGGTGCTCTGGATTGCGAGCGAGGGACGAGATACGGCCACGCACGCCCGTACCGCGCTCTCTTCCGCGCACGTTCGCGAGCCCGCCCTCGATCGCCCACGCGGGGATCCGCCAGTCGCGGTCCATCGGCCCGTCGAGTCCGCGCCGGAACAGAAGGAAGCGGTCCGCGTCGGTCATCGTCTCGAGCAGCCGCAGCGCGCCGTTCGCCTCCACGATCTCGAGGATCGGCGCGAACACCGTCTCGTACCAGTGGCGCGCGCCCTCCTCGGGCGAGACGAGGCGGCCGACCGAGCGCGAGTAGTCGAGCGTGTGTGCCTTGACCGACTCCTGCAGCTCGAGATAGCCGGCCGGATCGGACAAGGCGAAGCGGCGACGAGGGCACGCGATGTCGAGGCCCGTGACGCGGCGGAAACGGCGCTCCTGGGCTGTCGCCCGGATCGAGGCCATCGTCGTCCCGGGCGCCAGATGGAGCTCGGTCTGGAATCGATCGACGTCGGCCTCGACGAACTTGCGACCCGCCGCGATCGACATCGACAGGCGCTTGTGGCCGTCCTCGACGAAGTACCCGTGATCGACCTGCAGGAGCGAGATCGGCATGTCGATGACGCCGGGGTTCGCCGCCCGTTCGGCGATGGCCTGCCGGAGCTTCGCGCCCCGCGCGCGGAAGCAGCCATCGAAGTCCTCGACCCGACCGACCGAGCCGATGATGTCGGCGACCGCGATCTCGCGACGACCGACCGGCAGACGCGTGCCGAGCCCGAGACGCCGACGAACCTCCTCGAAAGCGAGGAGGTCCGGTCGATCGCAGCCGCGGACGTGCCGCCTTACCACGGGGCGAGACGAGATCGACCCCGGGACGTCACGCCGGTGTCGCGGTCTCCGCTGGCGATTCCGAACGCACCGGGATGGCGACGGCCTCGGGACGGGCCTCGAGCACCGGCTCGCGCCCATCGGCGACCGCGATCGACGCGGCGACGAAACCGTCGAACAGCGGATGCGGCCGCTCGGGCCGCGACTTGAACTCAGGGTGGAACTGGCTCGCCACGAACCACGGGTGGTCTTTGAGCTCGACGATCTCGACGAGGCGACCGTCCGGCGACTGTCCGGACAGCAGCATCCCGGCGCCCTCGAGCGTCTGGCGATACCGGTTGTTCACCTCGAAGCGGTGGCGGTGCCGCTCGTAGATGACCTCTTGGCCGTACACGGCGGCGGCCTTGGATCCCGGCGTGAGGCGAGCCGGGTAGAGCCCGAGCCGCATCGTCCCGCCCTTGTCCTCCATGTCGCGCTGATCCGGCATGAAGTCGATGACCGGGTTCTCGGTGAACATGTCGAACTCGGTCGAGTTCGCGTCCTTCGTCCCGATCACGCCGCGCGCGAACTCGATGACCGCGCACTGGAGGCCCAGGCACAGGCCGAGGTACGGCACCTTGTGGTCACGCGCGTAATGGGCGGCGAGGACCTTGCCCTCGATGCCGCGATGGCCGAAGCCACCCGGGACGAGGATGCCGGCGACCCCGTCGAGCGCCTGGTGCAGGTTCTCCTTTGACAGCGTTTCGGAGTCGACCCAGCGGACCTTCGCGTCGACACCGTGCGCCCACGCGGCATGCTTCAGCGCCTCGGTCACCGAGAGGTAGGCGTCCGGCAGTTCGATGTACTTGCCGACGAGTCCGATCTCGAGCGTCGGCTTCGGTGCCTTGATGCGCTCGACGAGCGAGCGCCAACCGTCGAGGTCGGGCTCGGCGTCGGGATCGCCTATCGCGAGGTCACGCATGAGCAACCGGCCCAGCCCGGCCTCCTCGAACATGAGCGGGACTTCGTAGATCGAGTCGGCGGTCTCAGCGGGGATGACGGCCTCGGTCGCGACGTCCGTGAAGAGCGCGATCTTCTCGCGGATCTCATCGCTCACGGGTCGATCCGAGCGGAGGACGATGACGTCCGGCTGGATACCGATGCCGCGCAATTCCTTCACCGAGTGCTGCGTCGGCTTGGTCTTCAGCTCTCCGGTCGCCGCAAGCTCGGGCAGGAGCGTCACGTGGACGTACAGGACGTTGGCCCGCCCGACGTCCTTGCGCATCTGGCGGATCGCTTCCAGGAACGGGAGCGATTCGATGTCGCCGACGGTCCCGCCGACCTCGACGATCACCACATCCGGATCGCCGTCGCGCGCGACGCGACCGATGCGCTCCTTGATCTCGTTGGTGATGTGCGGGATGACCTGGACGGTGCCGCCCAGGTAATCGCCGCGGCGCTCCTTGGCGATGACGGCCTGATAGATGCGGCCGGTGGTGACGTTGCTCAGCTGGCTGAGGTTGGCGTCGATGAAGCGCTCGTAATGACCGAGGTCGAGGTCGGTCTCGGCGCCGTCGTCGGTGACGAACACCTCGCCGTGCTGGTACGGCGACATCGTCCCGGGATCGACGTTGATGTACGGGTCGAGCTTGAGGATGCTCACCCGCAGGCCTCGTGCCTTCAGGATCCGCCCGATGCTCGCGGCCGTGATCCCTTTGCCGAGACTGCTCGCGACTCCGCCAGTCACGAAGACATACTTCGACATGGGTTCTGGTTCCTCCGGGGTTTTTCTGATGCTATCGAAAACCGGCCCCGGATGCGAATCGGCGAAGGGGAGCCACGACTAGGGGACCCCGCGACCCGCATCTGTGCCGCCCTGCCGTCGAGGGCCGGCGCCGAGCGGGGAACGGCATCACTCAGCGCGAAGTCCGTGGCGGTACGCCCGCGACTTTGACCGTCAGGCGCAACTGGAACATCCCGATGTTCCAAGTGGCGCCCGAAAGCGTTCGGAGCGGTCGCTCTCGGGCGATTTCGACCCTTTCAGGCGCCATCCGGAACACTGCGCCGTTCCGCAAAGCGGAAGAACGACGGTTCAGACGTCAGTCGGAACCTGGGGATGTTCCAAGCGCTGGGCAACCCGCAGGATTCCGCGGGCCGCGGTCTCTGTTACATGACTTGTTACGACTGACGGCTGAATCCCCCGATCGAGGCCGTTCAGGCGTCGGTTGGAACGCGGCGTGTTACGGACGACGGCCAGAACACGACCGAGCCGCCCTTCCTTCGTCAGTCGTTACATGTGAAGTAACGAGCGTGCGGCGCGCCCTTCGCGGCCAGCGCGGCGCGCCTGCGCGGCCGGCGCGGCGCGTCCGACGCCCGCCCTCGATCTACCCGGGCACATACGTCGGCGGCCACGTGCCCTCGGGCGGATCGGTCAGACCTTCGCCCCATGCCTCGGGCCCGCAGAAGAACCCGCGAGGCGTCGGCTCGGTCGCAGCGACCGGGGCCAGCGTCGACGGGTCACGCTCGAACGATGCGAGCGTGGCAGCCAGCCAGGTGTCGATCTCACTGAACGTCGTCCAGCGGTGGAACGGCCAGCCCGCCTCGATACAGATCCGCTCCAGTGAGCGCTTCGCGAACACCACGTCCGAGTAGCCCGCCGCATAGCGATCGCTTTCGCCATCGCCGATGTACATCACCCGCCGACCGGTGGCGCGGTGCGCGAACACTCGCTCGCGCTTGCACGTGCCGCAGACGAAGCAGCGTGGGTGCCCGTTCGGAAACTCGATCGACGCGGAACGACCGGCGAAGACCGTCCGTGACGTGACGACCGTCACCTCCCCCACGCCGAGGCGTTCGAGCGCTGGTCGGATGAAGAAACCGAACCCGTCCGACACGACTTCCACAGGGATCGACGCCGCCTGGGCGCGCCGGATGAACGGCACGAACCCCGGGTCGTGCGGCTGCGCCGCAGCCGTCGCGAAGAGCAGCTCGGGCTCTGTGTCGAACTCCTCGAGCTCCCACACCATCTGGCTCCGGGAGCCGATCTTGCCCGCGTCGTACAGCGCCGCCGATTCCTCCCAGTTCCCCGGGAGGTGCTCGGCCATGACGACATCGGTGACGTCGGTCAGCGAGATCGTGCCGTCGTAGTCGATGAGGATCGACAGGGGCACGTCCCCGTCCCGCAGCGGCGGAACGGCCGGCCTGACGTCAGTCGGTTCGGCGCGCGTCTCCATCACGAGGCGGCCGCCGGCCGCATCGACGCCCACCTCGTCAGCGCGACACCGAGCACGATGATCAGCCCGCCGATGACCTGCGCCGGCCGGATCGGCTCGCCAAGGAAGAAGTACGCCATCACCACAGCCATCGCCGGGACGAACGACTGGAGGGTGATGACGCGGGTCGGACCGAGGAGCCGGACGCCGTTGAAGACGATGATGTTCGAGAAGGCGGCGGCCAGGATCCCTGAATATGCGACGGCCAATGCCAGTGGCAGGACCTCCAGGTCCGGCTGGATCGCGCCCGGTGCGAGCAGCTCCGCGACGCCGAGAGGAATCATCACGATCGTCCCGCCGATAGTCGCCCATGTCGTGAGGACGAGCGGTGTCTGACGACGAAGCACGGGCGCCGCGAAAGCCGTGTAGGACGCCCAGCACATGGCCGCGAGCAGCGTCAGCGCGCTGCCGGCGAACGAACCACTGAGCGAGATCCCGACGCCTGCGCCGATCACCACGACGACCCCGAGGAACGACAGTGTCGCGCCGGCGAACTTCATCGGCGTCAGCGTGTCCGAGCCGGCGATGACAGCCAGGACCGCGACCAGCACCGGGGTCGATGCGATGATCAGAGCGCTGTCACCGGCAGGGATCGACTGAAGGCCGGTCGTCCACAGGATCTGGTACAGCCCGAAGCCCAGGCCTCCCAGCGCGAGCATCCGGATAGTGTCGGGGCGCGGCAGCCGGATGGCGCCCTCATACCAGCGCAGGATCGCGATGAGGGCGATCGAGGCAAGCCCGTACCGGAGCATGGTGAACGCGACCGGCGGGAAGTCGCTGATGGCCTCCTTGACGACGATGAAGTTCGCCGCCCAGATCACCATCACGCCGAGGACGGCGGCCTCGGCGGTTCGTCGGTCGGTGGACAGTCTGACGCCCGCCGGTCGGGCGGGCGTCGAAGTCGCGGGGGTGGAGTCGGGTGCGATCAGTCGCCGCCTACGTTCAGACGGCGTCGCGGTCGAGCTCGAGCAGCTCCTCGTCGTCCTCTTCGGTCAGCTTCAGCCAGACGAACAACCCGGCGAGCACGGCAAGCGGGATGACGATCAGCGCGGCAAGCGTGATGCCGAGGGCGACGGCCACGGTCTTGAGAGCTTTCATGATCTACCTCCTATGAGGCGCTGGTGGTCGTGCTGCTTGCGCCCGGGATCGTGACCGGATGCCGGAGCGCGGGGCCCCGGGCGACCATCTGCGCGATGTCCTCGCGGGTGAACTCCGCGAGCTGGTGGCCGCTGCCGGCCTGACCCGACAGCAGGAGTCGAACGACGAATGCGCCGTCCTGCTCGAAGAAGAACACGTCCCGCGGTTTCTGGTCGTCCATGTAACGACCGAGGACGCGGAACGCGGTCTCGTAATAGCCGGCCTCATGGCTCGGCATCGGATCGGCTCGGCCGCGACGCGCGGCGGCTTCCTCCATGAATCGGGCGATGTCGTCGTCGAGGAACGTCAGCGTCTCCTTGACCTGCGTACCCATCGACTCCGACCAGGTCCCCGCGCCGGATTGGCCGGAAACGACCAGGCCCTGGACGATGAAGCCATCGGGGGCTTCGACCAGCAGGACATCCTTCATCCCGCGCTGGTCGAGGAACGCGCCGATCGAGCGGAAGACCTCCTCGAAGTCCTGCCGCGGGCTGCCCTCATAGATGCGCATGCGGCGCCAGCCTCCAAAGGACCGGTGGGCTCGGTCGCGCGGCTCGCGCCACCTTGGCGCAGCACCGCCCACGCGGGCGACCCCCAAGCCCGGCGAGTGTACCGACCGGCCGTAGCGCGGGCAATATCAGGGACGTTGCGTCGCGGAGATCGACGCTGGCCGGATCGCTGTCAGATGCTCACCAGGCGAGCGTTCGTCCGAGGATTCGTGACAGATGTGACCCCAGGCGGGCTTCTGTCAGCGTCCGGTCCCGCATTCGTACACGGGATCGATCCGGCCGCCGTTGCCGCGCTGACGAGTGCTCGTCTGGCGGTCATCTGTCAGAAACAGAGTTCCGCCGACAGGCTCCCACCGTCAGTGCTCGAGTAGCGCCGCCGCCAGCTGCGCGGCAACGCGTGCGTTGTTCACGATGAGCGCGGTGTTCGCCGGAACCGACCGACCGTCGGTGATCTCGGCGATCCGGGCGAGCAGCCATGGCGTCACCGCGGGCCCGACGATCCCCTCCGCCTCGGCGTCCGCGACGGCCCGTGCGATCGCGTCCCGTGCTACCTCATCGGGGAGTGCCACGTCCGCCGGTACCGGCACGCACACCAGCGCCCCGCTCCCGAGGCCCATCCCGAGATGCGTCGCCACGATCCGGGCCGCGGCGGCGACGTCATCCGCGACCGCGGGTGCCTTGATTCCGGATGAACGCGCGAAGAAGCCCGCGACCTCGATCTGCCCGAGCGAGATGACCGGCACGCCGCGCGTCTCGAGATACTCGAGCGTCGCCGGCACGTCGAGGATGGCCTTGGGACCGGCGCACACGACGGCCACCGCTGTCCGGCCGAGCTCCTCGAGATCCGAGGAGATGTCGAGCGACGCGGGCGCGCCACCGGTGGCATCCAGCGCGCCGCGATGCACGCCACCGATCCCGCCGGTCGCGAAGACGGGAATCCCTGCCGCCGATGCCGCGATCATCGTCGCCGAGACGGTCGTCGCCGCCCAACCGCCCTCGGCCAGCGCTACCGCGAGGCTCGGGCGGGCCGCCTTCCGGACCGAGCCCTTCGGGGCAGTCGCGAGCGCCTCAAGCGCCGCGCCGTCGACCCCGACAAGCAGTCGACCATCCCGCACCGCGACCGTCGCCGGGACCGCTCCGGACGTCGCACGAACAGCCGCCTCCGACGCCGACGCCACCTCCAGGTTCTGCGGATACGGCAGACCGTGGCTGATGAGCGTCGACTCGAGCGCGACGACGGGACGGCCCTCAGCGAGGGCGGCCGCGACTTCGGGGGCGACGACGAGTCGCTCGGCGATGGACTGCCTGGCGGACATGTCCGAAGCGTACCGGCGCCGCTAGGCTGTCGCTCATGCCCCGTCGCCCGATGACGCCCGAGGACATCCGCGCGATCGTCGTGGTCGAAGAGCTCGACCTTTCCGTCGATGGTCGGACCGCCGTCGTCGTCCGTCGCTCGATCCGGGGCAACCGGTATCTCGGCCACGTGTTCGGGATCGACCTTGGCTCGGGTCGTGCCGTCCCGGCACCGCGCCAGCTGACACGCGGGACCGTACGGGACACGAAACCGCGCATCTGTCCGGATGGCCGGACGATGGCCTTCATCCGGACCGATCCCGCGGACGAGGACTCGGTCGCCGCGATCGCGATGCTGGATCTCGAGCGTCCTGAGCGAGTCCGGATGGTACGCGTGGGGCAGCACGGCGCCGTCGGCGAGATCGCATGGTCACCCGATGGCTGTCGGCTCGCGTTCACCGCCGAGGTCGATCCCCCTCGCTTCATCAGCGGCCGGACCCGCCCGATATCCCGTCGCGGTCCCGCCAAGGGCGCTGATGCCGAAGTACCGATCGCCCGGCACATCATCCGTGCCGACTGGCGCTGGGACGAGGAAGGGCATCGCGACCGGTGGTCTCACCTGTTCATCCTCGACACCGTCGGTGGGCGACCGCGCCAGGTGACGCGCGGCGATTGGGGCGTCGCGGACATCACCTGGCATCCCGACGGCCGCACGATCGCGTTTTCGAGCGACCGGGGTCCGACACCCGATGTGCGCCCGCGGACGACGATCTGGGCCGTCGACGTCGACGCGCCGGCGGCGGAGCCACGCGAGGTCCTGGCGCCAGGTGGCTGGGCCACGAATCCCTCGTGGTCGCCAGACGGCACGTGTGTCGCCGCGCAGGGCGTCCTCGAGGAGCAGCCCCTCGACGACGTGAGTCCCGGGGTCGTCATCGGACCGGCCGACGCCTCGAGGCCGCCGCGGCTCATCGCCCCGGATCTCGATCGTCCGGTCGGGAATTGGCCCGATACGGATCTGACCGGGTGGTTCGTCTACGGCCGGCACGGACCGTTCTGGGCCGACGATCGACGGATCGTGGCGACGATCTCGGACCGGGGCCGGTCGCACCCGTGGCTGTTCACATTGGGCGGCGACGGCGCGGTGGTCGACTGCCGTGCGATGTCCTCGGTCGACGGCGTGACGCACTCGATCGCCGTCGGCCGCGGCACCGTCGCCTTCCTCGGTACCGACGGCACCAGGGCGATGGAGCTGATGACCGTCGACCTCGGCGGCGATCCGACGGCGGCAACGCCGCGCACGCGCTCGACGATCGGATCGCGCTGGCAACGACCATTCGAGATGCCCGAGATGCGGCTCGTCCAAGCCCCAGGCAGCGCGGCGCACATAGACGTGTGGATCGCCTCTCCGGCGGGCGCAGGCGACGAGCCGCTCCCCGCGGTCGTCGACGTCCACGGCGGCCCGCTCGGTGCCTGGGGGCCGTCTCCCCATATCGAAACGATCCTGCTCGCCGGCGCCGGCTATCGCGTGATCCTGCCGGACATCCGCGGCTCGGCCACGTACGGGCGCGACTGGATCCGACCGCAGCTCGGCGACTGGGGCGGCGTCGACGCGGCGGACGTTCATACAGCCGTCGACCACGTCGTCGAGCTCGGGCTCGTCGACCCGGAGCGTCTCGGCGTGATGGGCCTGAGCTACGGCGGCTTCATGGTGAACTGGCTGGTCGGGACGACGGATCGGTTCACGGCGGCCGTCTCGGAAAACGGGGTGACGAACCAGATCAACGGCTGGGCCAACTCCGACAGCGGCCCCGAGTACGACCGCGCGTCACTGCTCGGCGACCCGTTCTCGAACGAAGGCATCGAAAAGCTCTGGCGCCAGTCGCCGCTGCGCAACGTCATGAACGTTCGGACGCCGTTGCTGATCCTGCAGGCCGAGGAGGACCGGCGGTGTCCCGCATCTGACAACGAGCAGTTCTTCGTCGCGTTGCGTCACCTAGGCCGGACCGTCGAGTACGTCCTCTACCCGGACGAGTACCACGTATACGCCTCGTCGGGCCGCCCCGACCGCCGCATCGACCGCAACCGCCGGATCATCGACTGGTTCGGTCGCTACCTGCGCTGAGAGCGTCCTGGACGTTTCGGTCACCGACGTCTGGCCCCATCCCGGCATCGCGTCGTCTGGACACCGCCGTCATCATCGAGCCATGACGCCGATGCGCCGCCCGCAGGGAGCCCGAGCCGTCGCCGCCGCTGCAGCCGCCACGCTCGCCGTCCTGATGGTC
>JBKPMM010000159.1:0-6704 GCA_046732155.1 Chloroflexota bacterium | reverse complement strand
GCGTCGACCAGCCCAGCCCCTGCGAGCCCGATCCCGACCGCGTGGGATGCCGTCTACTACGACTCGCCGCGCAGCCTGACCCCTAAGTTGCGTCTGGCCGACGACCGCGGGCTTGCCGGGGCCGGGTTCTGGGCCATCGGCTACGAGCGCGGCCTGCCCGGCTATACGGAGATGATCGCGGCGTTCCGTGCCGGGAAACTGCCTCGCGAGTGACGGTCACGGCTGATGGCCCTGTCCTGAGCACGCGGCGGCTCGGCCGGGCGACGCTCGCGCGGCAGCTGCTTCTCGAACCGTCGACGCTCGACGTCGTCGCCGCGGTCGAAGCCGTCGCCGCGTTGCAGGCGCAGGAACCCCCCTCGCCGTACGTCGGGCTGTGGGCGAGGCTCGCCGGTTTCGACTCGGCGAGCCTGGACCGTGCGCTTGCGGAGCGTGAGCTCGTCAAGGGCACCCTGATGCGTCGGACCGTCCACATCGCATCGGCGTCCGATTACCGGGCGTTGTGGATCGCGACGCAGGGATGGCTCACGGCTGCCCGCCGCACCGACCGCCGCAACGTCCCCGACGCCCGCCTGCTTCAAGAGTTGCGCAGGTTCGGCGCCGAATTCGCGTCCGCGCCGCGCTCGTTATCCGAGCTGCGCGATGGCCTGGGCGACAGGGCGGGTCGATCAGCCGACGAACTCCTGTGGTGGCTGCGCTGGGCCCACCCGTTGATCCACGTTCCAGCGAACGTTTCCTGGTCCTACGGCCGACGACCGCTGCTCGTCGACGCTGACGCCTGGCTACCGCCGGGTGAATGGCCCGATCCCACGTCTGCCACGGACCGCCTCGTGCGGATGTATCTCGGCGCATTCGGACCCGCGTCGGTCGCCGACATCGCGCGCTGGGCCGGGATACCGGTCGCCGCGGTCCGGCCCGGGGTCGATGTGGTCGAGGCCGCCGGCGACCTCCGTACGTACCGCGCCGAAACCGGCCGGCTCCTCGTGGACCTCGCGGACGCGCCGCTGCCCGACGAGGACGTCGCGTCGCCGGTGCGCCTCCTGCCGATGTGGGATAGCACGCTCCTCGCGCATGACGACCGGACACGGATCATCAGCGACGACCAACGAGGGCGAGTCATCGCCCGCAACGGCGATACGCTGGCGACGATCCTTGTCGACGGCGTCGTCGCCGGGCGATGGTGGCCGGTCGTGGAGGACGGGCGGACGCGGATCGAGCTCGACCCGTTCCGCGGGCTCGCAGCCGCCGACCGCATCGCCCTCGACGAGCTCGCGGAGCGGCTCGCGCGGTTCGTGGAGCCGCTCGAACCGGCCGTGTACGCCCGATATCGGCGCTGGAGGAAGGACGACGCATGACATCGATCGAGGAGCACGCCGCCGCCGCGGTCCGGCTGGCGACACGGAACGTCGCGGCCGGCCAGTCGCCGTTCGCCGCACTCGTGGTCGCGAGCGGCGGGGCAGGGGAGGTCCTTGCGACCGGCGTCAACGCGACCCATCGCGACGCGGACCCGACGTCACACGGCGAAGTCGAGGCCATCAGGGCGGCCTGCCGGCGGCTCGGCACGTTGGACCTGACCGGCGCGATCGTCGTGTCGAGCTGCGAGCCGTGTCCGATCTGCCAGGCAACGGCCGGGATGACCGGCATCTCGCGGATCGCCTACGCCGCCACGCGGGCGCAGGCCGCGGCGGCCGGTTTCGGCTTCAGCCGATCCATGGCCAGTCGACTCGACCGGATCGATGGCGTGATGGTCGATCTCGAGCACGTCGCGATCGACAGCGCCGATGAGCCGTTCGAAGCCTGGCGCGCGGCGACGCGCGCGCCGGATGCCCGCTCCCGCCCGGTCCACGAATTGCGCGTCGCCGTGACGGCTACCGACCACGACGCGGCACTCGCGTTCTATCGCGACGTCCTCGGCATGCGGCAGATCGCGGACTGGACGTCACCCGATGGCAAGGTCGTCGTCCTCGATGGCGGCCGGGCGACGCTCGAATTGATCGACGAGGCGCAGGCCAGCTACATCGATCGGGTCGAGGTCGGCAGGCGAGTCGCCGGCCCTATCCGACTCGCCCTCTCGGTCGACGATTCCGCCGCTCTCGCCGAGCGTGCTCGGAGCAACGGCGCCGTGCTGCTCGGGAAGGGTGCTGTCGAGACGCCGTGGGGCGATCGGAATGTCCGTCTCGGAGCGCCTGCGGACCTGCAGCTGACGCTCTTCACCTCGACGGACTAGGCGCTAGATCTCGACCGGGGGTGCGACCTCGCGCGCAAAGCGCTCCATCAGGCCCACGAGCTCTTCGGGGTCCGTCGCATCGAACCAGACGGCGAGATGGTCGACGCCAAGACCGGCGAACGCGCGGATCTCCGCGACCATCTCGTCGACCGTGCCTCGGATCGCGTAGTGGTTGCTCGTCGCCTCACCGAACTCGGTCCACGCACGGGCCGTCAGACGCGGCATCGGCCGGCCGGCGGCCTCGGCGGCGGCGCGGATGACCGGCACGCGCTCCGCGTACTTCGCGGCGCTGGTCGCGCTGGAGTGATACCAGTCGCCGCGCGTACCAGCCCGTCGTAGCGCCGCCTCGGCCCGCCCGCCAACCGCGATCGGCACTGCGGCCCCTTGCGCCGGCAATGGCGCGAAGACGAAGTCGTCGGATCCATGGAAGCGCCCATGGAACGGCTCCTTTGACCCGGACCAAAGGTGGCGCCACAGGTCGATGGTCTCGTCGAGGTAGGCGCCGCGGACATGGAACCGGTCCTGGACCCCGAGATTCGCGAACTCCTCCTCGTTCCAACCCGCGCCGACGCCTGCGATCAGGCGGCCGCCGCTCAGGGCGTCGATCGACGCGAGCTCCTTCGCAAGCACGACCGCATTGCGCTGCGGGACGACGATCACGCTCGTCCCGAGGCTCAGGTCAGGAAATTTCGCGCCGATCCACGCCAGTACCTCGATCGCGTCGTAGTTGGTGCCGTAGTCGTCGGCGGCTGACGAGGGGACCATCACGTGGTCCGTCGTCCACACAGTCGACCAGCCCAGGCGTCGGGCGGCCTCCGCACCGGCTTCCATGCCCTCTCGAGCGGCACCCTCGCGGAAATTCGGCAGACATAGTCCGTAGTCCATGCCGCGAATGCTAGGTGGTTCGCCGGCGCGGTGGACCCGGAAGGCTCGCCATCGGACTGCAACGTCCGTTTGCGCTTAAGTCCCGGCGCCATCGCCTCGTCCGCAAGCAGCAGGCTGTTGGAATCCGGCGCGTCCCTGAAACCCTTCACCGGAGGCCGAGATGGATGCCCTGACCCTGCTCAAGGACGACCACCAGAAGATGCGCAAGCTCCTCGACGAGCTCGAGTCGACGACCGAACGCGGCGTCAAGACGCGGGAGGAACTCTTCGCCCAGATCAAGGGTGAACTGACCGTCCACGAGGTGATCGAGGAGGAGATCTTCTATCCCGCGCTCAAGGAGCATCCGAAGGCGAAGGACATCGTCCTCGAGGGGTACGAGGAGCACCACGTGGTGGATACCGTCATGGCTGAGCTCGAGGATCTGCCCGTCGATGACGAGACGTGGGGCGCGAAGGCCAAGGTCATGAAGGAGAACGTCGAGCACCACATGGAGGAAGAGGAGGGCGAGATGTTCCAGAAGGCTCGCCAGGTGTTCGACAAGGACGAGCTCGAGGAGCTCGGCACGCGGATGGAGCAGCGCAAGACCGAGGCCCAGGAGGAGCTGAACGTCCCGGCGGGGCGCTGACGACGGCGTCGCCGCCATGAACGACGTCGGTCGGCGGACGTGCTGCCAGAGATCGAGGAGCCCGGCCCAGATGCGGGGCCGGGCTCAGGTCGACGATCAAGGCGGGGAGGCCGATAGAAACGATCGCCGCCGGACGGAACGCTAGGGCCGCGCCCCAACGAGGATGTCGCCGAGGCCGCGCACCACCTTGCAGATTCGTAACGCCGAAACGACTCGTCAGGGAGCCTGGCCCGTCTACCTCGACCGCGGCTTACGGGGGCGGGAGTCATGATCCGCTGGGCATTGTGATAGGGTTTGTACTCCGCCGCCTTCCAAGGCGATGCCCCGCGTGGTCGACCCCCTTCTCGAACGGACCGTGCGTTCTCGACTCCCTGTTCGGGAAGCGTGGGAGGTCCTCATGACCGCCGGAACTGTCAAGAAGGTCATCGCCGATCGGGGCTTCGGATTCATCCTCGCCGAGGACGCGAAGGAGTACTTCTTCCATCGAGCCGGTCTCGTACCCTCGATGGACTTCGACCGTCTCACCGGCGGCGAGCGTGTCGAGTTCGACATCGAGACGGGTCCCAAGGGTCCGCGCGCAACCCACGTGCGCCCCGTCTAGCAGGCGTCGGCGCCCGAGGGGACCGACGGCACTCGATCCCAGCGCGCGATCCTCGCGCCTCCACGCGTCTGCTGTGGCGCCGCGATCGCGGACACGCCGGCAGCGCTTCCGATCCGTCGGACGAAGCCCGTCGGAACGAGCGAGAGGAGCTTCGTCATCGTCTACACCGCGTTTGTCGCTACCTATCCGCCGCGTCGGTGCGGGATCGCCTCATTCACGAACGACCTTGCGGCCGCCACGGGCGAGCGCGAGATCGTGGCGCTTCACCCCGACGAGAAGGCGCTGCCATACGCGCTCGAGGTACACCATCGGATCCGCCGTGACGAACGAGCGGACTACGCTCGAACGGCGCGAACGCTCGAAGGCTGCGTCGACGTTGTCTCGATCCAGCACGAGTTCGGGATCTGGGGCGGCGTCGACGGGGGATACGTCCTGGACTTCCTCCGGGCGCTGCGCCGTCCCGCGGTGACGACCCTTCACACCGTACTGCGCGAGCCGACGGACGGTCAGCGCGCGGTGCTCTCCGAGCTGGTCGCCCTGAGCGACGCGACGGTCGTCATGTCGGAATCCGCCGCGGCCCTGCTCTCGACCGAGTACGGCATCGCCACAGCCTCGCTGGATGTCATCCCTCACGGCGTGCCGGACCTTCCGCTCGTGGAATCCGCCGCGCTGAAGCCGGCCCTCGAGATGGAGGGCCGGGAGGTGATCCTTAGCTTCGGGCTCCTCGGCCCAGGCAAGGGCTACGAGCTCGCCCTTGAGGCACTTCCCGCGGTCGTCGCCGCCCACCCCCGCGCCTGCTATGTGATCGTTGGCGCGACCCATCCGGATCTATTGCGGACCGAAGGTGAGGCCTACCGCTCTCGCCTGGTCGCCGAGGTAGCGCGACTCGGGCTCGAGAACCACGTCCGCTTCGTCGATCGGTTCGTGGGACGGGTCGAGTTGACGCGCTGGCTTGAAGCGGCCGACGTCTTCGTTACCCCCTATCCGAAGCTCGATCAGATCGTCTCGGGGACTCTGTCGTACGCGATGGGCGCTGGGCGGGCGATCGTGTCGACGCCATACACCTACGCGGCGGAGATCCTTGCCGACGGACGCGGGATCCTCGTTCAACCAGGGTCTGCAGCGGCACTGGCACGCGCCCTGAATGACGTCCTGGATGACCGTGACCTCCGAGTTGCCCTCGGTCAGCGCGCATATGCATATAGCCGCGACATGGTCTGGTCCGCAGTCGGCAGCGCGTATCGAGCGGTCTTCCAGCGGGTGGCCTCGACCGCACCCGTGGCGCAACCGGTCGGATCGTTAGCGGCGATCGGTGCCTGACTCCTTCCCGCTCTACCCGGTGGAGCGTCGGCACCTCGAGGCTCTGAGCGATGAGGTCGGGATCCTGCAACATGCGATCGGGTCCCGACCCGACCCGGCCCATGGCTACTGCACTGATGACGTCGCCCGCGCCCTGCAGGTCGATCTGCTTCATCAGCACGTCCTTGGCTGGCAGCACGTCGCCGAGAGCGCCTCGCGAAACCTACGATTCCTCGAGGCGGCTTTCGATCCCATGACCGGGCGTTTCCGCAACTTTCGTGGCATCGATGGCACGTGGCGAGTCGAGGTGGCCTCGGAAGACTCTCAAGGTCGGGCGCTGCTTGCGCTAGGGGAAACGATGTCAGGAGCATCCGACGGCGCCATCGTGGGGCGTGCGCGGATGCTGTTCGAACGAGCGCTGCCCCTCGCCGAGGGGCTCCGTGCCCGCCGTGCGACGGCGTCGGCGATGCTCGCGATGGACGCTGCGCTCCGCGCCGACCCGACACAAGCGACCATGCCCGCGTACGCTGATCTAGCGACCCGCCTCATGTCCAGCTTCGAGCGGGCACGGGTCCTGACGTGGCCGTGGCCGGAGGCGCGCGTGACGTACGAGAACGCGCTACTACCGCGCGCGTTGATCGCGGCAGGCAGCCGGTTAGCGTCATCGCCGATGCTCGCGATCGGCCTTCGCGCGTTGGACTGGCTCGTGGCCGCGCAGACTGCTCCGGCCGGCCACTTTTCTCCCGTCGGCAATGGATGGTGGTCGAGCGGCGGGGATAAGAGTCGGTTCGACCAGCAGCCGATCGAGGCGACGGCCACGCTGCTTGCAGCGGAAGCCGCGTTCAGGGCAACCGGCGCGGTGACCTATCGCGATGTCATGGAGCGAACCTATGCGTGGTTCCTCGGCGGCAACGACCTCGGGGTGGATGTCGCGGTGCCGAGTCGCGGCGCGAGCTACGACGGCCTCACACGCCATGGCGTCAACGGGAACCAGGGAGCGGAGTCGACCCTGATGTGGCTCATCGCGCTAGAGCACATCCGGGCGATGCGCGCTCGTGAACCTTTGGCGG
>JBKPMM010000158.1:0-7016 GCA_046732155.1 Chloroflexota bacterium | reverse complement strand
TCCTCTCTCCGGGGGTCGCTTGTAGCCTACGGGTTCCGGGCGCCTATCGCAACAGGTTGCATCTGCAGCCTGTCGCTCCTGTCCTCCTATACTGCGCGCGATGCGCGCCCCCGGATCACCGACCGACTGGAAACCTGACCTCAGCCGTCCGTGGGCCGGCATCCCCGACCAGCTTCGGGCCAAGGGACTTCGCTGGACGCCCCAGCGGCGCATCCTGGTCGAAGTCCTCTCGGAGGTCGACGGCCACGTGACGGGTGCTGAGCTCGTCGACCGGTGCCGCGCGCTCGATCCGGACACGATCCCTTCGACCGTCTATCGGACGCTCGATGTCCTCGAGGAGCTCGGTGTCATCCGTCACAGTCACGCTGCGGACGGTCGCGAGGAGTTCCACGTCCTGCCGGCAGCCGAGCACGCGCACCTCTACTGCCGCGTCTGCTCGGGTTCATGGGAGCTGCCGACCGACGATCCCATCGTCGTCACGGCCGTCGAGGCCGTGCGCGGCGCTCGAGGTTTTGAGATCGACGTCGCGCACCTCACGCTCTCCGGTGTCTGCGCTGCATGCCAGACCGCCGGCAACGATGCCTGAGCTGACCGTCGACCTCGTCGAGCGCTTCTACGCGATCCTCGCGATCGCAGCGCTCGGCGGTATGGTCATACTTGCGACGCTGCGCATCCTCGCGATCCAGTCGGACCCCGCACTCGATGCGTACGCGGCGATCGCCCGGGCGATCCAGGCCCGCGGCGTCATCGCGGCATGGTTCGTGGCCGCACTCGCGACCGTCGGCAGCCTCTTCTTCTCCGAGGTCGCCAAGTTCACGCCGTGCACGCTGTGCTGGTACCAGCGCATCGCGATGTATCCGCTGGTCGTCATCCTCGGGATGGCGATCGTGCGACGGCAGCGCCGCGCGCCGACCGGCAGCGTGGCCCTCGCGACGATCGGCGCCGCGATCGCGGCGTACCATGTCGCTCTCGAGTGGATCCCGACGCTGGACACCGGGAGTTGTGCGGTGTCGGCGCCGTGCACGTTCGTGTGGTTCCGCGTCTTCGGCGTCTTCAGTCTGCCGACGCTCGCGCTGACCGCCTTCCTCCTGATCCTCACGCTGCTGCTCGTACGCGACCCCGACGATCCCGACCGATGGAGTGACCGATGACTTCGAACCCAGGCGACCGACGCGCGCGGCGTCGCGCCGCGCGAGAAGCCGCCGCGACACGTCGCGGTCGCTCGCCGGCGCTGCGCTGGCTCGTGCCGGGGGTGATCGTCGCGGCGGTCGTCATCGCGGCGGTCCTGGCCATCGTCCTGCCCGGCACGAACCGCCCGACGACCGGCGGCAGCTCCTCGGTGCCGCCGAGCTCCTCGGTCGCGGCCGGGACCGCGCCGGCGGCATCCGTCTCAGGATCCATCAAGGCGCCGACGATCACCGGCGCGCCACTGCCGGACTTCCAGAACCCGAACGGCGACGCGGCCGTCGGCCTGGCGGCACCCGAGGTCAGTGGCACGGACTTCACGGGCAAGGCGGTCGCGATCAAGGCCGACGGCCGGCCGAAGGTCGTCCTGTTCATCGCGCACTGGTGCCCCCACTGCCAGGCCGAGGTGCCGTTGATCCAGACGTGGGTCAGCGCGGGCGGCGTACCCCAGGGCGTCGACCTGATCTCGGTCGCGACGGGCATCGACCCGAGCCGGCCGAACTACCCGCCTGAGGCATGGCTCCAGCGCGAGGGTTGGACGGTGCCCGTGATCGCCGACCCGACGAACAGCGCGGCCGCCGCATACGGTCTTCCGGCCTACCCGTACTGGGTCTTCATCGGTCCGGACGGCAAGGTCGTCGCCCGGGCCGTGGGCGAGATCTCGATCCCGGATCTCGAAACGGAGCTCGGCAAGCTGGCCGCGAGCTGACGCGGGGTTCGGGCGCTAGTCCGTCTTGGCCAGTGGCACCCCGAGGATGCTGAAGCCGCCGTCCACATGGATGATCTCGCCGGTCACCGCGCTCGACAGGTCGGACGCGAGATAGAGCGCGGTCTTCCCGACATCCTCGATCGTGATGTTCGACCGAAGTGGAGCGACGTCATCGAATGCCCCGTACATCCCCTTGAAGCCGGCGATCCCGGCAGCCGCCAGCGTCCGGACCGGGCCCGCGCTGATGGCATTCACTCGGACGCCGTCCGGCCCGAGGTCGGACGCGAGATAGCGCACAGACGCCTCGAGCGCGGCCTTGGCGACACCCATGACGTTGTAGTTCGCGACGACCTTTTCGGACCCGTAGTAGGTGAGCGTCATGACCGACGAGCCGCGACGCAGGTACGGCCGGGCGGCACGGGTCAGCGCAACGAGGGAATACGCGGACACGTCGAGCGCGAGCGCGAACCCGTCGCGAGATGTGTCGACGAAGCTACCCTCGAGGTCCTCGCGCTTCGCGAAGGCGAGGGCATGGACGAGGATGTCGAGATGGTCGGTCGTCTCGCCCCAGCGCGCGAAGACACGCTCGATGTCGGCGTTCGACTGGACGTCGGCGGGTTCGACGAAGGTCGAGCCGATCGAATCCGCGAGCGGCCGAACGCGCTTGTGGATGAGGCTGTCGATCGACGAGAAGCCGACCGTGGCACCCTCGGCGTGGAGTGCCTGAGCGATACCCCACGCGATCGAGTGGTCGTTGGCCACGCCGAACACCAGCGCGTTCTTGCCCTCGAGCAGACCCATCCGGCGGCCTCCCTTCCGATAGGCTTCCATCATGCCGCAGGAGTCCCACCCGACGACCGACCTTCAGGCGGCGATGCGGGGCGTCCGGGCATTCCTGCTCGATCTCGATGGCGTCATCGTGACGGCCGGTACGGCCATTCCGGGCGCCGCCGAGGCGATCGCCCAGCTCGAGCGACGGTCGATCCCGTACCGGATCGTCACGAACACATCCGCGGTGAGTCGGGCGACGCTGTCGCGCTGGTCGGCCGGCCTCGGTGCGCAGATCCCGCCGGAACGGTTCGAATCGGCGCTTTCCGCATCAGCGGCGTGGACGGCGCGGACGTTCCCCGACCAGCCGCTGTACGTCCTCGCGTCCGACGACGCAAAGACCGAGTTCGCCGGCCAGCTCCTGATGAGCCACGAGGAGGCAGGAACCCCGGGCGCCACCGCAGCTGCCGTCGTCATCGGTGACTCGCCCGAGGAAGCCAGCTTCGAGAACCTCAACCGTGCGTTCCGGCTGGTCCGCGGCGGCTCGCGGCTCGTCGGCATGCACCGCAACCCGTGGTGGCTGACGCCCGATGGCCCCACCCTCGATTCGGGCTCGTTCGTGGTCGGACTCGAGTTCGCTGCCGCGACACGCGCGACGATCATCGGCAAGCCCTCGCCAGCGTTCTTCACGCAGGCTGTCCGCGACCTCCGTAAGGAGGTCGGCCGGGATCTCGCGCGCCGCGACATCGCGATGGTCGGTGATGACGTGCGGACGGATGTGCGGGCGTCACAGCGCGCGGGGCTGCGCGGGATCCTCGTGCTGTCAGGCAAGCACAGGCTGGCGGACGTCGAGGTCGCGGCGTCCGAACGAGGTGGACGACGACCGGACGCGATCGCCCGCGACCTCGCCGAAGTCGTCGACGCGTTATGACCGAGTCCGGCTCGCCCGAAGCGCCAAACGTGCTTCGACTGGTGCTGCTCGGAGCAGCCATCGGCATCCCGGCCGCGCTGGGGGCGATCGCCTTCTTCACCGCCGTCCACTACCTGGAGGAGCTCATCTGGCACACCTTCCCGACGGCGCTCGGTGAGGCGACGCCGCCCTGGTACCTCGTCGTCTTCCTGCCGGTCCTCGGCGGGGCGATCGTGGCGGCAGCCCGCATCGCCCTTCCTGGTGACGGCGGTCGATCGCCGTTGGGTGGCATGTCGCATGGTGCGACGCCCGTGGCGTATGTGCCCGGGATCGTCGTCGCGGCTCTGGGGACGCTCGGCTTCGGGCTCGTCCTCGGTCCCGAGGCCCCGGTCATGGCCGTCGGTTCGGCGGTCGGACTCGTGATCACGTCGATGGTCCGCGCGAACGATCAGGAGAAGAGCGTCCTCTCGATGGCAGGGATCTTCTCCGCGATCTCGACCTTGTTCGGCGGTCCACTCGTCGCCGGTGTGATGCTGACGGAGGGCGGCATCGCCTTGGGCCCCACGCTGATTCCCATCCTCGTACCGGGGTTCGTCGCTGCGGCCGTCGGCTACCTGGTCTTCCTGGGCGTCGGCCCGTACACGGGTGCGCCGGCGCCAGGGCTGCAGATCCCGGATCTTCCGGCGTACATCGGCACGAGCGTGCCCGATCTGATGATCGCCATCGTGGTCGGTGTCCTGACGGCAGCGCTGATCGTCGCGATCAACCGGGCTGCCCAGCGGCTCGCGTCGGTGCGGGAGCGGCGTACCGGTGACCGCCGATGGACCGTCGTGGCTGGGCTTCTCCTGGGCGGCCTTGCCGTGGGATCGCTCGCCCAGCTCGCGACGGCGTTCGGCGTCGCGGCGCAAGACGTCCTGTTCTCCGGACAGGCGTCGATCCCGGCCCTCGTCTCCGAGCCGTCGCTCGTCGCCCTCGTGATCCTCGTGCTGGCGAAAGCGGCTGCGTACGTGGTCAGCCTCGCGACCGGCTTCCGCGGGGGCCCGATCTTTCCCGCGGTCTTCCTTGGCGTCGGCATCGCGGCGTTCGCAGTCCAGACCTTCGGGACGTCACCGACATTTGCGATCGCCATCGGCTGTGCGGCCGGGATGGCCGCTCAGACCCGTCTCGTCGTGACATCGATGCTGTTCGCGGCCCTACTCGTCGGATCCGGCGGGTTCGATGCCATCGCCGGGGCGGTCTTCGCGACCGTCGCCTCGTACCTCACCGTCCAGGCGCTCGATCCAGCCCGCCGCGTTCCGACCGGACCACAGGCACACGCTGCCGCGGCGGGTTGACCGTCTCGACGACCCGGCTCGACGTAGACTGGACGACCCTCCCCGAACGAACGATCGACCCCCAGCACACGAGGTCCACGATGACGTCCGAAGCGAAGCCGCGAATCAAGGTCACGTACGCGACGCTCCGCGCCGACAACGAGGAGTTGCACGCCGGCTTCGAGGAGGCCGCGACGAAGGTCCGCGGCGAGCTCGGTGCGTACCACCGGAACTACGTCGATGGCGCGTGGCGCGATGGCGTGTCGACCTTCGAGGCGCGCTCCCCGATCGACACGGACATCCTGCTCGGGACGTTCGCTACGGGGACACCGTCGGACATCGATGACGCCGTGGCAGCGGCCCGGCGGGCCCAGCCGTCCTGGGCTGCGACGCCGTGGCGGGAGCGCCTCACGATCCTGCGACGTGCTGCGGAGCTGATCAGCGACCGGTTGTTCGAGTACGCCGCGGCGCAGAGCTACGAGGTCGGCAAGAACCGCATCGAATCGCTCGGCGAGATCGAGGAGTCCGCGGACCTGATCCGCTATTACGCACAGACGATGGAGGACAACGACGGCTACGAGCACCCGATGGGCAACCTCGGGGACACCGCCGTCCACACGAAGTCGATCCTCCGACCACACGGCGTCTTCGCCGTCGTGAGCCCGTTCAACTTCCCGATGGCGCTTGCGACCGGTCCGTCCTCGGCGGCGATGATGGCCGGCAACACGGTCGTGATCAAGCCATCGTCGGCCTCACCGCTGTCTGCCCAGAACATGCTGCAGGCCTACATCGACGCTGGAGTCCCGCAGGGCGTGGTCAACCTGGTCATGGGTCCCGGTGAGACCGTCGGGCAGGCGCTCCAGGACCACCCCGGCATCGACGGCATCGTGTTCACTGGTTCGTACGCGGTCGGGATGCAGCTCTTCCGCTCGTTCTCGAAGACGTGGCCGCGGCCGTGCATCGTCGAGATGGGCGGCAAGAACCCGGCGATCGTGACCCGCAACGCCGACCTCGATGAGGCGGCGGAAGGGATCATGCGTTCGGCGTTCGGGTTCGGCGGCCAGAAGTGCTCGGCGAACTCGCGTGTCTACGTCGAGCGGCCGGTCCACGATGAGCTCGTCCGACTGCTCGTCGAGAAGACCGAGACGATCACGATCGGCGACCCGGTCATCCGCGAGAACTGGCTGGGCCCGATCATCGACCAGCGCGCTGTCGACCGTCATCAGCAGGCCGTCATGGAGGCTCGACGCGATGGCCGCGTCCTGATCGGCGGCGAGCGGTTAAGCGATGGCGACAAGGCGCGTGGGTTCTTCGTGGAGCCGACCGTCGTCGGTGGTCTACCTGCCGACCATCGCGTCTTCCGCGACGAGTTCTTCGCGCCGCTGACGGCCGTCCACGCCGTCGACTCGCTCGACGAGGCGCTGACCCTTGCGAATGACACCGTGTACGGGCTCACCGCCGGTGTCTACAGCGAGGACCAGTCCGAGATCCAGCAGTTCATCGACCGCATCCAGGCAGGCGTCCTCTACGTCAACCGACGAGCGGGCGCGACGACCGGTGCGTGGCCGGGTATCCAGGCGTTCGGTGGCTGGAAGGGCAGCGGCTCGACCGGCAAGGCCGGTCTGTCGATGTACTACGTCGCGCAGTTCATGCGGGAACAGAGCCATACGATCGTGGACTGAGGGGCGGGCGACGGCCGCGGCTCGTAGCCCCGTATCTGGCAAGACTTTCACCCGGGGACCGCTATGGCGGGTCGTAGCCCCGTTCTGGCAAGACTTTGACCAGGGGACGTATCAGCGGCCGAGATCGGCGCCGTCCGGTCTCTTCGGTGACATAACGGTCTCCGGGCGCAACTTTTGCCAAGAAGGTGGTACGTCCGCGGTGGTACGTCCGCCCCGGCGCAGTCAGCGCCCAAGGCCCCGGGAAGGCGACCTCAGATCGGGTGCGGCCCGCAGCTCTCCCTGACGTGGAGGGTGCACTGGAAGACGTGCTGTTCCGGTTTCTTGAGCGTGCCCGCGATCATCGACTGAACGGCTGTCATGGCTGCGACCCCGGCCTCGAAGATCGGCAGTGAGATCATCGTCAACGGGGGGTGGGTCGAGCGCGTTACGTCGATGTCGGCATAGCCGAT
>JBKPMM010000157.1:0-22305 GCA_046732155.1 Chloroflexota bacterium | reverse complement strand
GTGATCGTCGACATCGACGAGGCGAAGGAGATCATCGCCGACACCGAGGGCGCGGCCCTCGTCAGCGTCCGGACCTGGCGCGAGCACATCGGCGCGGTCAGTGGCTACAACTACATCGGTCCAGCCGGACGTATCAGCGGCGACGTGTGGGGCAACTGCGGCAGCGATGCCTACCACATGCAGCACTACCGGAATGTCGACAACACGATGCGCGCCTATCCGGAGATCACGGCGAACTGGGCCGAGGCGGGCATCGTCCCCGAGAAGTGGGTCGCGTTCTACTGCGGGACGGGCTGGCGTGCCAGCGAGACGTGGTTCTACGCGTTCCTCCAGGACTGGCCGCAGATCGCGGTGTACGACGGCGGCTGGTTCGAATGGAGCCAGGACCCGGAGAAGAACCCGATCGAGATCGGCGTCCCCGACGCAGAGACGCCGCGGGACCTGTACGTGGCGTAATTCGACGCGGTCGGCGCTCGTCGCACGTCTGCGCATGCGCGCCGGCCGCAACTGCTTCCGTCGCCTGCGGCAACATGCGGTCCATGGACCGTGACACGCGCCCCGCCAACGACGACGACAGCACTTCCGACCGAGCGCCGCTGCGACTCGGGATCATCGGCTGCGGCGACGTCGCGCATCGACACTACCTGCCCGTGCTCGAGGCCGATGCCGCGCGCGTTCGCATCGCGTCGGTGATGGATACCCGTCTGGAGGCTGCTCAGGCATTCGCTCGAGAGATCGCTACCTGGTCGCCTGACGCTCAGGCGTTCGACACGCTCGACGCGATGCTCGATGCGGGCGGCCTCGACGGCGTCATCGATCTCGCACCGGCGCCTTTCCATGGTGCGGTCAACGACACGATCCTCGCGGCCGGGATCCCGCTCTACACCGAGAAGCCCCTCGCCTCGACGATCGCCGAGGCCGACCGGCTGATCGAGACGGCGCAGAAGGCCGGCGTCACGTTCCTCTCGGCTCCAGGTGAGGCCGCCACCCGCCGGATGCAGTGGCTCGCCGAGCTGGTCAAGTCCGGCCGCTATGGCCGGCCGACGCTCGTCCTGGCCCAGCACGCCGGCCCGGGTCCGGCGGGCTGGCGCGAGTACACCGGCGATCCTCGGCCGTTCTACGCCCCGGGCGTCGGGCCCGTCATCGACCACGGCGTGTATCGCCTCCACCAGATGACGATGCTGCTCGGGCCGGTGGCGCGAGTCCAGGCGATGGGCACGATCAGCGTGCCGAACCGCGTCGCCCGCGGCGGACCGCTGACCGGCCAGCCGATCAGGGTCACGACGCCCGATCACGTCCTGATCAACCTCGAGTTCGGGAACGGGGCGCTCGGACAACTGTTGACGAGCTTCGCGACGGCCGCGTCGCGGACGCCCTGGCTCGAGGTCCACCTGGAGCGCGCGTCGGTCAGCTTCGGCGGCTATTCGTGGGAGATGGAGTCGCCTGTCAGTCTCTACGTCGACGACGGCACGCCCGAAGCCGACGAGGGTTGGCAGCATGGCATCGAGATCCCGGTCGACGAGCTTCCGGTCGTCGAGGCGGGTGCGCGTCATTTCATCGACGTGCTGCTCGGTGAAGCCGAGCCCCTCCTGACGCCCGAGCACGCGCGGCACGTGCTCGACATCATCGTGAAGGCCTATGCATCGATCGCCGACGGCGCGACGCAAACGACCGAGACGACCTTCTAGACGTCAGGCGCGGTCGAGCAGGAAGAACGTCTCCATCAGGCCCTTGCCCTTGATATCGACGACTCCACGCGACTCGAATCGGTAGCGGTCGCGCAGCCGTTCCTCGACCGCGCCGGTGACCTGGATGCGGCCCGGGACGCCGGTCGACTCCATCCGACTCGCGAGGTTCACGGTATCGCCCCAGACGTCGTAGATGCTCCGGCGTTTGCCGACGACCCCGGCGACCACGGAGCCCGTGTGCATCCCGATCCGGAACTTGACCCCCAAACGGGCCGCGGCGTCGTTGTCATTCACGGCTCGGGCGATGTCGATCGCGAGGTCGGCCATCCGCTCGAGGTGGTCGGGACGCCAGGTCGGCATGCCGCCCACGATCATGTACGCATCACCGATCGTCTTGACCTTCTCGAGCCCGCTGGCCTCCACGAGCGCGTCGAACACTCCGAACACCTGGTCGAGCAGCCTGACGAGCTCCTCGGGGTCCATCACGCTCGACATGGCGGTGAACCCCACGATGTCGGCGAAGAGCAGCGACACGTCATCGTGGCGGTCGGCGATGAGGCCTTCACCGGCCCGGATGCGGTCGGCGATCGGCTCCGGGAGGATATTGAGCAGCAGTTCCAGGTTCTGCTGGTTCGCCGCCTCGAGCTGTCGCTGAGCGGTCACGTCCGTGCCGTACACGTTCGTGAACTGGAATTCGGGCACATCGACGGCGAGCAGTTCGAAGTGCCGGCCGGCGCTATGTGCGTGGACCGATCGTCGCTGTCCTTCCAGGGCGGCGCTCCGGAGATCGTCTGCCCACGGCTGCGGGAACGGCTCACCCAGCGTCCCCCCGAGTCCGGCGATGAGCTCCTGGGCTGCGGGATTGACGTAGGCGAGGACACCGTCCATCGAGATCCGGAAGACCGGGTTCGGGTTCTCGTCAGGGAACTTCGTGATCGCGCGCTGGGCTGTGACGTCGGTCCCGTACACATTGGTGAACCCCAGCTCCGGCAACCGCACGGCGAGCAACTCATACGTCCGCGCGCCGACGCGCACATCGAGCGGCCCGTCCGAGGTCAACAGAAGATCGAGCCAATCGGGCGGGACGGCCTCGCCGACGACGAGGCCGAGTGCTTCGATGACGGGCTGACTCGTCGCATTCGCGTAGATGAGCTCGCCGTCGTCCGCGACACGCAACACGGGATGTGGGTTCGCACCCGGGAAGAATTCAGTCTTCGGATCCGCCGTTGACACCATCTCCGATCGCGCCTCGCCATCGATGCCTGGGGAAATCCTACGGAAACGTCATCCGTCGAGTCGCCACACTTCGACCGGTTCGCGCTTGCCCTTGACCGAGATCGCGCCGAGGGCAGTCCCGCGAGCCTCGCCGTCGAGTGCCTCCCACGTCGAGCGGCCCACGACGATCTGGCCCGGTTCCGCGGCGGCCATGAGACGCGCCGCCGTGTTCGTCGTGTCGCCGATGACCGCGAAGCTGCGTCGCTCCGCGGCGCCGACGTCACCGAGGACCGCTCGACCCGTGTTGATGCCGACGCGGAACGTCGGCCAGCCGGGCCGGCTTGCCGCGATCGGACGTGCAGCGGCGACGATGGCCCGTGCCGCACGAGCTGCCCGCCTGGCGTGGTCGGACTGATCGCCTTCGGTGTTGAAGATCGCCATGATCCCGTCGCCGGCGAACTGCTCGATCACGCCATCCGCCTCGTCGATCGCAGGAACGACAGCCGCCCAGAATGCATTGAGCATCTCGAGGACCTCGGTCGGGGGACGCGTCTCGGAGAACGTCGTGAACCCGGCGAGATCGGCGAACAGGACGCTGACGACTCGCTCTTCGCCCGGGAGGGCGGCGCCGGGTTCGTCCGCGCGCCGGATGCGTTCCGCCACGACGGATGGCAGGTACGGCTGGAACGCGGCGTCGAGCCGACGCAGCTCCTCGGCCGTGCCGGTGAGCAGCGCGACCTCCTCGTTCGTCGCGCCCTCGCTGCGAAGCTGATCGAGCACGCCCTCGACCGGGCGTCCCTCGGCCTGCGCGGAGGCGACCGCGGCGATCGCGCCGGCGTGCCAGCGGTCGATGCGCGCGAGGGTCTGCTCCAGGTACAGCCCGCCGAATGCACCGGTCAGCGAGCCGCTTCGGCGGTACTCCGCGCGAGCGCCGAGGGCGATCAACCCGAACGCCGCGAGCATCAGCACGTGCCATTCCCACCAGCTGAGCTGCCAGTTGCGACTGACGAGGACCGCGATCATCGCTTCGGCGAGAAGGATCAGCGCGACCGAGATCGTGAGCAGGACCGTCCCGCCACGTTGGCGGTACAACCGGTAGGTGCGCCACGCAGCGAACGCGTATAGCGCGACCGCGACGACGCCGAAGACGGTCAGCAGGCCGACGCCCTCCGTGGGTGGCGGCGGACCGTCGAGCGGCGGCAGCCGAAGGAGCGAGAGGACGCCCCAGAGCACCATCAGCCCGAGCAGACCCGCCAGGATCGCGGGCCGCGCCCGCAGGACGATCGGTCCGCCCGGCCCCGCTACCGAGCTCGTCGAGGCAGCGGCGAAGAACGCGGCAAGCACGAGACCGACAGGCGTCGCGATCGAAAAACCGGCGTTCGGGCTGTCGAGCAGGACGCCCGGCGTCGCCAGCGCGTGGAGGCCGAGGAATCCCGCCGCGGATAGGAACGCGAACGAGATCAGCACGAGACGTGCATCGCGGTACCGTCCGGCCGCGGCGTTCGTGACGTAGGCGAGCGCGACGCTGACTGCCGCGGTCAGCAGGACGATCCAGAAATGACTCGGGTGGTGCTCCCACTCCATGTCGAGCTCGGGGCGAGCCAGGAGCATCGCCAGACCGACCAGCGGCAACGTGACGGCCATCGGGACGACCCATGGCACGTCGCCCGGCCGTTCCTGTCCCCTCGCCGGGGCCTGCGTGGCCATGCAAGGAGGATACGACCGGGTCGAAACGCCAGGTCGAGGTCTGCTATCACCCGAACGTGGCCGACCGCACGGTATCCGCCGGCGCGCGGTCGGTGATCCAGGCGACGCTCCTTCGATGACGGTGCGCGCCGCTGGCATACTCGGCGCATGCGGTTCACCACGACGCTCGACCCGGCGGGCAAGAACGCCGCTGGCTTCCGTGTCCCGCGCGAGGTGGTCGAGGCGCTCGGGAAGGGCAAGCGGCCACCTGTCGTCGTGACGATCAACGGCTACTCGTACCGCAACACGGTCGCGGTCTACGGGGACGAGTTCCTCATCGGCGTCGCACAGGAGCATCGCGGACCCGCGGGTGTCAAGCCCGGCGACACGATCGACGTCGATCTGGAGCTCGACACCGCGCCGCGCGAGGTCGACGTTCCCGCTGATTTCGCTGCCGCGCTCGAGGCCGCCCCGGCGGCGAAGCGGGCATTCGAAGCGCTGTCGTACAGCAACAAGCGGCGCTACACGCTCTCGATCGAGGGCGCGAAGTCGGCCGAGACGCGGCAGCGGCGGGTCGATAAGGCGGTCAGCCAGCTCGAGGCCGAGGCAAGCTGACGGCGGGAAGTCTCAGGCCTGTGCAGGCGCCGTTCGCATCATCCACGAGTCGCGGGCGAGGACGATCGCGAGGAACAGGATCAGGAAACCGTTGACGGGGTGGAGTGCCGCGACCGCCGGTGTCGAATCGCGCATCAGGACGAACACCGACTGCAGGATGAAGAGAACGAAGATCGCGACGGCGAGGAGCGCGACGCGCCGTCCCATCCTGCCCAGCAGACCGAGCACGAGCAGCACGATCGTGAACAGGCTCAGCGTGTAGCCCACGCTCCGATGGCTATCGAACATGGTCGGTGACTCGAAGACGCCGCGGCCGGCGAGCCACACCTGCAGGATCAGTCCAGCGACGAACAGCCATGCGACGACGGTATGCAGACTGCGAGCGATGGATCGCACCTGACGCCCTCCCTCAAGGACCCGGCCGTTTGCCCGAGCCTAACCGCTGGGCGTCACGACGATCAGGTGCCAGTACCCCCAGCCGTCTTCCTGGTCGGATCCCTCGTCGACGACCTCGAGGCCTTCCGCCGCAAGCCACTCGCGCACCTGCTCGCGGCCCGGGTAGTAGTGGTAGCCGGCGGTATCGCCCTCCACGATCTCGCCTCGGACAGCGGGGAGGCCTCGCTCACGGTTGCGCCGCCACGCTTCCTCGATCTCGGCTGGTTCCTGCTCTTCGACCGTCAGGTACAGGTGACCTCCCGGCCTGACGGCGCGCCGCAGGTTCCTGACGACGAGGGGCCAGTCCTCGGGCGGCACGTTCTCCATGGCGTCGACGGTCAGCGCGCCATCGAACTCCGCCTCGAACGCCATCTCCTGTAGCCCCACGTGCTCGACGCGTTCGGCGAGACCCCGTTGACGGGCCTGCTCGAGCATCCCGGCGGACTGGTCGATGCCTACGACTCGACGGCCGGCAGCGCGGATCCGAGCGAAGTACTGGCCCGTGCCGCACGGCGCGTCGAGCACGATGCCGTCCGGCGGGCACGTCGCGATAAGCCGATCGATGAACGCCGTGTGAGACGTCCTCGGGTACGGCGAATCGTCGTACGTCGCGGCATCCGCGTCGTAGTCGGCGCGCACCGCCTCGCGTCGCTCGCGGAGCCAGGTCGCGCGATCCATCCCCGCACTCTACGCGCGCCCCGTCACGGCGCCAGCAGATTCGCTCGTTCCGTGGCATCGTTGCGCCAGCAACCAATATCGCGACGGAGGAACCTGCCATGACCGATGCTGCCGCCGCTGCCGCCTGGGAGGAGCAGCTGATCGCCGAGATGCGCGCGAACGACGGGAAGGTGAACAGCGGGCCGCTGGCTGGGCATCCGCTGCTGATCATGACCAGCAAGGGCGCCCGCACCGGCGCAGATCGACGCTCGATCCTGACGTATCACCGCGACGGCGACGACTACATCGTGGCGGGGACGGCGGGAGGGTCCAAGCAGGACCCGGCCTGGATCCACAACCTGAAGGCCGATCCGAACGTGGACGTCGAGGTCGACAACGAGCGGTCGGGCGCGACGGCGACGATCGTCGAGGACGGCGCCGAGAGGGACCGACTCTGGGACGACCACGTCCGTGCGCTGCCCTGGTTCGCCGACTACCCCGCGCAGACCGGCCGGGTCATCCCGATGGTGCGGCTTCGGCGCTCCGCCTAGCCTCGCGCCCCGCCCCTTCAAGTCGCGGTGTCGGGGGGTTGACAGACCATCTGCATAACCATATGGTTATGTAGCGATGCCAGACAACCAGCTCGACGCCGTCTTCGGCGCCCTTGCCGACCCCACTCGCCGCGCCATACTGGCGCGCCTCGCGCAAGGGGATGCCTCGGTCCTCGAGCTGACGGCACCGTTCAAGGTTTCCCAGCCCGCCATCTCGAAGCACCTTCGCGTGCTCGAGTCGGCGGGTTTGATCTCGCGCAGCCGAAAGGCGACCACGCGCCTGAGCCATCTCGAGGCGGATCCCCTCAGGAAGGCGGCGGAGTGGCTCGTCAGCTACCGCGAGTATTGGGAAGAGAGCCATGAGCGTCTGGATGCGCTGCTTGCGGCGCTCCAGGTGCAGCCGACAGCAGAGAGGAAACCGCGATGACCAAGACGCAGATCGATGCCCCGGCCGGCGTCCCCTTCATCGACATCACCCGAGAGTTCGACGCGCCACGCGATCTCGTGTTCAAGGCCTACTCCGATCCCGAGCTCATCGTGCAGTGGCTCGGGCCACGGAAGTACAAGATGACGCTCGACGCGTGGGACGTCCGTGACGGCGGGACGTGGCGTTACACGCACAGTGACGACGAGGGCCACGCCTTCGGCTTCCACGGCGTGTTCCACGGCGACCAGAGCCCCGACCGGATGGTCCAGACCTTCGAATTCGACGGTTGGCCGGGCCACGTCTCGCTCGAGTCCCTGTCCTTCGAGGAGCGCGACGGCAAGACGATCCTTCGGAACCACTCCGTCTATCAGTCGGTCGCAGACCGCGACGGGATGATCGAATCCGGGATGGAAGAGGGGATGAACGACGGCTTCGACCGTCTGGACGATCTCCTCGCCACGTTGCGCCAGCCGGTCGCCTGACCATGGACTACAAGCTCGAGCTGGTCCCGCTCCCGGTCGCAGATGTCGACCGCGCGAAGGCCTTCTACAGCGAGAAGGTCGGCTTCGTCATCGATGTCGATCATCAGCCGAACGACGACTTCCGCATCGTCCAGCTGACGCCGCCGGGGTCGGGCTGCTCGATCATGGTCGGCAAGGGCGCCATCCGCACGACGCCTGGTTCCGTCCAGGGTCTCCAGCTCGTCGTCGAGGACATCGAGGCCGCCCACGCCGAGCTGGCGGCGCGCGGCCTCGACATCAGCCCGATCCGTCATTTCGATGATGGGACGTGGATCGACGGGAAGGGCGGCCAGTGGAATTCCTTCGCGTTCTTCGACGACCCGGACGGCAACGGCTGGGCGCTCCAGGAGCGTGGGTGATGGTCGACCGAGAACCCATCGAGACGACGAACCTCGATATCTATGGGTTTGAAGCACTCCCGTGGAGCCGGCCGCACGACCTGATCGCCTTCGCCGATCCGACGGCTGATCTCACCTGGTTCCTGGGCACGGTCGGTGCCGACCGGCGCCCACATGCAGCTGGTGTTGGCGCGGGTTGGCACGATGGCGACCTCTACTTCACGAGCGGCCCCGGCACCAAGAAGTCCCGCCACCTCGCTGAAAACCCGGCGGCATCGATCTCCGTCCGGCTGCCGGGCATCGACCTCGTCTTCGAAGGTGACGTCGAGCGGGTGACGGACCGCCCGACGCTCGATGCCCTCGTCCCGAAGTTCAATGCCGGCGGCTGGCCCGCCACCGTCGAGGGCGACGCAGTCACCGCGCCATTCAGTGCCCCGAGCGCTGGACCGCCACCCTGGTACGTCTACCGCTTCAGATTCGACAAGGTGATCGGCGTCGCCACAGCAGAGCCCTACGGGGCCACGCGTTGGCGCTTCGCCTGAGCACCGATGGGACGCCCGGCAGGCCGGTATAGGACGCCCGGCAGGCCGGGCTGATAGCGAACCCTCCGGCCCTTCGTCGCCGACCGGCGGTGGAGGGCCTCCGCACGTCCGCGGCCTTGGGATGACCGTATGGCATCGTCCGGGCATGACGTCTGGCATCTCGTTCCGCAGCGCGACGACGGCCGAGTTGACTGATCACGACCTCGTCCAGATGCGCGAGCTGCTCTGGGCGGCGTTCCCCAAGGGCGAGGACGGCTTCACCGAGGATGACTGGCAGCACGCGATGGGCGGGCACCATTTCATCGCGGACGCGGACGGCATGATCGTCAGCCACGCGAGTGTGGTCGAGCGAGACATCCACATCGGCGGTGTCCCTCTCCGGACCGGGTACGTCGAAGCCGTGGGGACGCGGCCGGACCACGAACGCCAGGGTTTCGGGAGCGCGGTCGTGCGTGCCGCTACCGATCATGTCCGTGATACATACGAGCTTGGCGTCCTTGGCACCGGCGAGCACGGGTTCTACGAACGGTTCGGCTGGCGTACGTGGCTGGGCCGTGCCTACGTACGGACGACTGACGGCCCAGAGCGCACGCCCGACGAGGAGGGTTTCATCATGGTCCTCCGAACCCGTACGACACCCGAGCTCGATGAAGAAGCTCCCATCAGCTGCGAATGGCGACCGGGCGATGTCTGGTAGCGACTGGGTCGCGACCTCGGCGACGTCGCTCGCGGATGACATCCGCTCGCGGCGGCGCTCGTCCGAGGAGGTCGTCACCGCCGTACTCGAACGCATCGAGGCGGTGAACCCGAGCATCAACGCGGTCGTCCGCCGGATCGATGGGGTGCTGGATCTGGCGCGGCGGGCCGATGAGCAGCTCGCTCGCGGCGAGGTGACGGGGCCGCTCCACGGGCTCCCGTTCACGATCAAGGACTCGTTCGACACGGCGGGGACGGTGACGACCGCGGGCACGATCGGCTGGCGCGACCGTGTCCCTGACACCGACGCGACAGTGGTCGCCCGCTTGCGTGAGGCCGGCGGGATCCTCGTCGGCAAGACGAATACACCGGAATTCACGTGGTCGGACGAGACCGACAACGACGTCTTCGGCCGGACGTCGAACCCGTACGACGTCACGCGGACGCCCGGCGGGAGCAGTGGCGGTTCGGCGGCCATCGTCGCAGCGGGGGCGTCGCCGTTCGACGTCGGCAGCGACACCGGTGACAGCATCCGGCAGCCCGCGCACGTCTGCGGCGTCGCGGGGATCAAACCGACGACGGGACGCGTGCCGCGGACAGGCCATTCGCCCGACTTCCGCGGGCTGTTCCAGGCGTACACCCAGCTAGGACCGATCGCCCGGTACGTCGAGGACCTCGAGCTGATCCTGCCGATCATCGCGGGTCCTGATGGCGTCGATCCGTTCGTGTATCCGGTCGCGCTGGGCGATCCCGCCGCGGTCGCGGTAGGCGGTCTTCGGGTCGCGATGTTCACCGACAACGGTGTTCGCACGCCGACCGCCGAGACGGCCGAGGCTGTCCGCGCGGCAGCGCAAGCCCTCGAGGCCGCGGGCGCGAACGTCGAGGAACGGCGTCCGCCGGCGATGGACGAAGTCGCGGATGCGTGGCAGTCGTTGGTCTCGGCCGACGGCCACGCCTGGCTGACCCGACTCGTCAAGGCTGCCGGGACGCCGGGCCACGGGTCATACGACACTCGCCGCTGGGTCCAGTTCACCGACGGGTTGTCAGGGGCCGAGCTGACCGCCCTGGTCGAGCGCGCGGATGCCGTCCGTTCCCGGATGCTGCAGTGGATGCGTGAGGTCGACGTGATCGTCTGTCCGGCGATGCCGCAGCCGGCGATCCTCCACGGCGGGAGCAACGACCCCGCGTTCGGGGACACATATAGCGACGTCCACAACCTCACGGGCTTTCCGGCGGTCGTCGTCCGCGGCGGAACGTCGCCCGAGGGCCTGCCCATCGGCGTCCAGCTCGTCGCGAAGCCATGGCGGGAGGACGTCGCACTGGCCGCGGCACGGGTCGCGGAGGCGGCATCCGGCGGGTGGCGGCCTCCGCCGGGGTGACAGTGGCCGGCCCGGCGTAGGCTGGGCCTCGTGTTCGAATCGCTCGACTACGTCTATATGCCGAGTCGCGATGTCGCGGCGGACATGGCCTATTTCACCGACGTCCTCGGCGCGCGCCTGATCTTCGCCATCGACGGCATGGGCGCGCGGGTGGCGATGCTCGAGCTCAGCGAGGCTCCGCCCAAGCTCCTTCTCGCCGACCATCTCGAAGGCGATCGGCCCGTCCTTGTCTACCGCGTCCCGGACCTCGCGGCGGCATCCGAGGAGTTGACCGCGCGCGGCTGGGACGAGGGCCACGGCCTCGAGATCCCCCAGGGTCCGGTCCGCTCGTTCGCAGGACCCGGTGGCCATCGCCTGGCGATCTACGAGCGGTCGCGACCCGGTGTCGAGAAGTCGTTCGAGGGTCGGCGCGACTTCTGAGCTTGGAAAGACGGTCAGGCGTCCCAGGCCACGGGGAGGCTTCGCGGTTTGCGGAAGACGAGCCCGGTCGGCGGCGTAGCGCCCTCGGCGAGGCGCAACCGCGGCCAACGATCGATCGCGGCCTCGAGCGCGACCTGCGTCTCGAGCCGTGCGAGATGGAGCCCGACGCAGGCGTGAGGACCCTGCGCGAACGCGAGATGCGACCGTGCGTTCGGGCGCTCGATGTCGAACCGGTCGGGGTCCGGGAATGCCGTCGGATCACGGTTTGCGGCGGTGAGCGAGACGATCACGAGGTCGCCACGCCGGATACGTGCCTGGCCGAGATCGACGTCTTCGGTCGCGTAGCGGTCGACCCGTCCCGCGGCAGGTTCCAGGCGGAGCGATTCCTCCACCGCGTTCACGATCAGCCCGCGGTCGCGGCCGATCGCATCGAGCGCCCCAGGCGTGCTGAGGACGTGCCAGAAGAGGGAGGTCGTCATGCCCTCGCTCGTCTCGATGCCGCCGAACATCATCACCGCCGCGTTCGAGACGATCTCCGGACGACTGAGCGTGCGGGTCGCGTCCGCCAGCACGCCCGCACGATGATCGATCGTCGCGCCTACGTGCCGATCGAGGGCGGCGACGGCCTGAGGGGCGCGCTCACCGATCTCCCCGCCCGCTGAAACGCGATCGACCGCCGCGACGATCTCGTCATACCACCCGAGCACGACGGCCGGCTCGACATCGAGCAGATCGAGTGCCGCAGCGACGACCCGGACAGCAAGTGGACCGGCGAGGTCGCGACGGACCTCCGCACGGCCGCGGGGCCGGAGCGCCTCGACCAGTTCCAGCGCCAAGCCGTGCACGCGTTCGCCGAACCGCTCCATCACCTGGGGCCGACGGAACGCTGTCGCGAAGGGGTCGCGGTGACGGCGGTGCTCCTCGCCATCGAGCGAGAGCATGCTCGGACCGACCACTTGCGCCGTCGAGAAACGCGGGTCGTCCACCGTGAATCGGGTCGCGTCCCGCATGACATCGACGCATAGGTCGCGGCGGGTGACGACCCAGCCATCGAGCGCCGGGACCCACGCGACCGGCGTGTCTTCGCGCAGCTTCGCGAGAACGGGGTAGGGGTCCGCATCGAGCTCGGCGAACGTGATGGAGGCGACCGGTCCGTGTGGCGGGAGTATCGCGGTCACGCCGGCCACTCTACGCCCGGGCGGCTCTGGGCCGGAGCGCGTCTGCGTGGGTCGGCGAACCGGTAAAGCCGATCCGTCGTACCGTGGCACCATGAGGCCGAGGCGCTCACGACGACTCCTTCCCGCCCTGTTTGCCGGCGTCCTCGCAGTAGCAGTCGCGCCGACCGTCGGAGCCGCGCCCGCGTCCTCCTACCAGCTCGACCTCGGCCGCACGACCGATTACGTGGGACAGACGAACCTGGTGCAGTGCGTCGGCGCGAGCGTGCAGATGATGCTCAACATGATGAGCAGCCGCGCTGACCGGACGGCCGCGACCCAGCTGCGCCTGCAGAAGCTCGCTCGCGCCTGGAGCGGACCGAGTCGCAACGGGCGGATCCGCCACGGCGCGAGCGTCCGGGGCTGGGCAAAGGCCCTGACGATCGAGGGTGCCGGCCCGTACCAGGTCGTCGGTAAGGACACGGTCCACGAGGCGCTGCTCACGGCGGCTCGGGCGATGCGAACGACGGGTCGCCCCGTCGGACTCCTCGTCTGGCGAGGACGGCACGCCTGGGTGATGAGCGGCTTCCGCGCGACGAAGGACCCGTTGCTGCCGGGCGCCCGGGTCACTGCGGCGATCGTCGAGGATCCGCTTCACCCGTTTGGTGACTCGACCACCTGGGGCCGGAGCCCACGACCCGGCGAAGCCTTGTCCATCGGCGAGCTCAGCACCCAGTTCGTGCGGCGTCGCCAGTCCTCGTTCACGCCATCCCTGTCGGGCAAGTTCGTCGTCGTGCTTCCATTCGACGTCGACCAGCGCACGCTGCGGCTTCATGGGCTTCCTCCGTCGCCTCCTCGGGCGTGAGCCGAGCTCGCCGTCGAGCGAGTCGCCGCCCGTCGAGGACCAGCGAGGCGCGGACGCGGACGCAGACGCCGAGGAGCGCGCACGCGACCGCGACCTACTCCGGGAAGAGCAGGAGCGCCTGGACGATCTCGCTCGACGACAGCTTCGATACGCGGAGTACGCCTGGGAGCCGCCCGCGCAAGGCGGCGAGCGAAGGGCGGACGACACGGATCCGACTGAGGGCGGGTAGCCGGTCACCCGACCCCTTCCGCGGCTACCATCGACACGATGGACGCCCCCAGGCTCCCCACCTCGATCGCCGGGCTCCCGGTCCCACAGGACGACGTGTCAGACGCGTCGTGGCGATGGGCCCACCGTGCACTGCCACGCTACTTGCTCGCGCATTCGGTCCGGTCGTACTGCTGGGGCGCCGCGATCGGTGCGTGGGACGGGCTCACCGTCGACAGCCAGGTGCTGTGGTCTGCCGCGCTGTTCCACGACTTCGGTCTCACCACCATCCCGCGCAACACGATGTGCTTCGAGATCGAAGGCGCGGAATTCGCCCGTCGGACGCTGGAACGGTTCGGGATGGCCGCGGACACCGCCGATCGAGCCGCGATCGCGATCATCCTTCACATGCAGCCGGGCGTGACGCTCGATGATGGCGTCGAAGCAGTTCTGCTGGACCGCGGCACGGGCATCGACGTTCGTGGCGTGGACGTCGATCTCGTCGCGAGCGTTCGGGCGACGGTGACCCGGAAGTACCCACGCGGCGCGTTCGATCGCCACTTCGTCAACGCGATCCGACGCGAGGTCGCTCGTCGAGGTGACTGTCAGAGCAAGCGACTGCTTGACGATGCCGGACTGGAGGCTGCGATGGCACGCTCACCATGGGCGAGTGAGGTTAGCCCCACGTGCTGACATTCCGGGCGCCGGGCGCCATCTTGACCGAGCGAGAGCATAGGGTGCCGCTCGACCACGAGGATCCGAGCGGCCCGAAGATCACAGTCTTCACCCGCGAGGTCGCGGCGCCGGACGGTCTCGATCGTCCGTACCTGGTCTTCCTCCAGGGCGGTCCCGGCTTCGAGGCCGTCCGTCCGATGAGCCCGCCGATGGGCTGGCTGAAGCGCGCGCTGCTCGACTACCGGGTGCTGCTGTTGGACCAGCGGGGCACGGGTCGCTCGACCCCGGTCGGATCGGAGATCCCAGGCGCCACGCCTGATGAACAGGCTGACTACCTGACCCATTTCCGAGCTGACTCGATCGTCCGCGATGCGGAGCTGATCAGGAAGGAGCTCGGCGTCGAGCGCTGGAGTGTGCTCGGGCAGAGCTTTGGCGGCTTCACGTCGATGACGTACCTCTCGATCGCGCCCAGTGGGCTCGCCGAGGCGTTCATCACGGGCGGTCTGTCGCCGATCGGGCGACCCGTCGACGACATCTATGGCGCGACCTATCGACGCCTCTTCGCGTCGAACCGACGGTACTTCGAGCGCTATCCGGAGGACCGCGGCCGGATCCGTGACATCCTCCGTCGCCTCGACGACGAGGACGTGCGCCTGCCGAGCGGTGACCGCCTGACGTCACGCCGGTTCCGGCAGCTCGGCCTGTGGTTGGGCGACAGCGCAGGGTTCGAGCTGCTCCATCACGTCGTCGAGCTGCCGTTCGGGTCGTTGGCATTCCTGCACGACGCGGAGAACGGCGTCCGCTTCCAGCGCAACCCGATCTATGCGACGCTCCATGAGTCGTCATACGCCGATGGCGTCGCGACCCGCTGGTCGGCGCATCGGCTGCTCCCCGATGACATCCTCAGCGAGGGGTACATGACCGCGGAGCACGTCTTCCCGTGGATGTGGGAGGACTACGGAGCGCTGCGTCCCCAGCGCGAGGCCGCGGAGCTCCTTGCGGAGCACGCCTGGCCGCGCCTGTACGACGCGGATCAGCTCCGCCGCAACGAGGTGCCGGTCGCGGCCACGATCTACGTGAACGACCTGTACGTCGAGCGCGACTTCGCCGAGGAGACCGCGGCCACGATCCGTGGTAGCCGCGTGTGGGAGACGGACGAATTCGAGCACAACGGCATCCGGGCCGATGGCGAGCGCGTGCTCGGTCGCCTGATCGACCTCATCCGCGGCCGCGCCTGATGGCGGCTGCGAAGGCGACCGAGGAGAAGAGTCTCCGGCGCCTTGGTGGCGGGCGCTGGCAGACCCGCGACGAGCGCTTCACGATCGAGCCGCAGTCGGGCACGTGGGCGATCGTCGACGCGGAGCAGACCGACGAGCTCGGCCTCCCACTGGTCCGCGGCCCGTACCCGACCCTGACGGCGGCGAAGTCCGCGATCGCAGAGGCGCGTGAGTCCGCGCCACCCGCGTCGCCCCTGAAGGAACTCCCGAGACCGGTTTCTGAGAAGACATCTGCGAAGGCATCGACTCGCACGACCGCGAAGAAGGCGTCAGAGCCAGCCGAACCGGACGAGCCCGAGGAACCGCGCTGGTTCCGTGACCTCGCGCCCGACGATCGCAGACGCGCCTCGAGGCTGATCGAGGCACTGACGGCAGCCGGCGCCGACGATCCCGAGAACCTGGTCCGGCGAGATCTCGTGGGCGAGGTATCAGCGATCGCGGCCTACGCCATCGCGAGGGCGGTGCGCGCGCTCGGCGACGATGCGAGTCCGGCCGACGTCGCGGAACTACTTGGCGAGGGACGCGACAGCCAGCTCAGCGTGCGCTGGCGGCTGGTCGACGGTGACGGTCGCGCGATCCGGCTCGAGCGACGCGATCTCAAGGACGGATGATCGATCGGTCGGAGTACGAGCTCGAGGTCGATGAGACGTTCGAGCGGCCGCAGCTCGACGATCGTCTGTGGCTGCCGAACTATCTCCCGCACTGGAGCTCGCGCTCGGCGACGCGGGCGCGGTACGACGTCGGGGGAGGAGAGCTCCGCCTCCGCATCGACGCCGACCAGCCGCCTTGGAACCCCGAGAAGGACGGCTGGATCCGCGTCTCGGGCCTGCAGACTGGGCAGTCCTCCGGGCCGGTAGGCAGTCGCAGCGGGCAGTTGCAGTTCACCGACGGCCTCGTCGTGCGCGAGGCCCAGCCGGTCGAGGCGCTCTATACGCCGACCTACGGCCTGTTCGAGGTCCGCTTGCGGGCGATCGCCGACCCCGCAAACATGGTCGCGCTCTGGATGATCGGGTTCGAGGACGAACCAGAGCGATCCGGCGAGATCTGCGTCTGCGAGATCTTCGGGCGCGACGTGACGCCAGGAGCGGCGCGCGTCGGCATCGGTATCCATCCCTGGGCGGATCCGGCGTTGCGCGATGACTTCGAACAAGTCGACATCGAGATCGATGTCCGCGACGCACATTGGTACGCGGCCGAGTGGCGACCGGGCGTGGTGCGCTTCTATGTCGACGAGAGGCTCGTGAAGGTCACGGAGCAGGCCCCGATCTATCCGATGCAGTCGATGCTCACGCTCTACGAGTTCGGCGACGGACCAGACCCGGTGTCACCCACCGACGCGTACCCCAAGGTCGCCGTCGTCGAGCGCTTCCGCGGCTGGAGACCCGTGACTGGGCCGGGTGCTCGGGAGCCGGCATTCCTGGCTCGTTAGGCGGGCAAGGGTTTCGACCGACCGACTGATCGTCAGCCCCGGGCACAGCCGCGGAGGACGTCCGCTGTGGAGGCCGCCAGCCGGCGCCGAGCGTCCTCGAGTCGGTCGAGCGGGGCGAGCCCGCGTTGCGTGACCTCTTCGTGGATCGATCCGCTGACGCGGGCCCGAACGCCGCGGGCCCAGCGGCGACCGACCCAGCCGGCGTGGAGCCCGAGCAGCCGCGCCAGCAGGTAGCCGATCAGGATGCTGAGGAGCAGCGCGGCGAACGGCATCGGCACGGAACCGATGATCGGCACGTCCACGCTGTCGACCACAGGTCGGGCCAGGACCCACACCACGACCCAGGCCGCAGAGACGGCGATCGCGATCGCGGCGAGTGTCTGCAGCAGCCCAAGGAACCACCACCAGCGGCTCGTCGGCGGTTCGAGGCGGTCCAAGCCCGCGATCCCTCGGTCGACGGCGCGCTCCAACCCCTGGCGCAGCGGGACGGGCTCCATCGTCGCGGCGAGTGCGGGTCGGACCGCGGGGCTTGCGTCGGAAAGAGCCGCGCCGAGCGCGACCCGCAATGACTCGACAGCCGGGGACAATGGCGCGCGCTCGCGCCAGCGGAGCATATGACCGGTCGGGTCCGCCACCTTGGTGTCCCGGCCGGACGCGCGGTAGATCAATGACGTGAGGCGGCCCATCGGTCCCGTGCCGGTCGCCCGCGCCCGAGCACGCGTCGCCGCCACAGCTTGGCGCTCGAGTCCGGCCAGGTCGATTGCCCGTAGGACAGCGGCCGTGGAGTCATCGATCGCGGCGGTCCGGGCTTCGTCAGAGAGGAACGGCGCGACGTCCCGCCCAGCCCCGATCCCGGCCTCTCGTGCGAGCGATCGCGCGGATTCGACCACCGACGCCGCGATCCGTGCCCGGACCACCGCCTTCGCGGCGGCGCCATCGGCGAGCCACGCCCGGAACTCGTCGAGGTCGGGTGTCGGTGCAGCGGTCGTCATCAGCACCGGGACCGTCTCCTGCTCCGACACCGTCAGCCGTTGGCTGAGATCGCGCTCGAGGTCGCGTCGGATGCGCGGTCGGTCGCCGTCGGTGAGCCGATCGGCCTTGTTGACGACGACCGCCTGGCGGTCGAGGCGCGGGACCCACGTCCGCAGGAAGCCGTCGTGGAGGATCGCGTCGTGGTACTTCTCGAGGTCCGTCACCCAGGCCACCGCGTCGACGAGCGGCAGGAGCGCCTCGACACGTTCGCGGTGCGTACCGACGACCGAGTCCATGTCCGGCAGGTCGAGGATGGCCACGGACCCGAGTCCCTCGGATCCGTGCTCCCGTACCTCCGACACGCCGAGCCACTCGAGAAGGGGACCGAGGGCCTCGCGATCGGCGCCGGGCACCCATGCCACGGGCTCGGCCGTCGTCGGGCGCCGCGCCGACGCGGCGCTCACCGTGGCGCCGGCGAGGGCGTTCAACAGGCTCGACTTCCCGACGCCGGTACCGCCCACCAAGGCGAGCACGTAGGCGTCGGACGGGAAGCCGAGGCGCCGGACGCCATCGGCGTGGACCTCACGCGCCGTTTCGGTCGGGATGCCCAGGACATCGGCCGCCTCGATGGCCCGCAGCAGGGACCCGAGGCAACGGAGGAGCGCGTCATCCGCGTCCTCGAGCGGCGGGCCGGACACGGACGTGTCGGTCTGCGCCATCACGCGGGTTCGGGGAGCGCGCGAACGTCGGCCGCCGCGGCTCGCAGATCCGCCGCGAGCGTCGTCAGGACACCGGACGCGGGGAGCAGCGCATCGAACCGCGCACGCTCCTCGTCGAACGTGGTGGTCAGCGCCTCGTCGAGACGTTGCTTGGCGTGCGCCACGAGCTCGACCATCGCCGCCTCACCGAACAACGCCGCGAGCACCTTCTGGTTCAAGAATGCGGTGGCGGCCGCGACCCCGAGCTCGGCACCTGTCAGACCGCCCGTGTGGATGAACGTGGCCAACATCACGCCGGTCCCCATGGCGTTGACCCCGACCGCGGCGCCACGAGCCAGCATCCGCTTCGGTCGGCCGCTGGCTTGGATCTCCGCGCTGATGCCCTCGATCCATCGCTCGATCCGGCTCTCGAGGCGGCGATCGAAGTCCGCGGAGGGAACCCACAGCTCCGGCTGCTCCGCGAGCACTCGACTCGCCACCGGCGTCTCCGACCATGACGTCGCGGTCCGGCGAGCCGCCTCGGCTGCCTGTAGGCGTGCGACCGCGGTCAGGTCTTCCGTGGTCGCTGCTCGCACCTCTGCGACGGGTGCGGTCGCCGGCCGCAGGACCGCGACGATCGCGCCACGGATCCGGCCGATGCCTTCCGAGAAGAAGCGCGTCATCTGATCTGCACCGACGAACGTGTGCCACTGACGCACGGCCTCCTCGCGCAGGAACGATCCACGCGCGATCTCGTGGCGCAGCCCCTCGAGCGCCGTCTCGTACGCACGGTCGGCGATCCGACGCAGCGCCTCGACGTCGATCGATTCGTGCTCGGCGTCGTCAGCGATCTGGTCGATCGTTTCGCCCAGGCCGGTCAACGACCCTGTGAGGGCGCGGGCGGCGAGCGCGATCCGCGCGTCCCGATCCGCGCGCAGCCGCGCGATCTCGCTGAGCACCGGTGTGATCGCGTCGGCGGCGAGGCGGTCGCCCGCGGGATCCAACGCGCCTTCCGCGACCGTGACGATCTCACGCGCAGGCGCGTCGTCGACGCCGGCCTGCGCCTCGTCCAGTCCGGCTTGGGTGAGCAGCCGCCGTACATCGGCGAGGATCTCGGCCTGATCCGCCGGGTCGGGCGGCATCCGGTTGACGATGACCTGGAGCGGGAGGCCACGTTCGCGCACCCGGTCGAGGACCGCCCACGGCACGCGGTCGGCATAGCGGGTCGCGGTCGTGACGAAGAGGGCGAGGTCAGCGGCCTCGATCAGACGATCGGTCAGGTCGCGGTTGGCATGCTCGATCGAGTCGATGTCCGGAGCGTCGACGAGGACGAGCCCACGCTCGATGGTCGCGTCCTCGACGAACCGGATCAGCGACGGGGGCACGCGTGCGAACGTGCCCTCGGCGAGGCCCTCGCGATCCTCCGGGTGGAGCAGGACGACGGCGACGCGCGTCGTCGGGCGAAGGACACCGGTCTCGCTCGCAGCGCGGCCGGCGATGGTGTTGAAGACCGTGCTCTTGCCCGCACCCGTGGGTCCGACGAGGACGACGAGGAGCGGAGCGTCGAGTGAAGCAGCCCGGACGCGGACATGGCCCGCCAGATGATCGGCGAGCCGGGAGGCTCTGGTGGCCGCAGCTTCGCTCCGCGGCTGGGTCGCAAGACGACGTGCTGCGAGTGCGTCCAGTCGATCGACGAGGGCGCGCAGATCGGCCGGGGCGGTCCCGTTCATCCGCTCACCCTACCCGCGTCATGCGGTCGGTGTGGCTTTCCGAGCGGGACGCTCCTCGTCGCAGGCGGCTATCAGCCGCGATTCATGGGACGCTGATCACGGTCTCCAGGTATTCGCTGGGTACGACCATCGTTCCGTCTTGTGCGGCGTTGAAGCGCCCGATCAGCTCGAGCATGTCGGCTTCGAGTGCCTCTCGGCCGGACTCACCGACGGTTTCGAATGCCTTGAGCGTCGGGCCGTAGAACGAGCGCCAGTACTCGATGAAATGCGCGGGCGAGCGGTCGCGGAAGGTGTAGAAGCGCTTCTCGGCCGTCAGATCGGCGATCTTGCCGATGAAGAGCTCGCGCAGCCGCGCTTCCGTGCCCCACTGGATCGCCGAGCGCAGACCGGCCGGCGGCGGGGCATGCTTCGCGATCACCTTGAACAGGTTGCCGATGAAGCCGTCCGGCGTATGGGCAACGACCCCGATCCGGCCGCCCGGCCTCACCACGCGGGCGAGCTCGGCGGCCGCCCTTTCCTGGTCGGGCGCGAACATCGAGCCGAAGACCGAGCTCACGACATCGAAGCTCGCGTCAGGGAAGGGGAGTGCCTCGGCGTCACCTTCGACGAACTCGATGGTGAGCCCCTCAGCCTCGGCACGACGGCGCGCGCGCTCGAGGAGTGCCGGGACGTAGTCCACGCCTGTCACGTCGCACCCGCGGCGTGCCGCGGCGAGCGCCGCGTTTCCGCTACCGGTCGCGACGTCGAGCACACGCTCCGTCGAATGGACGTCGAGCGCTTCGATCAGGAGCTCGGACACGATCTGGATCTGGGTCCCGATCATGTGGTAGTCGCCGCTCGACCAGGTCGCCTGCTGCCGAGTCTTGATCGCTGCGAGGTCGGGGGACGGCTCTGGCGCCTGGGCGGGGTCCACGGTCGTGCTGGTCGTCATGTCGTGCGATCTCCTTCTGGGTGGCGTGCGACGAGCATCGGACGGAAGGGACCCCGTCCGCATCCACGGAGATCCCTATGTCTAGGCGTTGTCGGCCTTCATCCTGTTCAAACTCCGCTCGCGGCCGTTGACACGGAGCCGTCACGGCGCCGACGACGCCGTGGGACCAGCGGCGGCGCCACGGCTGGTATGCCGGGTGGATGACGGGTCCCGTGCGGCCACCGGTCGCACCCATGCTCGCTCGCCTGGTACGCGAACTCCCCGAAGGAGACGTGACCTACGAGCCGAAGTGGGACGGCTTCCGATGCATCGCGTTCGTCGATGAGCACGACATCGACCTGCGGAGCCGGCACGATCGGCCCCTGGCGCGGTACTTCCCGGAACTGGTCGACGCGATCGCTGCGATCCGTGCCGGCCGGCCTGGAGGTCCGGGCGAACGCGGGTGGGCCATGGACGGCGAGATCCTGCTCGCGGGTCCCGGCGATTTCTCGCTGCTGATGAGCCGGCTCCATCCGGCCGCCTCTCGGGTCGAGCGGCTAGCTCGCGAGACGCCGGCGCGATACGTCGCATTCGACCTGCTCGCCGACGGCCCATGCGACGTGCGCGACCGGCCGTTTCCCGAGCGCAGGGCCGCCTTGGAGCGTCTCCTCCCACCTGGTGACGCGACGATCGGCGTCACGCCCGCGACCCGCGACCCTGATGTCGCGAGAACGTGGTTCGAGGCTCGCGGCGTACCGATCGACGGGGTGGTGGTCAAGCCCGATGACCTCCGGTACGAGCCCGGTCGGCGTCTCATGACGAAGGTCAAGATGCTGCGCACCGCCGATTGCGTGGTCGCCGGGTACCGACCGCTCGCCCCGGGGATCGTCAGCTCGCTGCTTCTCGGCCTCTACGACGATGCAGGCGCGCTTCGGCATGTCGGCGTCGTGACGCAGTTCCCGGGCGAGGAGCGGGTACGCCTCGCAAGAGAGCTCGACCCGCTTGCGATCCGGCTCGCCCAGCATCCCTGGCGTGCCGGCTTCACGATCGGTGCCAGCCCCTTGGGTCGCCTGCCGGGCTCGGCGGCGCGCTGGACCCCGGATATGGAGCACGACTGGGTGCCGCTGAAACCCGAGATCGTGGTCGAGGTGGGCTTCGATCAGGTGGACGGCGACCGTTTCCGGCATCCGGCTCGGCTGGTGCGCTGGCGCCCTGACC
>JBKPMM010000156.1:0-4280 GCA_046732155.1 Chloroflexota bacterium | reverse complement strand
CTGCTGTGGCCGTCGATCCTTGCGGTAGCGCTCGTCGGGTTCCAGGCGTGGCTCGGGCGCGAGACCGTCCGGCTGGGCAACAGCGGCGAGTCGGTCACCGCGCACCTGGCGACCGCGATGCTCCTCGTGGCATTGCTCGTGTTCGTCACCGTCCGTGCCGGCTTCCCCGCCCGCCTCGGCTCGGGTGGCGGGAGTCAACGGTTCACGCTGTTTGCGGCGTTCGCCACGCTCACCACGTTCGCGCTCCTGCTCTTCGGCTCGCACGTGACGGCGACCGACACCGCCCTCGTCTTCCCCGACTGGCCGTTGATGAACGGGACGCTGGCTCCCGCGCTGACGGATCTCACGTCGCCGCACGTCCTTCACCGCTGGGTGGCAGCCATCGTCGGGGTGATCGTCGCGACACTCGCAGTCGTGGCATGGCGCACACAGCGCGACCAGCCGACCCTCGTCCGATTGGCGGTGGGCGCGGCGGTCCTCTTCGCGATCCAGGTGGTCGTCGGTGGCCTGCAGGTCATGACGCAGCTGTCGGCCTGGACCCAGACGCTGCACCTCGCGCTCGGCGCGGTCATCTTCGCGACCCTCGTCGGGCTCACCGTGATGAGCTATTACGCCGCTCGGTCGCTCACGATCGGTGCAGGCGACGGCAGGTCCGACGGCCCGCGGGCCGGCTTCCAGCCGACGACCCGCGATCGCATCCGCGCGTACATCGCCCTCACCAAGCCGCGGATCATCGAGCTGCTCCTGGTGACGACCGTCCCGGCGATGGTCCTCGCGACACGGTGGGTGCCCGGTCTCGACTGGGCCGATTGGGGCTGGAAGGTCGTCTGGACCCTGATCGGCGGCACGCTCGCCGCGGGCAGCGCGAACGCCATCAACTGCTACCTCGACCGCGACATCGACCTACTCATGACGCGGACGCGGCGTCGCCCGCTCCCGGCCCACCAGGTCGAACCCGAGAACGCGGTGGTCTTCGGCATCGTGCTCGGCGTCCTGTCATTCACGTTGATGGCCTGGACGATCAACCTGCTCGCCGCGTTCCTGACCCTCCTCGCGATCGCGTTCTACGTCGTCGTCTACACGATGCTGCTGAAGCGCTCGACGCCGCAGAACATCGTCATCGGCGGGGCAGCCGGCGCGCTCCCGCCGGTCATCGGGTGGGTAGCCGTCACTGGCAACGTCGGGATCCCCGCGCTCATCCTCTTCGCGCTCGTCTTCTACTGGACGCCACCGCACTTCTGGGCGCTGTCGCTCAGGATCCGGAAGGACTACGCGGCAGCCGGCGTCCCGATGCTCCCCGTCGTCCGTGGCATCCCCGAGACCACGCGGCAGATCGCGCTCTACACGTTCTTGATGGTCGCGATCTCACTGATCCTGTGGCCGGTCGCGCGGATGGGTCTCGTATACCTCGGCGCGGCGGTCGGGCTGGGCGCGGTGTTCGTATGGCAGGCCATCGGGCTGTGGCGCCGCGGTTCGTCCGAGGAGGCATCGACCCAGGGGGCGATCCGCCTCTACAAGTACTCGATCAGTTATCTGTCGCTGCTGTTCGTTGCTATCGCGATCGACGCGCTCGTCCTGATCTGACGCACGGCGACCGCGAGGTCGCAACGACCGCGTGAGGCTCTGGCGCCTCGCGCCTCCTACCCCGCACGGGCCGTCCTGTCACCATGCGAGCCATGGACATCACCTTCCTTGGCGGCGCCACGACCGTGACCGGGTCCACGCACCTGATCACGACCGACCGCGCCCGGGTCCTCATCGATTGCGGCATGTTCCAGGGGAGCCCGAACGAATCGATCCGTAACCGGGTTCCGTTCGGCTTCGATCCTTCGACGCTGGACGCCGTCCTGCTGACCCACGCCCACCTCGATCACTGTGGTCGGCTGCCGCTGCTCGTGAAGGAGGGGTATGCGAAGACCATCCTCGCGACCGCCGGGACCTGCGAGCTTGCCTCACTAGTGCTCCTCGACTCGGGACACCTGCACGAGGAGTTCGCCAAACGCGAGGCGCGCTGGGAACGGCGCCACCCCGAGGAGGTCGAGGCGGACGATGCCAAGCAGGAGGCGGCCTATCAGGCGGCGGTCGACCTCGCGGCGTCCGGCGGTTCCGAGGAGGCCGCCGTCGAGACGGAGAACGCGCCGACGGGGGCCGCCGCCTCGGCGCCTGTCTCCGAGGCCGCGACGGGTGAGCACGTCGCCACGTCCATCGAGCCCGAGCCACCGCACGACTGGGCGACGCGAGATCCCGAGGTGGAGCTCCGGAAGCAGCCGCCCGAGCTCCAGGTCGATCTGGACGCCCCGCTGTACACCGTGGCGGACGCCGAGCGCGCGATCGCCCAGTTCCGGCCGATCGACTACGACGAGGAGCGGGAGGTCGCGCCGGGCGTGTGGGCGACGTTCCTCGATGCCGGGCACATCCTCGGCTCGGCGATCATCCGACTTCGGATCCAGGACGGCGGGAAGGAGCACGTCATCGTCTGTTCCGGCGATCTCGGTCGGCCGAACACGCCGATCATCCGTGACCCGACCTATCTGACCGCCGCCGACTACGTGCTCATGGAATCGACCTACGGCGGTCGTGAGCATGAGCCCCAGGACGAGGCGATCCGCATCCTCGCCGAGACCGTCCGACTCGTGGCCGAGGCCGATGGGGTGTTGCTGGTGCCCTCGTTCGCGATCGGTCGGACGCAGGAAGTAGTCTGGGAGCTCGACCGCCTCATCGAGCGCGGCGAGATACCGCTCCTGCCGCTCTATCTCGACTCCCCGATGGCGACGAAGGCGACGGGGATCTATCGCAAGTACAGCGACTACTTCGACGAGGAGACGACGAAGCTCCTACATGACGGGGCAACACCGCTGGACTACCCCTCCCAGGTCGTGGTCAACTCGGCCAAGGAATCGGCGCAGATCCAATACGCCAAGCGACCGTACATGATCGTCGCATCGAACGGCATGCTGACCGGCGGCCGTGTCGTCGGTCACCTCCGCCACCTGATCGACGATCCCGGCGCGACGCTCCTCTTCGTCGGCTACCAGGGCGAGGGGACGCTCGGCGCGCACCTTCAGGCGGGCGCCAAGACCGTCAAGCTCGACGGCCAGGTCCGGCAGGTCCGCTGCAAGGTGCGTTCGATCGCGGGCTTCTCCGCACATGCGGATGAGCACGAGCTGCTCGATTGGATCGGCCGGTTCGGCGCAGGAAAACGTCCCGGCGACCCGGGTTTCCCCCGCACGGTATTCCTCGTCCATGGCGACCCGGAAGCCCAGGTCGCGCTCGAGCCGAAGGTCCGCGCGCTCGGCTTCGAAACCCACGTCCCGCACTGGCACGAGAAGGTGACGCTTGATTAGCGCTCCGACAGGGGTCGGTGAGGTTGCGACTCGGTCGCGAGGTGCGAATCCGCACCAGTTGTAAGGTCCCATCACTTGCATGGGACCTCCGTACCGGCTAACGTAGGCCTTGGCCTCATCCGGGGGGAGATCGGCCGAACAGATGCCCGGTTGGGATATCCCAGCCGGGCATCGCCACGTCTACGGGATGTGCTCGAGCACGCGGCCACGCCGCACTGCCGCACGACGGCAGCACACGACCGTCCCTGCGACGTTCGGATCGCCGTCTCCCGTCGCACGGGAGAAATGGACCGATCCTGCCGAGGGGTGGCAATACCCGGCGCGAGGCGCCCTTTCAGGCGTCGATGCTGCCGTCTGCTGCCGTCCCGCGGCAACCGAGCACGCGGCGGCCACGCCGCACTGCCGCGCCACGGCACGGACCTCGTCTCACGCCGTGCACACCGGGGGCCATCAGACGGAACACGACAGGCAATAGGATTCGGAGGCCCCACGATCGGCCGACCGTTCCTCGTTCCAAGGAAGGACACGCCGACTCATGAGCCCGAGTGCAGCCGCGGTCAGTTTCCCGGGCCCGCTTACCGCCGACGAGATCGCCGCCGTCCGGAAGCCGTATCGGGCCGCCTCGCTGCTGCCTGGCCGGGCGTACCACGACCAGGCCATCCACGACTTCGAGCGCGGGGTATGGTTCCGCCGCGACTGGATGATCGTCGGCCGCGAGGAGGATGCGGCGGAACGCGGCACGTACTTCCTGGCCCAGATCGGCGATGAGCCGCTGGTCATCGCGCGCGGGCGCGACAGGACGCTTCGCGCCTTCTACAACGTGTGTCGCCACCGCGGCACGGCTATCGTCGAGGAGGCCTGCGGCAAGGCCGTCCGTTTCCAGTGCCCATACCACGCGTGGATCTACGACCTCGAAGGGAACCTCGTGCGCGCGAA
>JBKPMM010000155.1:0-7009 GCA_046732155.1 Chloroflexota bacterium | reverse complement strand
CCGACACGCCTCGGCCGGGGACTGATGCTCTCCTCCGCCGGCGTCACCAGCCGGATCGACCGCCTCGAACGTCGAGGCCTGGTCCGTCGTCTACCCGATCCGGATGACCGCCGCGGCGTGATCGTCGAGCTCACCGATGCGGGTGTGAAGCTGGTCGACGAGGCGGTCGCCGCGGTGGCCGACAGCGATCGGCAGCTCCTGGCGCGCCTCGATCCCGCCGAGGTGGCGCAGCTCCAGGGCCTTCTGAAGAAGCTGCTCGCGGGCCTCGAACCAGCCGACTGACCCGCGGCCCGCCGCCCGACCGACCGCAGCGCGCGTGCCTCGCACGCCCGCGCGTCACCAGCATCTTTTGAACCATTCCCAGCTCGACCCCGCCAATACGGCGACCGTCCACACTCGCGGACGGTCAGCCAAGAGGCGAGGGATCGGTGACGAGATCCGAATTGGTCCGGCAGGCTCGGCAAGGTGATCGTGACGCGTACGACATCCTGCTGACCGAGGTCGTCGACCACCTGTACCGGATCGCACGACTGATCCTGCGGGATTTCGACCGCGCCGAGGACGCCGTACAGGAGGCGCTCGTTCGGTGCTGGCGGGACCTGCCCCGTCTCCGTGATCCGGACAAGTTCGACGCGTGGCTGAACCGGATCCTGATGCGTTCGATCACCGACGAGGCCCGCAAGCGTCGTGGCTTCGTCGCCAACGTCGTCCAGCTGAAAGCCGAGCCGTCCGTCGCTGACAGCAGCGGCATGCTCGCGGACCGTGACGAGATCGCCCGGGTATTCGAACGCCTATCCGTCGAGCACCGGACGATCGTCGTCCTCTACCACTACCTCGGGATGACCACGGACGAGGCCGCGCAGGCGATAGGGATCCCGCACGGCACCGCAAAGTCTCGACTCCATTACGCGACCGAGGCGCTGCGCGCCGCCCTCGAGGCGGACGCCCGTGGCGCCTCACAGGGAAGGGCTCTCGCATGAGCACGAACGGCGATCCGCGCCGGTCCGTCAAGGCCTGGCTAGAAGCCGAGGCGCCCGACCGGGCGCCGGGGAGACTGATCGATGCCTCGCGAGACCGCATCCGGTCGACACGACAGCGCCGTCCCTGGTGGCCGGCGTGGAGGGCTTCCAACATGAATTCGTACGTCAAGTGGGGGATTGCCGTGGCCGGGGTCCTGGTCGTGGCGTTCCTCGGCTACAACCTGCTCCCGAGTCGGGGCGGCACCGCTTCACAAGCAGCCGCCTCGCCTGCTGTTGTTGCGGCGACATCGCCAGCGCCGACCCCGGTCGAAGTCCCAGCGACCGGCGGGGGTTGCGCTCCTTCGCCCGCCAAGTTCGATCCCGCCGCGAAGATCGACCTGACCGGGGCGTGGGCGGGAGACGACGACGGGATCTACTACGTCCGTCAGCTCGGCAACGTGATCTGGTGGAACGGGATGTCGCAACGTGACGAACCACCGGGGTCGCTCGGCCGGACCTGGAATAACGTCGGTCGCGGCGAGATCAAGGACGATCTTACGATCGTCGCTGAATGGGCTGACGTCCCGCGCGGTATGGTCGACGGCCACGGGACTGTGACGTTCAAGATCGGCCCGGATGGTGCGGGCAACATCCAGGTCACCAAGATCAGCGAAACGGGGACCGGCCGCGGGGACACTAAGTGGTCGCGTTGTCAGCCAGGTTTCGCGTGAGTCGATGACGGTCGACGCCTTCGGCTGATCTATCTCGTTCCTCGCCTTCGGCGCCGGGGTCGCGCAGGCCCCGGCGTCGTGGCACGTTCTCGGCGCCCAGCGCGTTGGAGCGATGCATATTTCCCGGCTCTGGGCGGGCAGTCGTCGAGTGATGAGCTCGCCTGCATAAGGTCAGGGCGCGGGCGGCCCGAGCGACCCTGCGCGACGCCGGCTAGCCCTTCGTTATGCAGCCGAAGTGCATCAAGCAGGAACCCACCGCGCTCTCCCCGTCGATATGCATCAGCGAAGGTTTGGTGACGCGACACCCGGTCGCGCGACGCCCGGCCTACTCCTTCGTCGATCGAGTCGCGCGTCGGCTGGCCCGGGCGCGGAGGTCGGCTTCGAGCTTGTCGACCTCTTCGTCGGACATCTCGTCGATGTTGATCAGCGAGCGTCGGGCGCCCTTGACATGATCGAGCAGCTCATCGTGGATGACCTTCGACTCCTTGGCCTGACGGTTCGCCTCGAGCAGGATCAGGACGCCGAGCACGAACGTGAGGATGGTGGTCGACGTGTTGATGACCAGCTGCCACGTGTCGCTGAAGCCGAAGATCGGCCCGGTGATCGCCCACACCGCGATCCCGATGATGGCGATCACGAAGAACTGCCACGAACCTGCGGCGAGCGTCACCTGACGCGCGACGCCCCGAAAGAACTCGGCCATCGATCACCTCCGATGCACGTGCGCATCATCGTCTCGACTCCGCGGGGTTGCATCAGGGTTCGCCTGGCTCCGGTCGTCGCGGTTCGCGATGCGACGGCCTCGGGCCCCATCGAGGCCGTGGAATCAAGAAGCCCGGCTCTCGCCGGGCTTCGGTACGTCCTATCGGATCGGTCAGTAGCTGCGCCGCTGGGACTGGAAGCAGTCGCTGCAGTAGACGGGCTTGCCGCTGGTCGGCTGGAAGGGGACCTGCGCCTCGCGGCCGCAGTTCGAGCACGTCGCGCTGAACATCTGGCGTGGCGCGCGGTCGTAGCCGCCGGACGACCCGCCACCGGAGTACCCGCCGCTTGAATAGCCGCCCGATCCACCGCCGTCGCCGCGCGCAGCCTTGCGGCTCGCTCGACAGCTCGCGCAGCGGCGCGGCTCAGTGAACCCTCGATCGGCATAGAACTGCTGCTCGCTCGAGGTGAACACGAACTCCTGACCGCAATCGGAACAGGTCAGGTTCTTGTCTGCTGTGTACAAAGAAAAACTCCTACTCGTGCGACTTCAGCGAACCTGTCTCGCTGAAATCATCGAGAGGAGTGATCGTGTCGCCGCGGAACTGTTGGCCGTCGTCTTCGACGCCAGATAAGACAGTAGCACGAAGCTATCGTGCGGTCGAACGAGGGTTCTGCGGCGGGATTTAGCCGCGGCCGAGCGTCAGACGTGTTGATCGACGAAGATCGGGTTGGCGTCTGGGTCGTTCACCATGAAGAAGCCGGGGCCTGAGCCCGACTCGTCGACCTCGGTCGCGATCTCGATGCCCGCGTCCTTGAGTCGATGTTGGAGCTCCCGGACGTCCGTGTACCGCTCGACCGGCTGCGCGTTGCCGTCCCAGCCCGGGTTGAAGGTGAGCGTATTGCGGTCGAGCATCCCCTGGAACAAGCCAATCACCGTCGAGGCGTTGCGCAGGATCAGCCACCCCTGCGACGCGTCGCCGTGGAATTGGGTGAAGCCGAGCGCCTCGTAGAACCGGCGCGATGCCGCCAGATCGCGCACCGAAAGGCTGACCGAAAAGGCACCGAGATCCACGTTGCACTACATGCGTCGTTGTTGCCGGGGCGCACCGCTGTCCGTCGAAATGTCATCAACACGACTAGCGGTAGCCCGTTAGTACTGCTACACCACGGTACTTCTGGGTTCATCGCTGCGTCGGGGGGCGCGCTGGCCCGAGGGGATCCATCGCCGCGTCGTGGGGTCGCGGCTACATGAGGGGCTCGTCCGCACAGCCCAGTCGAATCGCGGATCGCACCCGCCTACGGATGGAGGTTGCCCAGACACGACCGAGCGCGCATTGGGGGGACGCAGGACGTCTTCAGCAACTGACTACCCGGGGGAAGGGGTGAGAACGACGTGACTCAGAACACAGGTAGACGCACACGCATCCGGCACAAGGCCGCCGTGTTATTCGCGACGGCTGTCGTCGTGGCTGGAGCCTTCGCGGTCCCGATGACGGCGTTGGCCGCGGATGGCCCATTCACGATCGACGGGAACATTCCCGACAGTGGGACCACGAACCTGCCCGACGACTTCGGCAACGTCAAGGAGCTAGGGCCACTCAACTCGAACACGACGAAGATCGGCGTGATCCACAGCGATGCCTTGCCGACGCTCGGTCTGACGAATCCGAACGCCCAGGTCGATCTGCGCCAAGCGTGGCTGGACACCGAGCGCGACAGCAGCACCAACCACGACTGGCTGTACTTCGCGTGGGAACGCGATTCCAACAGCGGTAGCGGCTTCATCGCCTACGAGTTCATGAAGAACGCCGCGCCCGCCGGCTGTGCCTACGACACCGCCACTGATGCTCAGCTCACCGCGAACTGCAACCCGTGGGCAAACCGTACGTCCGGCGACTTCATGATCCTCTGGGATCAGCAGGGCAACAGCAAGGACCTGTACCTGCGGACCTGGAGCGGGACTGCGCCGAACCTGACGCTCGGCGCACCGACGCTGCTTGTTGCGGCGGTCTCGCAGGCCGAGTACAGCCCGGATGGCTTCCGCGGCGAGGCCGCGGTCGACCTGACCGCGACGATCTTCGGCGGGAGCACCGCGTGCCGGACCTTCGCGAACACGATCCCTAGCACCGTCACCGGCAACTCCGACACGGCCGACTACAAGGACACGATCCTCAAGAACGCGCCGCCGATCACGAACTGCAGTTCGACGACCGTCACGACGCCGAAGGTCGTGACCGACACCACCACCAACCCTGACACGACGGCGAACGTCCCGAGTGGGGGCGCATCGATCGGCACCGGCGTCGTTGCCGTCGCCGACTCCGCCGTCGTCAGCCTTACGGGTGGGACGGCTACCCCGACCGGCTCGGTTTCCTTCTCGCTATGCAAGCTCGATAGCGGGCTGTGCACGACCGGCGGAACGAGCGTCGGCTCGACAAGCGTCTCGGGTTCCGCCTATCCCGTGACGGTCCAGTCACCGACTGCCTACGTGACGTCGGCCGGCCGGTACTGCTGGCGCGCGACCTGGAGTGGCGATTCCGCGAACGGTATCCCGGGTTCGTCCGACTCCCGCGCCAACGAGTGCTTCACCGTCAATCCGGTGACGCCGACCCTCGCCACGACCGCCGGTGCGGGCGTTCTGCTCGGGAATACGGTCAGCGACTCGGCGACGATCTCCGGGCTCGCAACGCAACCGGCCGACCCTGTGATCAACCTCACCGGCACCGCCGGCGCGGCCGCCGGCGGCACGATCACGTTCAAGCTCTACGGCCCCTCGACGACCGGCTGCGGCACGCTCAAGTACACGTCCGCGGCGGTGACAGTGTCCGGAGACGGCACGTACAACACGCCGAACCCCCAGTTCGCTCCGGCGGCGACTGGCACGTACCATTGGGTCGCCGAGTACAGCGGCAACCTGCCGAACAACAATTCCACCGACCACAACACGACCTGTAACGACACCAACGAGAACGTGGTCGTCAGCTCCGTCCCGTCATCGATGACGACCGCGCAGACATGGGTTCCGCGCGACTCGGCGACCGTGAGCGCGTCTGCGGGTGGGAACATGGCGGGCACCGTGTCGTTCGAGCTGTACGCCTCGAGCGACTGCGCAGTGGGTGGGGATTCCCCCATCTACTCGACGACTAGGCCCGTCTCAGGAGCATCGCCGGTCACCGTCAATACGGCCGACTCGGCGAGCCAACCCGCAGCGCAGAACGCGAGCGGGAGCTACTCGTGGTCTGTCAGCTATGACAGCACGAACCAGGCTCAGGATGACATCGCGGCAAGCTGCCACGAGACGTCAAGCTTGACGATAAATAACTCAGCGCCGTAGTCGACCCCGTCGACCACGAATAGTGAAGGACCGGCCGCGAGGCCGGTCCTTCTTCATTTGCATCGGCCGCTAGTCGGTCTTGCGCCGCAACTCGAATACCGGGCGAGTCTCCGCTGCTCGGACCGGATCGTCCCGGATCTCCGGTGCGGCGACGGTGAAGAGGGCGCGCCCGAAGGCGCGACCGAACCACGGAAGCCGGCCGATGTACGCCGGCAGGATCCGGGCGTAGAAGTCGATCGCCTCGGTCGGATCCAGCTCACGCGCGGTGACCGGCTCGGTGCGGCCGCGGACGGCGATCTCGGCTTCGCCGGCGGCCCGCAGGTTGCGGACCCATTGGACGTCGCCATAGGCGCCGATCACGTAGCGCCGGTCGCCGGCCTCGACGACGGCGACAGCCGCCGAGCGCGGCAGCCCACTCGTTCGACCTCGGACGGTCAAGAGCACGTTCGGGCCCATGGGTGTCCCGAGTCGAAGCAGCCGGCGGGACAGGGGATTGGAGGCGCGGACGAAGGCGGGAGCGGTTGTCATAGAGGTTCCTCGGTCACGTTTGTGTGTTTGCTGTCGTCACTCGATTGACGGACCCTGACGCGAGAACGTGACCGGATGACCGACTCCGACTGGCTGGCAGATCGATTCGAAGAGCAGCGTCCCCACCTGCGCTCGGTGGCGTACCGGATGCTCGGGTCCCTCGCGGAGGCGGAGGACGCCGTGCAGGACGCGTGGCTCCGCGCCAGTCGAGCTGACGCAGCCGAAGTCGACAACATGGGTGGCTGGCTCACGACGATCGTCGCCCGACTCTGCCTCGACCGGCTGCGGGCACGCAACGCTCGCCGCGAGGAGCTCGTCGGCGCGCAACTGCCGGACCCGATCATCTCGAGTATCGAGGGCGGCGCGGGCGCGACCACAGCCACTTCGCCCGATCCGGAACACCTGACCGTCCTGGCGGACTCGATCGGCCTGGCGATGCTCATCGTGCTCGATCGGCTGCCGCCCGCCGAGCGGCTCGCGTTCGTCCTCCACGACACGTTCGGGCTGCCGTTCGACGAGATCGCGCCGATCGTCGATCGCTCGCCGACCGCGACCCGAAAGCTCGCGAGTCGCGCCCGGGCGCGCGTGCGAGGTGCCGGCCCGACGTCATCGGATGTGCCGCTCGCTCGGCAGCGTGAGATCGTCGATGCGTTCATCGCTGCATCGCGCGCCGGCGACTTCGAGGCGCTGCTGCGGATCCTCGATCCTGACGTCGTCGTCCGCGCGGATACCGCCGCGGACCGTGGCCCGTTCGC
>JBKPMM010000154.1:0-3958 GCA_046732155.1 Chloroflexota bacterium | reverse complement strand
TATGAGCAGTCGCAGGACGCTGCCGCTCGGGTCAAGGCGCACGCAGACGGGGCGACTGCTGCCGAGGAAAAGCCGCGCACTGGCCGCGCCGCTACCCGCGCCGCGACGGGGACCGCGTCCGCGAAACCTGGCCCGTAGGTCGGATCGAAATCGGAAGGATCACCACGACCGGGTGCGATACAGCGATCAGCTGGGACACGCGCCTGTGGTGGTCGCCCGGTCTGAGGCACCCACGTAGTACGTTTTGCGTCGGGCGAGGCAGTCGCCGAGGTAACTATGAGCACCGACGCGGACCAGATCGAAGAGCATCTTCGCGCCGCATCTGACGCGATCCTCCTGCTGCTGACCGAGGTCAGGCAGCTCGAGACGCACAAGCGCGGTATACCGCCTGGGGAACCTCGGTTCGACGAGGTCGCTCGGTCGGTTCGGATCGCTGCGCAGGCGCTGGCACGGTTCACTGAGTACGAGGAAAGCTGGGCCCGAATCGCGACCGATGGCCGCACTGATATCGACCCGATCGCTGAATCCCAGAGCGCGCCGCACGCTGCCCAGATCCTCGAGCGCTGGCGGGCGGTGGAGCGCCAGCTGGATGACGCCGAGCCAGGTTCGCCTGAATCCGTTCGACTGTTCGCCGAGTTCGAGCGCTTACGGGACGAGTATCTGGCGCTCTTTCGCGATCGCGCGGAGTAAGGCCGCGAATAGTCGGTCGAGGCTTGGGCAGTCGCCCGAGGACGTCGCTTCGCCGCGTACGCGCCAGGATCAGCCAGGCGGGATGTTGTGGTTCCGATGGAACACATTGTCGGGATCGACCCGGCGCTTCACCGCGACGAGCCGCTCCCAATTGGGCCCATACGCCCCGCGTATGGCGTCGGCGCCCTGATCGTCGCCCAGATAGTTGAGCCAACGTCGCTCGACCAGCTGCTTACTGAACGCCGCATGCGTCGCGCGGGTCCAGGCCACGTTCTTCTCGGTCTCCGCTGGATCGAGCCACACGGATGGGATCAGCAGGTTGAAGCCCTCCTGACGGTGCGGCACTGCAGTTTCGGTCGGGGGCACGCGGGTCACGGCGCCGTGGAAGTGCTCGAACAGGATCGCGTTCATCGGTGACGGAGTCGACGCGAACTGCTCGACGGCGAGATCGATGAGCGCATCGCTGAGCCCGCCGGTGAAGCTCGACATCCAGTAGTTGAGTGCACCGACCGGAAATCCGTCGTCGAGGATGGTGTTCATGGTGGCATACGGCATTCGCCCGACGTCGACCACCAGCGGTGAGCCCCAGGTCTTGAAGCTGGCGAGATCCGCCTCGGCCTGATCCGGGTCGCCGGTGTGGCAGAGCACGAGCGCAGCGAGTTGTTGGCCGGATCCGTCCGGTGCGTGGACCAGTCCCGCAAAGACCTCCAGATCGTCGGAGACGTCTGCGACGGCATCGCGATAGAAGCGGAGCATCTTCGGGGCGACGTCGATCGGATGCGCGATCAGCCCGCCTGTCACGGTGGCGAGCGGGTGAAGACGGTAGGTGAACGCCGTGGCGACGCCGAAGTTTCCGCCCCCTCCGCGCAATGCCCAGAACAGATCCGGATCCGATGCCGCCGTGACTTCGGCAACCTGGCCGTCCGCGGTCACGAGCTCGATCGCGATCACGTTGTCGGCCGCCAACCCGAACTTCGGCATGAGCCAGCCGAGCCCGCCGCCCAGCGTGAACCCGGCGATCCCTGTCGTCGAGATGGCGCCACCCGTGACCGCGAGGTCGTGCTCGCCGGCTGCAGCATTGAGCTCCGCCCACGTCACGCCCCCCTCCGCCCGTACCGTTCGGGATTCGGGGTCGACCCGGATGTCCTTCATCTCGGCCAGGTCGATCATCACCGCGTCGTCCGCGATCGCGAGGCCCGCCACGTTGTGACCGCCGCCTCGAACGGAGATCTCGTGACCACCAGCGCGAGCGAAGCCGACTGCCGCGGCTACGTCGTCTGCTGTCCGACAGCGGACGATCAACGCCGGTCGGCGGTCGATCAGCCCGTTGTGGATGCGCCGAGCTTCCTCGTAGCCGTCGTCGCCGGGCTGCAACAGACGTCCGGTCATCGACGCCGCTAGCGTGGCAAGGCCTGACCGATCGAGCGCTGGCGTCATACCCATCTGATCCCTCCCGTGACCCGTCAAGCCGCCTCGGCGCGTTGGCCTTGGACGATACTGCGCCGTCGTCGCGGTTCTCCTGAGACTGGGCGTTATGAGCCCGGCCTGGGTCGCTACACGTGCCGGTGCAGGTCGCTCTCAGGCGTCGTCTCAAGCGGATCCGTTTCCCGCGGCGGCTGTTCCCAGCCCATTTCCTCCGCTTCCCTCTTCGCAAGGTTCAGGTAGACGACTGCATCATCGACGTTGGCGATCGCCGACGATGGAACGAACAGGTCACTCGGACGACCGCCTCTCGAAACGAGCACGTAATGCTGACCCACGTCGCGAATGGTCCCCAGGCGGTGCCCGTCATTCGCGACGACCGTCCAGCCGGGTTTCAGGTCGGTCATACGCATGTCCGTCGCGAGCCTCCTAGGTGCCTCGATGTTCGGAGCGTGAGACTACTCTGGTCTCGTGACGGTGAGGGCCTGTCCTAAGAAACGGCAGATGCCTGGAGCGAGCGTGCGAGGGTCAGCACCAAGACACGGTTGTTTCGAGCTCCCTGCATCAGCCACCCTAAGGACCCGTTCGATCTTCGCGGGGTGTCGTCGTGGCCCAGCTGCCCCTTGAGCTGATCCTGGTTCGCCAACTGGCCTACGGGCTGGCCGTTCCGACCTTCGTGGTCGATGCTGCGGGCGATCTGGTCTTTGTCAACGAAGCTGCCGAAGCGCTGCTCGGGCTGGATTTCGAGGATGTGGGCCAAGTGTCTTTTGCGGAGTGGACGACGGCATTTGCGTCCCGCACCAAGGGGCGCCGACGAGCTGACCCGGCGACCCATCCTCTTGCCATCGCCATTCGCCAGCGGAGACCGGTCCACGGACCGCTCCGGATCGTGGGCCGAGATGGCGTCCTTCGTTCGCTCGTGGTGACCGCCCTCCCGCTCGAGGGCTCTCGCGGTCAGCTCCTCGGTGGCCTCGCGATGTTCTGGGAGCCGCCGACCCGATGATCGTCCGCCTGTGGGGGACCCGCGGGTCGCTCGCCAGCTCCGGCCCGGAAACGGCGGGTTACGGAGGCAACACTGCCGCCGTCGAGATCGTGAACGCTGATGGCAGCATCCTCGCGCTCGATGCCGGGACCGGCATCCGCCGGCTCGGAGCTGCCATCGACGCGTCCATCGACCGGGTGGACATCCTCCTGACCCACCTCCACATGGACCACATCCAGGGCCTGGGCTTCTTCGCGCCGTTCTTTCGGCCCACCGGCGAGATCCATGTTTGGGGCCCTGCCTCCGCGACGATGGATCTGCGGTCTCGCCTCAGTCGCTATCTCTCGCCGCCGCTCTTCCCGGTCCGGCTCCGCGACCTCGACGCTCGCGTCGTGCTACACGACGCGCCCGATGAGCCGGTACGCATCGGCGGCTTCGAGGTCGTTGCCCAGCATGTCATCCATCCAGGACCCACGGTCGGTTACCGGATCTCCGGCGACGGGGCGAGCGTTGCCTACCTGCCCGACCACGAGCCGGCGCTTGGAGCGCGACACTTCCCCGATGAGCCGCGCTGGACGTCCGGCTTCGATCTTGCCGCTGGCGTCGATATGCTCATCCACGACGGGCAGTACTCGGATGAGGAGCGCGGAGGGCGGGTCGGCTGGGGTCACAGCTCGGTCAGCGAGGCAGTCGCGTTCGCGGAATTGGCGTCGGTTCGCCGACTCATCCTTTTCCACCACGACCCATCGCATAGCGATGCCATGCTCGACGAGCTGACCGAAGCAGCGCGCGCACGCGGCACCTCGATCGAAGTCGTCGCTGGTCGCGAGGGCGCTAGCTACGATCTAGGAACCGGCGTCCACG
>JBKPMM010000153.1:0-22576 GCA_046732155.1 Chloroflexota bacterium | reverse complement strand
AGATGTCGATCGCGCGCGAGGAGATCTTCGGACCCGTCTTATCCGTGCTGACCTTCGACGACGAGGACGAGGCGCTCGCCATCGCGAACGACAACCCGCTCGGGCTCGGTAGCGCGGTCTGGACGAGTGACCTCGATCGGGCGATCCGGCTCGCGCGGCGACTGCGGGTCGGCGATGTCTGGGTGAACACCCACTACGTGCGGCTCGCCGAGAGTCCGTTCGGCGGCGTCAAGGGCAGCGGGATCGGTCGTGAGCTCGGCATGGAAGGGCTCGACGAGTACCTCGAATCCAAGCGCGTCTGCATCGATAGCTCACCGACGTTCCACATCCGCTGACGTGCCGCCACGTCGCCTATCGCCCCGTGCGGACCCGGCGCCTCTCCCCCCGCGGCGCCGGGTCCGCGTCACCGTCGACGGCCGATCGATCGAGGCGTTCGAGGGCGAGCCGCTCGCCGTAGCGCTGCTCGCCGCGGGCCGGGCGATCCTGTCGCGGAGCTTCCGCTTCCATCGACCGCGCGGCCTGATGTGCGACACCGGCCAGTGCGGATGGTGCGAGTGCGAGGTGGACGGGCGACCGAGCGTCAGGTCGTGCCAGGTTCCCGTGCGACACGGCCTCGTCGCGCGAAGCGAGCACGCGTGGCCGTCCGTGGACCGCGACCTGTTCGGCCTGCTGGATGTCGGGTCGCGACTCGTCCCGCCGACCTTCTACCACCATCGATTCCTGCGTCCACGACGGCTTCGGAAGCGCTATCTCGACGTCATCCGCGGGTTCGGCGGTCGTGGCAGGCTCCCGGTACGCCGACCGTCCGCGGCACGGTCGCGGGTGGCCCGCGACCTCGAGATCGACGTACTAGTCGTGGGCGGGGGCCGTTCGGGCGTCGCGGCGGCGGAGGACGCTGCGTCCGGCGGGGCGAGTGTCGCATTGCTCGAGCCCGTCCCGGGTCGCGCGCGGCCGCGCCACCCTGGGATCCGGTTCCTCGAGGGCGCGGCAGCCGTCGGGTGGTACGACGGGGTCGTCAGCGCGATCGACGATTCGAGGCTGTGGTCGATCGGCGCGTCGTCGGTCATCGTCGCGACCGGCACGTACGAGCGGATCCCCACCGTTCGAGGAGCGGATCGGCCCGGCGTGATCGGCGCACGGCGCGTGGTCGATCTCGTCACGCAGCACGGTGTCCTGCCCGGCGAGCGGGCGCTGCTCGTCGGCGACGCCACGGACCTGGATGTCGCTGAAGGGACGCTTCGCGAGGTCGGCGCCGAGGTGGTCGAGCGGGTCGCGACGCCATCGCTCCGGCGCGTCCTCGGTCGCCGGCACGTCACGGGAGCCGTGGTCGTCGGCGATGACGGCGCGTCGCGCCGGCTGGAGGTCGACCTCGTGGTCATCGGCGATCGCACGCCGAATCTCGACCTCGTCCTCGCCGCCGGCGCTGTCGTGGAGCTCCGCGACGGCGTCCTCGTGCCCGTCCTCGATGAGGCCGGTGGGACCAGCGTCCCTTCCCTGCGCGTCGTAGGGTCTGCCGCCGGCGGAGACGCGCGCGCCGCTCCGACGACCATCGCCGGCCGTGCCCTCGTCTGCTTCTGCGAGGATGTCCACGCTGGCGAGATCCGTGAGCAGGTGACGACCGGCTATGGCGACCCTGAGCTGGTGAAGCGCAGAACCGGCGCGCTTACCGGGCCGTGCCAGGGGAAGTACTGCCTCCAAGCGTTCTGCGCGGTGCTTGCCGACGCGACGGGGGTCCGGGCCGTCGAGGGGGCACCGACCACCGCCCGCCCGCCGCTCCGCCCGATCCGCCTCGGCGATCTCGTCGCTACCGACGAGGCGATAGACGCATGACGCTCCCCGCGACCGCCGACATCGTCGTCATCGGCGCTGGCATCGCCGGCCTGGGTGCCGCGCGCGAGCTGGCCGCACGCGGCGCGGGTCGCATCGTGGTGGTCGAGCGGGACTACCCGGGCGCCGGCGCGACAGGTCGCAACGTCGCGCGGATCCGGCGCATGCAGCTCACCGAGGAACTGTCGCGCGTCGCGATGGCCTGCCAGGACAAGTACGAGCGGATGGGTGGCGAGCTCGGGTCGAACGTTCTCTTCTACCGACTCGGCTACGCCTGGATCCTGTACGAGCAGGACGAGGTCGACCGGATGCGCGACGTCGTCGCGATGCACGAACGACTGGGGATCCGAAGCGCCCTGTTATCGCCCGACGAGACGCTCCACCACCTTCCGGTCTTCACGGGCGGCGATCCGGTCGCGGGCTCGGTCCTGAGCGATGACGCCATCGTCCATCACGACGCGGTCGTCTGGGCGCACCTCGACCACCTCGGCGCGTCGGTCAGCGTCCACCCGCACACGACCGTGACGGCGATCCAACGGGACGCGTCGCGCGTGCGCGCCGTCGTCACCGACCGCGGTCGGATCGAGACTCCCATCGTGCTCAATGCGACCGACGGCTGGTCGACCGAGATCAACACGATGGCCGACGTCCGGATGCCGAACCGGCCGCGTCGGCGAGAGGTCCTCGTGACGGCGCCGCTCCGCCGGACGATCGAGGCGGCCGTGACGTTCTATCGGCCCGCGGAGGGCTGGTTCAACCAGACCCTTCGGGGTGAGGTCGTCATGGGCGCGGTCGATCCGGACGAGCCGCTCGGCGTGAACCAGCGGTCATCGTGGGCTTTCCTGCGCCGGACGGCCGAGCTGATGACGCGCAAGGCGCCGGCCCTAAGGGACGTCACGGTCATCCGCCAATGGGCCGGGATGTACGACATCACGCCCGACCACCAGCCGATCGTCGGTCCGACGGCGCAGCTCGAGGGCTGGTGGCAGGCCGTCGGCTGGAGTGGGCGGGGGATGCTGCTCGCACCGTTCCTCACGGAACTCCTGGCGGAACACCTCGTCACCGGCACCGCGCCAGAGATGCTCGGTGCGTTCCTGCCCGACCGGTTCAGCGCCGCGACGGAGGCCGAAGGCGCGCAGGCCGATTACTACGCGCGTTATTCGTCGGGAGCGACCGCCTCCGCCGGCTGACCCGGCCCGCCGTCGCGACCCGACGGCATGCCGTTCGTATCGTCGGCGGGGAACACCACCTCGCGGCCATCGCCAAGCCCGATGAGCCCGCGCAACGGTCGCGCCTTCTGCACGAGCTCCTGCGCTGGCGGTAGGTCGCGGAAGATCTGCTGATCGAAGCCGACGAGGATCCCACCGATCGTCTCGCCGACCGGCCTTCGACGCTTGTTCGTCATGCCGGGGCCGACGCCGGTGCCGCTGCCTCGAGGTCGGGCCCCTTGCGGCGGATGGCCAACGCCGCGAACCCGGCGACGATCGCGATCCAGCCGGCCGCGACGAACGCGGCCGCGTAGTCACCGACGTTCTCGCGGACGATTCCGGCGACCCACGCCGCGATCGCCGCACCGAACATGTGCGCCGCGAACACCCACCCGTAAACGACCCCGACGTTGTGCTGCCCGAACCGGTCGGCGACGAGCGCGACGGTCGGCGGGACGGTGGCGATGTAATCGAGGCCGAACAGGACGGCGAACGCGCCGATCGACATCGTGTCGTGGATGAACGGCAGGAAGAGCAGGCTGACGCCCCGGAAGGCGTAGTAGACGAGGAGCAGCTTGCGTGGGTCGACCCGGTCGGTCAGCCAGCCGCTCGCGATCGTGCCGATGAAGTTGAACACACCCATGACGGCGAGCGCGGTCGACGCGGCGACCGGCGTGAAGCCGTGATCGACGGCATGCGGGATGAAGTGCTGCCCGACGAGCCCATTCGAGGTCGCGCCGCAGATGAAGAACGTGCCGGCGAGGAACCAGAAATCCGACATGCGGACGGCGCCTCGCATCACGCCTCGATCCGGCGGTCGGACGTGATGGATCTCGCCGTCTTTCGCGCCGCGTGGCCGCGCCCCGACGTCGGCCGGATCGTCCTTGAGCCAGACGAACGCCGGGATCAGGAGCGCAAGGGCCACGACGCCCAGGATCACCGCGCCGGCGCGCCACCCGGCGGCGACCGCGAGGCCGGTCAGGAACGGGAAGAAGACGAGCTGCCCGGCACTGTTGCTCGCACCGAAGATGCCGACGACGAGACCACGGTCCTTGACGAACCAGCGGGTGGCGACGGTCGGTCCGAGGACACTCGCGACGAGACCGGTACCAAGTCCCGATAGCACCCCGAACAGCAGTGTGAGCTGCCAGATCTCGCGACTGAAGCTGGCGGCGATCAGCGACGCACCGGTCATGACGAGGCTCAGCAGCACGACGTTCTTCACGCCGATACGGCCCATCAACGAGCCGCTGATCGGGCCGGCGAGCCCGAAGACGATGAGCCCGGCGGCGGCAGCGAACGACACCGACGCTGTCGACCAGCCAGGCTCGCCGGTCATCGCCAGCAGGAACGCGCCGGGCGCTGCGCGTACCCCGGCCGTCACGAGCACGACGATCGACGTGACCGCGACGACCACCCAGCCGTAGAAGAACGCGCGACGCATCAGCGGATGCTACTCGTGGCCGGCCGCGTGGACGCCTTGCTCGAGTCCAGTCGCTTGAACGCCTCGTCGGCGAGCACGGATCCGATCGCGAGCGAGCTTGTCGCCGCTGGTGATGGCGCGTTACGCACGTGGAGCACGCGTGGCCCGCCGCTGAACGCAAAGTCGTCGACGAGCGTTCCGTTGCGGGCGAGCGCCTGTGCGCGAACCCCGGACGGCCCGAAGGTGACCTGGTCCGGGCGCAGCTCGGGTATGTACCGCTGGAGCTGCCCGACGAACGCGGCCTTCGACCAGTCGCGCCACATCTCCGCGATGCCCGTCGGCAGGTAGCGGCCAGCGAGGCGCAGGAAGCCGCGATCGGTCAGCGCTGTCGCGAGGTCGCGGATGTTGACATCGCGGCGCCGGTAGCCCTCACGCGCGAAGGCGAGAACGGCGTTCGGTCCGGCGATCACCGTCCCGTCGATGCGCTTCGTGAGATGCACGCCGAGGAACGGGAAGCGCGGATCGGGGACCGGGTAGATGAGCCCGCGAACGAGACCGGCAGCATCGTATGACAGGGTGTAGTAGTCGCCCCGGAATGGCACGATCGTGGGACCGCGCGTCTCGCCCGTCAGCGCCGCGACCCGATCCGATTGGAGCCCCGCGCAGGTCACGGCGATCCGGCTGGTCATCTCGCCTCCGCCTGTCGAGACCACCACTTCGGACGTGCGGACATCGATCGCGGAAACCGCGTGACTCGTGCGTATGACGACACCGGCAGCCCGCAGGTCGTCGGCGATCGCGAGCGCGACGCGCCGGAAATCGATGACGGCGGTGCGCGGACTCCACAGCCCGCGGATCCCGGCCGCGTGTGGCTCGAGCTCACGGAGCCGCTCGCGGTCGACGTGTTCCAGGCCCGGGACGCCGTTCGCGACGGCACGCTCGCGAAGCGCGTCGAGCCGCCCGAGATCTGATTCGTCGACGGCGACGACCAGCTTCCCGCAGTGGTCGATGGGGATGCCGTGCGTCTCCGCGAACGCCTCGATCTCTGCCTTCCCCTCGCGACAGAGTCGAGCCTTGAGCGAACCCGGCTGGTAGTACAGCCCGGCGTGGAGAACGCCGCTGTTGTGCCCCGACTGGTGGGTCGCGAGCTCCGATTCCTTCTCGAGGATCGCGATCCGGAGCCCCGGCCGACGCTGCTGGATGCGGAGCGCGGTCGCCAGCCCGACGATCCCGCCGCCCACGATGACGACGTCGTACGTGTCGTTCATCGCTATCTCAGCGACGGGGAAAGAACGCCATGTCCCGCACAGTAGCGCGACGGGCCGGATCAGCGAGTGACCTCACTGCCCGGGCCTGGAGGAGGCCGGCCCGGGCAGCGCGGCCGTCGACGGGGTCGACGGTAGGATCGGGCGAGATGGTCAGGTCGTGGCAGGCGATCCAGTAGGAGAGTCAGCCGCCGACTCGCTGCTGACAGGGCTGGCATCCGGCCCGGGGATCCCCTGCTGACGCGCGTCGAGCAGACCTTCGGCGGCGCGCGTGCGGAAGATCGCCGCGGTCGCCGCGATGGCCTCGTGATGCGGGGTCAACGGAACATCGCCGAGCTCGCGCAGGCGAGCGTGGTCGATCTCGGCCGGGAAGGGCAGCGGTGTCGGGTCGTACGTCAGCAGATCTGCGGCGCCGGGAACGGCCGCGTCCACGGCCGCTATCCACTCTTCGATCGAGACGGGGTTTCCGCCGAGGTTGAAGATCCGTGCTCCCATCGGTTCCGAGCGACTTGCGAGGATCAGGGTCCCGGCGACGTCCTGGGCGTACTGGAAAAGCGTGCTACCGCCGAAGGTTATGCGGTACGGGATCCCGAGGACGGCGGCCGCGATGGCGACAGTCGGGCTGCTCGTCATCCCTTGATCTCGCCCCGCCCCGAACACGGTCATCGGGCGAAGGCCCACGCTTGCGACACGTGACTCCGTCCAGTACACGCGGGCCGTGCCCTCGTTCGCCAGCTTGTAGACACCGTAGTGGTTCGCAGGGTGCGGTTCGGCGTCCTCCCTGAGCCGCCCGGTCGCGGCATCGACGTCGCCCGGTGAGAACATGCCGATCGAGCCCGCGTAGACCACCGGGGCCATCGCATGACCCGCATCGACCCTGCGCCGGACGGCCTCGAAGACGTTGGCAGTCCCGACGACGTTCACGCGCGCACCGAGCGGAGGATCGGCGCGGCAGAACGGGATCTGCAGCGCTGCCAGGTGGATCACGTTGGTGATGCCATGGTCGGCGATCGCCCGCTCGAGCATGGCGACGTCCGTGATATCGCCCGGGATCATGGGCAGGGCAGCCAGCTCTTCAGGGGTCAGGATGAGATCGAGGCGACGACGGTCCTGCCCGATGTCGAAGCCGACCACGGGGACACCCTCGCGGACGAGCTGGCGGACCGTCCACGCGCCGATGCAGCCCAGCGCACCCGTGACGAGAAAACGTCCGTCGGTCATGCGTGGGCCGGGACGGACGAGTATCGGCAGGTGTTCTCGAGGCGTCCGATGCGTTCGATATCGACCACCATCCGGTCGCCGTCGCGTAGGAACCGGGGTGGATCGCGGAACACTCCGACGCCACCGGGCGTCCCGGTCGCGATGACGTCCCCAGGCTCGAGGGTGAACGATCGCGAGCAGTAGCTGATGATCTCAGCGACGCTGAAGAACATCGACGATGTCCGCGCATCCTGGAGCCGCTCACCCGCGATCGAGCAGCTGATCGCGAGGTCCTGCGGATCGGAGATCTCGTCCGCCGTGACGATCGCAGGACCCATCGGACAGAACGTGTCGAGTGACTTGCCACGGACCCATTGACCATCGCCGAACTGAAGGTCGCGGGCCGAGACGTCGTTAAGACACGTGTAACCGAACACGAAGTCAAGCGCCTCGCCGACGTCGACATTGCGAGCGGCCCGACCGACCACGACGGCGAGTTCGGCCTCGTAGTCGACCTGATCGGTGAGGGCGGGGTCCCAAGAGACGTCGGCTCCCGGCCCGACGATCGAACTCGGCCATTTCGCGAAGATGAGCGGGGCGGGCGGTGGCTCCACGCCTTCCTCGGTCGTGTGGTCGCGGTAGTTCCGGCCGATCGCCACGACCTTCCCGGGACGCGGCAGCGGGGCCAGCAGCGAGGCACCGTCGACGGGCTGACCGCGGCCGGCATCGCGCGCCTCAGCGACCGCCGCCTCTAAGGCGTTGAGGGCCGCAGGCCCAGCCTCGATCAGTGCGGCCATCGTGGGCGGTCCGTCCGGGACGAGGTCTCGAGCCGAGAGCCAGCGATCCCCAGCGACCACGCCGAGCGTCTCGCCTCCCACCGCCCGGACCGAGATCAAGCGCACGCGCACTCCATTCGTTCAGTATTCTGTCCGACGGACCGAGGACTGAACAGTACGATAGGGGTTCGGGCCTCGTCAACACGCCGAAAAGCCGAGCCACCGCGCCAGGAGATGGAGAAGCTCGTGCCGTTCGATCCGACGGAACGCGTCCCACTCGGCCAGACAGGCCTTGCGGTGACTCGGCTGGGGCTTGGCCTCGCGTCGATCGGTGGGCTGTTCGACGCTGTGGCCGAGTCGGACGCCCTGGCGACGATCGATCGCGCGTGGGAGCTGGGCATCCGGACCTTCGACGTCGCGCCGCTGTACGGATACGGCCTCGCCGAACGACGGCTCGGTCGGGGACTGGCGGGGCGGCCGCGGGACGACTATGTGCTGTCGACGAAGGTCGGTCGTCTCATCCGGCCGAGCGACGCCCTCGGTCCGGGCGCTGATATCGATCGACAGGCCCTCGGCGACCAGGAGGACGCCTTCTACGCTCGATCAGAGGCCGTGCGGCTGGTCTTCGATTACTCCGGTGACGGAGTCCGTCGCTCCATCGAGGAAAGTCTCGAGCGGCTCGGTGTCAGCCACATCGACATCGCGCTGATCCACGACCCGGACGACCATTGGGAACAGGCGATCGGTGAGGCCTACCCCGCGCTGGCGCGGATGCGCGAGGAAGGCACGATCCGGGCGGTCGGCGCGGGGATGAACCAGTCCGCCATGCTCGCCCGCTTCGCGCGAGAAGGTGACTTCGATGTCTTCCTGGTCGCCGGTCGCTACACGCTCCTGGACCAGAGCGCACTGGTCGACCTACTCCCGCTGTGTTCCGCGCGAGGGATCGCACTCCTCGTCGGAGGCGTCATGAATAGCGGCGTCCTCGCGGACCCGACTCCGGCGAGCCACTTCGATTACCGCCCCGCCCCCGCCGACATCGTCGCGCGCGCGGTCCGGATCCGACAGCTGTGCGAACGGCACGGAGTGCCAGTGCGCGATGCGGCCATCCAGTTCCCGCTTGCGCATCCCGCCGTCGTCTCGCTCATCGCAGGGGTGCGCCGCGTCGACCATCTCGAGGAGTACCCGCTGGCCATGCGGCGGCGGATCCCACCATCGGTCTGGGAGGACCTGCGCGCGGAGGGATTGCTTGCCCTGGATGCACCCGTCCCGGACACGCCCGCGGTCGACGTCCCGTGATCGTCGACGCCCACCATCACTTCTGGGATCCGGCTACGGCTGACTACCCGTGGCTCACCGACGAGCTCTCGGTGATCCGACGTCGGTTCACCCCGGATGACCTCGCTCCCCTCCTCGACGATGCGGGTGTGGACGGGACCGTCCTCGTCCAGACCCGGTCGAGCCTTGACGAGACGCGCGAATTCTTGGCGACCGCGGCTGAGACACCGTTCATCCGCGGCGTCGTCGGCTGGGTCGATCTGACCGATCCAGGGATCGCGGAGGTGCTTGCGGAGCTCCGCGCGGGACCCGGCGGCGATCGGCTCGTCGGCATCCGCCACCAAGTCCACGACGAGCCCGACCCTGACTGGCTGTCTCGAGCGGACGTCCGTCGCGGCATCCATGCAGTCGCACGCGCCGACCTCGTCTACGACCTCCTGGTCCGCTCGCGCGAACTGCCCGCCGCTCGTTCCCTGGTTGCGTCCATGCCGGACGCGCGGTTCGTCGTCGACCATCTCGCCAAGCCCCCGATCAGGGACGGCAACGTCGAAACGTGGTCCGGTCTCGTCAGTCAGTGGCGCGCGTTGCCCAACGCCGCGTGGAAGCTGAGCGGCGTCGTCACGGAAGCGGACTGGCAGCGGTGGGACCCTGCCGATGTCGCTCCTGTCGTCGACCACGCGCTCGCGACCTTCGGGCCGCAGGGCTTGATCTTCGGGTCGGATTGGCCCGTCTGTCTCCTGGCCGCTCCATACCGAACCGTGATCGAAACGGCGCGTGCCCTGACCGTTGACCTGAGCGAGCCTGAGCGAGCCGGCGTCTTTGGCCAGAACGCGCGACGGATCTACAAGCTCGACGACCGCGTCGGCAGCTGGGACCGCTGACCGGCGCGCAGCGGGTCCGAAAGGCGATCGGCCAGGCGGTGCAGATCGTCGATGAGAAGCGACGTCCGCTCCCCCGTCGCGCGGGCTTTCAGCACGGTGATGCTGGCCGCGTAGGGACCCTCCCATGGTCGGCGGCCGGGAATCATCACCCCGAAGCAGACGACACCTTCGACGGTCTCCTCGTCGTCCATCGCGTAACCCCGTTCCCGCACGACGTTCAACTCCGCGCGAAGCGCACCGACGGTCCCGAGCGAGCGTGACGTCAGCACGGGCAGCTCGCGAACGAGCGCCAGGCGCGCATCGAGATCCTCGTCGGCGAGCGACGCGAGTGCCGCCTTCCCGGTCGCGGTCACCGACGCTGGGAGACGCCGGCCGATCTGCGACGTGAGGCGGACGGGCTGCCGGCCGTCGTGACGCGCGAGATACGTCATCTCGAGACCATCCAGGACCGCGAGCTGGACTGTCTCCTCGGATGCGGTCGGGAGGAGCGACGCCTCCTCGTAGAACTCCTGGACGAGGTCGACGGACGCCAGATACGCACCACCGAGTTCGGCGAGCTTGCGGCCCAGGGCGAACCCCGTCCCGATGCGTCTGACGAGGCCCAGATCGGCCAGAGCGTTGCAGATATTGGCGATCGACGACTTCGGCAGTCCAAGTCGACGCGCGAGTTCGCTCGGGCCCGCGACTTGGCCCGGGTTCTCGGCGAGGAGGTCGAGGATCGCGCCCGCACGGGTGACGGCGGGAGCAAGCGACTCGCTTTCGACGGGCTCCTCGATGACCTGTGTCGACTCGGCCATGCCCGTCATCTCCTCGTCCGCGGCCAGCATGCTGAACCGCGTGCCGTATCTTGACTTTGCTTTAACGGGCCCCATACTGGCCAGCATACCGCCACCTGTTCAGTATGCTGGACGCCGCACGGCGGGTGTCAAGAGGAGGGTCTCACGGCAGTGTCGCGCAACCGCTTGGTCGCGGCAGCGATCATCCCGATTCTCGTCCTGACGGCCTGTAACGCCGCGAGCCCGACGCCGGTTCCCCCGTCGGCCTCCCCGTCAGCCGAGGCCTCACCTTCGGCGTCCGCCTCTGCCGAGGCGACCCCGGCAGCGTCCCAGGGCACGAAGTTCAAGGGAATCAGCGTCAACCTGTTGACCTTCAACGGACCGCAGGTCGCGGAACCGCTCCAGCGGCGTGCGCCGGATTGGGAGCAGCTGACCGGCGGCCACGTCAACGTCGTCGCGGTCGGCTTCCAGACGATCTACGACAAGGCCCTGCTGGACGCGTCGACGAAGACCAATTCGTTCGACGGGTACGTCTTCGACCCGCAATGGCTTGGCGACTTCGTCGGCCCTGGCTACCTCCTCGATCTGTCGGATCGGGTCAAGGCTGACAGCCAGCTGCAGTGGGACGACATCGGTCCGTTCTTCCGCGACTTCAACGCAACGTACAACGGGAAGGTCTACACCATCCCGCTGGACGGCGACTTCCACATGGTCTACTACCGGTCCGACCTGCTCCAGAAGGATGGCCTCAAGCCGCCGGCGACCTGGGACGACTACATGACGATCGCCACCAAGTACAACGGCCAGGACCTCAACGGGGACGGTGAACCGGATTACGGCTCGTGCATCGCGAAGAAGAAGGGTGCGCAGAGCTACTGGTGGATCATCTCGATCGCCGGCGGGCTGCTCCAGGCCAAGGGGACCAACGACGGTGCCTTCTTCGACACCTCGAACATGAACCCGCTCCTCGGGCCGAACGAGGCGATGGACAAGGCGCTCGACATGTACGCCAAGACCGCGACCGTCGGTCCGCCCGACGAGCTGAACATGGACGTCGGCGGGACGCGTGGCCTGTTCACCACCGGCCGATGCGCCCTCTCGATGGATTGGGGTGACATCGGGACGCTCACGCCCGGCACATACGCTCAGGACAAGACCGGCGCGACGATCACGCCGGGTTGGAAGCAGGTCCTCGATCGGACCAGCGGCAAGCTCGTGGCATGTGACGCCAACACGTGTCCCAACGCCGTCGATGGCGTGAACTACGCGCCATTCGCCTCATTCGGCGGATGGTCCGGGGCGATCAACGCCGCTTCACCGAAGGAGAACCAGGACGCCCTGTACGACTTCTTGTCGTACATGAGCGCGCCCGCGCAGTCGGGCATCGATGTCACACTCGGCAAGACCGGCTACAACCCGTACCGCACGTCCCATTTCTCGAACATCCAGCCATGGCTCGACGCGGGCCTGAGTCAGGCCGCCGCAGAGAACTACCTCGGCGCCATCAAGTCCAGCCTCCAGAACACCAATATGGTGCTCGACATGCGGATCCCACTGACCAAGCGATACCAGCAGGACGTCCTTGACACCGCTGTATCGCAATACCTGGCTGGCGAGCTCGACGCCCGCGCCGCGGAGCAGGCGATCGCCGACGGTTGGAACTCGATCACGGACGAGGCGGGGAAGGACGCCCAGCTCGCCGCGTACGTCGCCAGCCTTGGCGTCCAGCGGTAATCCCCTTACCGCCGAGCCCGAGAGCCTGACGGTCGAGGGTCAGGCGCCAGCAACCCGTCCACCGCGCCGAGCGATCGCATCGCTCGGCGCGTGGCGTTCCGAGGGCGCTGCCAGATGGCTGTTCATCTGGCCGACCGTCCTGTTCATCCTCGTGCTTTCGCTCTTCCCGCTCGTGGCGTCGCTCGCGCTGTCCGTATCGAAGCTTGCCTTCCGACAGGGCGGGATCGAGCTCAAATTCGTCGGGTTCGCGAACTACCAGCAGCTCCTCTTCGGGCTAGAGCGAAGCCACTTCCTCGGTGTCCTCAAGTCGCCGTCGCCGCTGGGGTGGGCCATCATGGCCGGGACGATCCTGCTGACCGGCTACGCCTGGACGCGGGCGGTCCGAAGTGGACGGTACGGACCATTCGGATTGGTGCTGCGGCTGATGGCCGGCCTGGTCCTGGTCGGCTTCGTGTGGCTGCTCGTCCAGGCACTGGCCAGCGAGGGCGGCCGGCCCGGCTCACTGATCGTCACGATGATCTTCGTCTTCGTCGGGATCGGGCTCCAATACATCCTGGGTCTCGGCCTCGCGCTTCTGGTGACACAACACGTACCCGGACGGCGCTTCTTCCGGATCGTTTTCCTCATCCCCTTGACGATCACTCCGGTCGGCGTCGGGTACATGTTCCTGATGCTGACCGACACGTCGAAGGGGCCGCTCGAGCCGTTGTGGGTCACGCTCGGATTGCGCAACTTCACGTGGGTCACGGATCCGTGGCTGGCCCGGGCCGCGGTGATCATCGGCGACACGTGGCAGTGGACGCCGTTCGTTTTCATCGTGCTGCTCGCCGCCCTCGAGAGCCTCGATCAGGAGGTTCGCGAAGCCGCGCTCGCGGACGGGGCGAGCCGCTGGCAAGCATTCCGCCACATCACGTTCCCGGCGCTGCTGCCTGTGACCACGACGATCATCCTCATCCGGCTGATCGAGGGCTTCAAGATCATCGATATGCCGAACATCCTGCTCGGCGGCGGCCCAGGCACGGCAACGCAGTCGATGACGCTCCAGGCATGGATCGACTGGAACACGCTGAACCTGGGTCGATCCGCGGCAGTCGCCTATCTATTGCTACTGCTCGTGACGGTCGTCGCTACGGTCTATGTGAACCTCGTCCGACGCCAGGTCACGGAGGACGCGTGAGGAACCCATTCCGCCGTCGTTCGGCTGCAGACTTGTCGGTCCCTGCCAAGGTCGCCGCGTTCGGGCTCCTCGTGGGATGGTCGGCGGTCGTGCTATTCCCGATCTACTGGCTCGTCGTCACGTCGTTCAAGCGCCCGTATGACGTCGACAAGGGACCCTTCTACATCCCGTTCGTTGACTTCCAGCCGACGCTCGACGCCTGGCGCTACATCCTCGTCGAGCTCGGCAACGACACGCTGCGTCCGTACGTCAACACGGTCATCGTCGGACTGACGAGCTCGGCGATCGCCTTGATCATGGGATCGTTCACGGCGTATGCCCTGGTGCGCTTCACGTACCGCCCGAAGCTGGGTCTGATCGGCGTGGCGATCGGGTCGATCGCGCTAGCGTTCGTGATGATCGCGCTGGGCGTGCCGATCGCGGTGGCGGTCGCAGGTGCGATCGGGGTCTTCATCCTGTTGGCCCAGACGATCGGCCGGCGGTTCCGACGCTCGTTGGCCAACAGCGACATCGCCTTCTGGCTGATCTCCCAGCGGATCCTGCCGCCGATCGCGATCGCGATACCGCTGTACGTGCTCTTCCAGCAGGTCGGGATGCTGGACAGCCTCGCCGCCCTCGTCATCACCTACGTCGCCGCGAACCTGCCCATCGTGGTCTGGCTCATGCGCGAGTACTTCGCGTCCCTGCCCCGCGAGCTCGAGGAATCCGCAGCCGTCGATGGGGCGACCGTCTACCAGATCGTCCGCTCGATCGTGCTGCCGATCTCTGTCCCGGGCCTGGTCGCCACGTTCCTGATCGTGCTGATCTTCGCCTGGAACGAGTTCCTGATCGCGCTCGTCCTGACGAGTGCCAACGCGCAGACCATGCCGCTCCAGGTCGCCGCCCAGAATGCGACGCGCGGACCGCAGTGGTGGGCGATGTCGGTCCTGATCATCATCATGATCGCGCCGGTCGTCGCCATGGCGATCGCACTCGAGCGGTTCATCACGCGAGGCATCCTCGTCGGCGCACTGAAGGGCTGAGATGGGGACGATCACCGAGCTCGAGGTCATCGACGTCCGCTTCCCGACATCGCGCAACCTCGACGGCTCGGACGCGATGAACCCGGACCCCGACTACTCCGCGGCCTACGTGATCGTCCGCACCGATGCCGGTGACGGGCTCGAGGGGCACGGCTTCACGTTCACGATCGGGCGCGGGACCGAGGTGGTCGTGGCGGGAGTCGCAGCGCTCCGACCCCTCGTCATCGGCCGCTCGACGGCTGACGTGTTCGGCGACATGGGTGCGTTCTGGCGCGACCTCGTCGGCGACAGTCAGCTGCGCTGGATCGGTCCCGAGAAGGGCGTGATCCATCTCGCGACCGCGGCTGTCGTCAATGCCGTCTGGGACTTGTTCGCCAAGTCCGAAGGCAAGCCCCTTTGGAAGCTCGTCTGCGACATGACGCCGGACGAGATCGTCGACCTCATCGACTTCCGCTACATCTCTGACGCGATCACACCCGCTCGCGCCCGCGAGCGACTCTCGAGCCTCTCATCGAGCCGCGCAGACCGCGAGGCGGAGCTCAGGCGCGACGGCTTTCCCGCCTACACGACGTCGGTCGGCTGGCTCGGATATGACGACGAGAAGATCCGGCGCCTGTGTCGCGAGGCGTTGGCCAACGGGTGGCGCAGTTTCAAGCTCAAGGTCGGGGCGGACCTCGACGATGACCGCCGGCGAGCGAGGATCGTCCGGGAAGAGATCGGACCCGACGCGATCATGGCGATCGACGCCAATCAACGCTGGGACGTCGCGCAGGCGATCACCTGGGTCAACGCCCTCGCCGACTTCGCGCCCTATTGGATCGAAGAGCCGACGAGCCCGGACGACATCCTCGGTCACGCGGCGATCGCGCGAGGCGTCGCGCCCGTCCGGGTTGCGACCGGGGAGCATGTCCAGAACCGAGTCGTCTTCAAGCAGCTGTTCCAGGCGGACGCCATCGCGGTCTGCCAGATCGATGCCGCCCGACTGGGCGGGGTCAACGAGGTCCTCGCCGTGCTGCTGATGGCGGCGGAATACGGTGTCCCGGTGTGTCCTCACGCCGGCGGCGTCGGCCTGTGCGAGCTCGTCCAGCACCTGTCTGCCATCGACTACATCGCGATCAGCGGATCGCTCGACGGTCGGATGATCGAGTACGTCGATCATCTGCACGAACATTTCATCGATCCCGTCCGGATCCGCGATGCCCACTACGTGCTACCGACGCGTCCGGGCTATAGCGCCGAGATGCATCCGGCATCACTGTCGCGGTTCCGTTTCCCCGACGGGGATGAATGGCAGGCGATCCGCGCGGAGGTCGCCGCGTCCACCCGATGACGCCACGGCGCTTCGGCCAACGCATCGATGTCCGGCCTGACCGAGTCGAGGATTACGAGCGGCTCCACGCGGACCCGTGGCCCGGGGTCCTCGAGCAGATCCGGCGTTCGAATGTGCGGAACTACACGATCTTCCGTGACGGCTCGGACCTTTTCGCCTACTTCGAGTACACCGGTAACGATTTCGAGGCGGACATGGCGGCGATGGCCGCAGACCCTGAGACCCAGCGCTGGTGGGCATTGACCGACGCGATGCAGGAGCCGCGGCCCGATCGGGAGCCTGGCAGCTGGTGGAAGACGCTCAAGGAAGTCTTCCACACCGACTGACCCTAGAGCAGCTCCCCGTGCGCCGACCCGGTCGGCTCGCCCTCGCGCGGTCGCGGCTCCTCGCCCGGTCCGTATGCCTGCGCCCCGTCGGCCGGTCCATCGCCTGACTCCAGGACGCGCAGCGGCGCGCCTGCCGCCCCCTCGATCGCGCCGACGCCGAACGGCACCCACTTGGACGGGTCCTGGAGGCGATGCGCCTCCGTGTTCCCGCGCGAATGTGTCTCCTGGAAGCCCTTCGGCTCGATCCACATCCGCTCGCCCTCGAGCAGACCCAGAACGCCCGACTGGCCCGGCTCGGGTCGCTCGTGCTGGCAGTACGCGCAGGCTGCGACGTCGTGCTTGCGGTACGTCTCGGGCTCCTCGTAGGTCGTGATGTAGCCCTCGTAGTTGCGCAGCACCACCTTGTGATCCGAGTACGAGATCAGGTAGTTGGGCATGACCGGGATCTTGCCGCCGCCGCCGGGCGCGTCGATGACATACGTCGGCACCGCGTATCCAGACGTGTGGCCGCGCAGACCCTCGATGATCTCGAGTCCTTTCCCGACCGGCGTCCGGAAATGGCCGGAGCCCTCCACGAGGTCGCACTGATAGAGGTAGTAGGGGCGGATCCGGTTCGCGACGAGCTGATGGACGAGCGCCCGCTGGATGTGCACGCAGTCGTTGACTCCTGCTAGCAGGACGCTCTGGTTGCCGACCGGCAGACCCGCCTTCGTCAGCTTGTCGACCGCGCGCGAGACCTCCGGCGTGATCTCGTTCGGGTGGTTGAAGTGGAGGTTGATCCACAGTGGGTGGTACTTCTCGAGCATCTCGCACAGCTCGTCGTCGATCCGCTGCGGCAGGAAGACGGGAACTCGTGAGCCGATGCGGATGATCTCGATGTGCGGGATCTCGCGGAGCCCGCGCAGGATCGACTCGAAGAGCTTCGGCGCCAGCGTCAGCCCGTCACCGCCCGAGATGAGGACGTCGCGGACCTGGGGCGTCCGGCGCAGGTATTCGAGCTGGGCCTCGTGGTCGCGGCGATTGAAGTTCTGGGTCGGGTCACCGACGATGCGCGACCGCGTGCAATAGCGGCAGTAGCTCGCGCACTGCGTGGTGACGAGCATCAGGACGCGATCCGGATACCGGTGAACGAGGCCCGGGACGGGCGAGTGCCGGTCCTCGGCGAGCGAGTCCTCCATCATCGCGGTGAAGGCTTCCTGCTCGCGCCCGGTCGGGATGACCTGTCGCCGGATGGGATCGTTCGGGTCCTTGGGGTCGATCAGGCTGATGAAGTAGGGCGTGATGTCGACGCGGAACTTGTCGGTCGCGGACAGGCCTTCCCGCTCCTCGTCCGTCAGGTCCAGGATCCGCTCGATCTCGTCGAGGTCGTTGACGCGGTTCGATAGCTGCCAGCGCCAGTCGTTCCACTTCTCGTCGGGGACGTCCTCGTAGACCGGCGCGCGGCGGCTGACGGCGGGCTTGCCATCGGCGCCAAGGGCGCGCGCGGGGTCGGCCAGGTTCACGAACGGCAGCTCGGTCGCCGCTCGTTGGGCTTCCTGATGCGCGACCGCGCTTCTGATCTCCTGGGCGTCCAAGCGGTTCCGACCTCCCGGGCACGACGTGGGCGATGCATAGAGTCTATGCAGTCTGCAAGTCGCCGGATGATAGCGCCGAGGTACTTGCAGGGTCCAGCGTCAGTCCCGGATGGTGCCGATCAGATCGCTATAGCGATCCGTCCATGGTCGCCGCCCGTCCGCGTCCGCAGTGCGCCACCGTTCGCTCGTGGCGAGGTCGGCGAGGTCGGCGTAGGAGCGACCGACGACCACCCACTGCGATGGGTCGGCGAGGTCGCTCAACTCCGCCGCGGGGATGTCGCTCCCGATGATCGACACGAATCCGTCCGCCTTGGCGCCCGCGGCGACGATCGGCTCGAGGTCGAGGAAGCGGTTCGAGATGTGGACGGCGATCACGCCGCCAGGCGCGACGGTTCGCATGGCGGTCGCCATCGATTCGGCCGTGAGGAGGTGGACTGGGACGGCGTCCGACGAGAAGGCGTCGAGGACGAGCAGATCGAAGGCCGCGCCCGGCGTCGGATGCGGCGGGCCGTGGTCGGTGGCGGCTCGTCGACGTCCCGGACCACGTCGAGCGGTCGCCCCGTCCGCCGTACGACGACCGCGGCGGCCACCGTGAGTGCCACGAACCCCGCAAACCCGACCCACCACCAGCGCGCCTGATCGGTCAGGTCCATGTTCGGTTCGACGAGCGTCGGATAGGCGACGAGACCGATGAGGCTGCCGAGGTTCGATGCCGCGAACAGCCGGTACGGCTGGACGCCGCCGGGGAGTGCCGCGAACCAACGTTGTGGGGTTCGCGCTAGACAGCGCGAGGAACGGCAACCCGACGATCGAGGTGAGTACGAGGATCAGCCACAGCGCAGTGGGTGCGGAGGCTGGCGCCCGGGCGAAGGTCGGGATCGCGAGCGTAGCGGGAAGCAGGACGATCAGCGCGACGGCAACGAGGGCGACCTGCGCGACGGCGTGTCACCGCAGCGCGAGCTGCATCGATGTGAAGTGGGCCCAGGCATACCCGAAGAGCAAGACCGACTGGAAGAACACGAGGGCCGTCGTCCACACGGCGCTGGTGCCGCCGTACGTCGGCAGCAGCGAGCGAGCGACGAGTGGTTCGACGAGGAACGCGAGCGCTGCCGCGAGGAAGGCGACTGCGACGTAGAGCGCGGTCTCCCGCGGGGAGACCGACTCGGCTATTCCCCGATCACCGCCCAGAGCAACCCCATCATGATGAAGAAGCCGGAGAACAGGGCGATCAGGCCGAGGCCGCCGTACGGCGTGCTCGCGCCCACGTGGGGTACGAGCTGGAGGACGATCCCGAAGCCGATCGCCCAGACGATGAACAGGAACGTGAAGAGGAATTTCGCGTTCGTGTTCGTCACCCGGCGGACCCAGCGGGCGCCACCCTCACTCGACAGCGCGGCCTTGAGGATGATGACGATCATCAGCGTGACGACAGCGGCGCTGATCCCGAACGGGATCGGCTGCTGGAAGGCCACAAGGAACAGCTGCATCGCTCGGCGATGCTAGCAGACGGCACCGTCAGGGACATGGCGCCGAAGCTGGCATCAACGGCCCCGAATCCAGCCGCCGCATACGATGACCCCGATGGGTCCCTTCGATCGTCTCGGCCGGTTCGTCGTGCGTCACGCACGGCTCGTCGTCGCCGCGTGGGCGGTCCTCATCGTCGTCGCCTTGCCGTTCGCGCCGCAGGCGCCGAGCGCCCTGCGGGCGGGCGGATTCATCCGTGACGATCTCGAATCCGCTCGAGCGAAAGCCGTCCTCGAGCAGGAGCTCGGTTCACCCCCGTCGGCGCTCGTCGTCGCCTTCCACAGCGATCAGCTCGTTGCCGGCACGCCCGCGTTCGAGACGCCCGCGGCCTCTGCGATGCGCGACGTCCCCAGCGCTCCGCACGTGGTCCGGGTGATCTCGCACCTCGTCCAGCCGCGGCAGATCTCCGCGGACGGCCATACCGCCTACGACATCGTCTTCCTCGACCTTCCGGCCGACGACTCACCCGACGCGCTGCCGATCCTGCGCGAGCGCCTCGGCGACGCGCCCGGTCTGACCGTCGAGCTCGCCGGCGGCCCTGCCTTCTATGGCGACGTGCAGCACGTCAGCGAGCGCGACCTCCAGCGAAGCGAGGTGATCTCCCTCCCGCTGGCGGCGCTCGCGTTGCTCATCGTGTTCGGCTCGCTGGTCGCGGCGGGTGTCCCGCTCGTCGTCGGCGGTTCGAGCGTCCTCGTGGCACTCGCCGCGATCTTCGTGGTCGCCCAGTTCACGCCGATGAGCATCTTCGTGCTCAACCTCGCAACGCTGCTCGGACTCGGCCTCGGCGTCGACTATTCGCTGCTGGTGACGAGCCGCTTCCGGGAGGAGCTCTCGAAGCGTGCGGCCGACGACGCCGAGCACGTCGAGGAAGCAGTACGGATCACCGTGGCGACGGCGGGCAGGGCGATCTTCTTCAGCGGTCTGACGGTGCTGCTCGGGCTCCTGGGCCTCGTCCTCTTCGAGTTCATGATCCTGCGCTCCGTCGGTATCGCGGGGGCGATCGTCGTGGCCTTCGCAGTCTCATCAGCCCTCACCCTGCTCCCCGCGCTGCTGACGCTGTTCGGTCGTCATCTCGATCGCTATGCCATCAGGCAGGTCAAGACGCGACCCGAAGCCGACGGATCCTGGTCTCGGCTCGCGCGGTGGGTGATGCGCCGGCCTGTCGCCGTCCTGATCCCGACGCTGGCGTTCCTGTTGCTGCTCGGCTCGCCCTTCCTCCACGTCAGGTTCAACTCGCCCGACGCGAGCATCCTCCCCGCGAACGTGCCCTCGCGTGCTGCCTTCGATCGGCTTCGCGACGCCTTCGGGGAGGGTGAATTCGCGCCGATCGCCATCGCCATCCGGACGGACGACCGGGCGACGAGCGCCGCCAACCTCGCCGCGCTGTACGACTACTCGCGGCGGATCGCCGCGGACCCACGTGTAACGAGGGTCGACAGCCTCGTCGACGTCGATCCGCGGATGACCCTCGCGCAATACCAGCTCCTCTACGCCGATCCGAACGGCCCACGTGATCGGTTCACGGCGACCGTCCTCGCTGCGACGACACGCGCGGACTTGACGGCATTCACGATCACGACGCCGTTCGGGCCCAATCGGGAGGAGGGACGCGCGCTCGTCCGCGACCTGCGATCGCAGTCGGGTCGGCTTGCCGCGCCACCCGGGACCAAGATCCTCGTGGGCGGAGGGGCCGCCGACGTGGCGGATGTCGTCGATGGCGTCGCCGCCGACTTCCCGCGGACGGCCGCGTTCATCATCGTCACGACGTACCTGGTCCTGTTCGCGCTACTGCGGTCGGTCGTCCTGCCGGCGAAGGCGCTCGTCATGAACGCGTTGTCGATCACGGCGAGCTTCGGCGCCCTGGTCTGGATCTTCCAGGACGGCAACCTGTCGGCGCTGCTGGGGTTCCAACCGGTCGGGTTCGTCGAGACGACGCAACCCGTGATCCTGTTCTGTGTGCTTTTCGGACTGTCGATGGACTACGAGGTCTTCCTGCTGTCGCGGATGAAGGAGGTCTGGGACACGACCGGCGACAACACCGAAGCCGTCGCCCGTGGCTTGGAGCGGAGCGGTCGCATCGTCACGTCGGCCGCCCTGATCGTCGTCGTCGTGGCCGGCTCGTTCGCCTTCGCGGACATCGTCCTGATCAAGGCCCTCGGACTCGGTGTGGCGATCGCCGTCGCCCTCGACGCTACCGTCGTTCGCGCGCTGCTCGTCCCGGCCACGATGCGCCTGCTCGGGCGCTGGAACTGGTGGATGCCGGCCACGCTCGAACGCTTCGTCGCGAACCGGTTGCCCGCGTCCGAGGCCGAGGCGGAAGCGGCGGCGGCGCGATGAAACGCGGCGTCGCGCTCGGGGTCGTGGCTGCGCTGCTGATCGGGTGCTCGCCGAACGGCGGGCCGATCCTCGCAAATCTGCCGGCCCCTCGCCCGTCGATCGCACCACCGACCGCGCCACCCGCGGTCGTGCAGGATCCGCTCCCTATCGAGCTGCCACGGGACGATGGGCCGCACGACCGACTGACTGAGTGGTGGTACTACACCGGACACCTGGCCGCGACCGGGCCGCAGGCGTCACCGGTCAGGCACACATTCGGCTTCGAATTCGTGATCTTCCGTGCCGAACGCGGCGCGTACCCCACGACATGGGCATCGCATCTTGCCATCACCGATGAGACCGGCGACGCCTTCCATTACGCGCAGCGGCTCGAGGTCGGTCCGTCAGTCGACCGTTCGCCACGCGACGACGAGGGCGTGCCGACCGGCTTCGATCTTGCCCTGACCGGTCTCGATCCGACGGATCCTTCGACCGTCGGCCGTCCGCCATGGTCGATGGCGGGATCCGACGGCACGGACCGACTGAGCGCTGCCATCGCTGCGAACGAGGCCGCGGCACAAGGGACCGTCCCGCTCGGCCTCGACCTCCGCCTCGCCGCCCGGAAGCCACCTGCCCTTCACGACCGAGACGGCTGGATCGATTTCGGGCCTGGTGGCGGCTCGTACTACTACTCCCGGACGGACATGGCTGCCAACGGCACGCTTGACGTGGGTGGCGCCAGCTACCAGGTCGATGGCTCCGCGTGGTTCGATCACCAGTGGGGTGACTTCATCAGCGTCGGTGGCGGCGGGTGGGATTGGTTCGCCGTGAACCTGGACGATGGCACCGACCTGACGCTTTCTCTGGTCCGGGACGCGGACGGTACGTATCCGCTCATCTATGGCACGCGCGTCCGCCCCGATGGCACCACGCAGCACCTCG
>JBKPMM010000152.1:0-3444 GCA_046732155.1 Chloroflexota bacterium | reverse complement strand
TCGCAGCCGCGACTGGTTCGGGCGCGGGCGGCGTGTCGCCTGATGGGAGCGTGAGGGGGTCATGATCGAAGAGCGTCGATCCGGCCGGGATCGCGTTCCCGTCCGCCGTCAGCGCCTCCTCCATGGAGGAGATCGCCACCTCGATCATGTCGTCCGTCGGTCGCTTCGTCGTGATCTTCTGGACGAGGATGCCCGGGAACATGACCGCTCGCATGACGCGGTAGCGACGGAACTTCGCGCCGATCTTGAGCACCTCGTAGCCGACCGCGGCGAGGATGGGGATACCGATCAGCCGGCTGAGGATCATGACCAGCGGCGGCTGCCGGCCGATCAGCGAGAAGACGAAGATCGACAGCAGCACCAGGATCACGAGGAACTCCGTCCCGCACCGGTGGTGCGCGGTCGGGTACTTGCGCACCGCATCGACGGTCAGCGGATCCCCGGCCTCCAGAGCGTGGATCGTCATGTGCTCGGCGCCGTGGTACTGGAACACCCGATAGATGTCGGGCGTGCGGGAAACGAACGTGAGGTACGCGAGGAACAAGGCGACCTGGATCAGGCCTTCGATGGCCGGCTGTAACCACCCCTGGGTCGCCTTCGACGTCGCGACACTGGAGATCAACAGCGGCAGCAGGCTGAAGACCGCGATCGCGACACCGAAGGTGATAAGGAGCGTGATCGCAATCGTGCCCTTACCAAGCTGGACGTCGTCCTCCTCGGCCTGGACGTTCGCGCTCCGGATCAGCCAGCGGGTCCCGATGACGAGGGTCTCGTACAGGACGACGAGGCCGCGAACGAACGGCCACTTCCCCGCCGGCGTCGTATGTACGCGCGAGTCCAGTCGCTCCGTCGTGGTGACGATCCGCCCGTCCGGATGGCGCAGGGCGACCGCGATCGCATCGCGACCGCGCATGAGGACACCCTCCATGAGGGCCTGTCCTCCGTAGGCGAAGGAGCGAGTGCCGCTGCGGGGAGTGCCGTCCGCCGCCAGCGGCGCCGGATTCGCTGACATCAAGGGAAGTCTACCGGCGATGGATGGCCGCGGCTTCCGGACGACGGTACCGTCCCCGGGAATCCGAACGGCCGGCCATTCGGCCGGCCGTAGATCGCCCAGCGGTGGCCGCTAGCTGCGGACCTGACGCTCCAGGCGCTTCTGGAACCGCTCGACCTGGCCCGCCGTGTCGATGATGTTCTGCGTACCCGTGAAGAACGGGTGACAGTTGCTGCAGACGTCGACGCGCAGCTCGGGTCGTGTCGAGCCCACGGTCCACTCGCGGCCGCACGAGCCGCAATGGACCTTTGCTTCGTAATACTTGGGATGGATATCCGGCTTCACGGTGTTCTCTCCTCCGACGTCTTCCGTGCAGGGCCATCGCCCCGCCGGTGATCGCCGGCTAGTCCGGTCCGCCTGCCCGAATGGCTAGGCGGTCGTCGAAGCGGTCTCTCCCGCCTCGACCCGGATGCGCTTCTTGCTCTTCGTGCTGTGCTCGAACTTGACGGTACCGTCGACGGTCGCGAACACGGTGTAGTCCTTGCCGAGTCCTGTGCCTGGCCCAGCGGAGAACGTCATCCCGCGCTGGCGCACGATGATCGATCCCGCCGTGACCGTCTGGCCGTCGCTCGCCTTGACGCCGAGTCGCTGGCCGACGCTATCGCGGCCGTTCTTGACGCTGCCGCCGGCCTTCTTGTGAGCCATGGCTTATTCGTCCTTCTTGGTCGCCCGCGGCTTCGCCGCGGTCTTCTTCGGGGTGGGCTTGTCACCTGACGGGTCAGCGTCAGATGCCTTCGCTCGGGTCGTCGTCTTCTTGGCCGCCGGCTTCGCGGCCGCGGTGTCGGCCTTGGCCGCCCCGTCCTTGGTATCCGCCTTCGCCTCCGCCCTGCGCGGAGCCTTGGCAGCGGGCTTGGTGTCGGACGCTTGCGCTTCTGCCTCGACCTCTGACTTCGGCGTCGTGGTCGCTGGCTTCTTCGCTTCCGCCTTCTTCGGGGGAGTCTTCGACTGCGCTGCAAGCTTGGCCGCAAGCTCGGCGTCCTTCGCCGCCTGGGCGGCTGCAGCCTCCTCGAGTCGGGCGCGTTCGCCCTTGGCTTCCGTCTCGGTCTTCTGGGCGGCCTTGGCGGCGCTCTTGCCGTTGAGCGTGATGTCCGAGATGCGAAGGACGGTCAGCTCCTGCCGATGGCCCTTCTTGACCCTGCGTCGCGCCTTCGGCCGGTACTTGAACGCGATGACTTTCTCGCCCCGTCCCTGACGAACGACTTCGGCGCTGACCGCGGCGCCATCGACGACCGGCTGGCCGATCGACGCCTCATCGTCGTCGGCGACGAGCAGCACGCGCCCGACCGTGACGGTCTTGCCGGGCTCAGCGTCGAGCAGCTCGACTTCGAGTTCGGTGCCGACCTCGACGCGGTACTGCTTCCCGCCGGTCTCGATGACTGCGTACATTGGATCCTCAGGACTTCTTGACGACTGCGGGCGACGCGCGGGGCGATCGAGCTGTCGGACATGGGGTGACGTCGGGCATGGGCCGCGACGCGGACGGTGGAGTGTACGGCTGAACGGGCATCACGGTCAATCGAGCTCTCGGACATCCGTCTGATTCGCGAGCGCTCCGACCCCGTTCTAGGTGTCCACATCCTCGGCCAGCAACAGGCGCTCCCGGACGATCATCGCGGTCTCCAATAGGGAACCGACGCGATCGCCGAGTGCGGCGACGACTTCCTCCGGCCGCCCGGTCCCGAGCTCGGGGTCGAATCGCGTACGCGTAAGGACGACGACGGGCGGCCCTGATCGGACCGCGATCGAGGTCACGAGCGGGCGCAGGTCGTAGGTGATCGGCGATCCAGCCTTGATCCGGTCGCGCGGCACCGATCTCGCGTTCATCAGATCCGCGGCCGCCGCCGTGAGAGCGCTGGCGTCAGGGTCGCCGGCGAGCTCGACGCTGTAGTCGGCGGCGACGACGCGACCGGCGAGCGGCGGCCCGCCGAGCCACACGTCGAAGACGTCGATCAGCCGCCAGCCGACAGGGAGGTGCGGCAGGAGCGCCTCGCGCACGCGCCACCCAGGCCACTGCTCCGTCAGGACGATGTCGATCAGTTCGCGCTCCGCTGCCATGCCGACCGGGAGCGGCGCGCCGAAGCTCAACCGTGAGCGGCCGCGACCGCTGCCCGCGTCGACGAGCGGAAGGCCGGCCGCTCCGAGCGCGTCCGTCCACGCGGCCGCTACCTCGCGCTGGGTAACGTCCGATGCGGTCAGGTGGCGTGCGACCACCAGGCGCCACCGTTGACGGGGCTCGGCGGCGGCATCCGGACGCTCCGACACGTCTGCTAGTCTGCCGGAACGATGGACGAGCCCGAGCGGGCGGCCGACGCCCCGCCGCCTGACTGGGTCGCCGCGCTCCCCCCTCCCCCGTTCGTCGACTCCGCGTCCTATCCCGACCACCCACGCCTCGC
>JBKPMM010000151.1:0-7426 GCA_046732155.1 Chloroflexota bacterium | reverse complement strand
CGTGCGCCGCGTTCGCCACCGAGTCGTCGCGCGACGGGCGTCCACGCCCACGCCGTATGACCCATCCCGTGGATGGCCAGGACACCGGGGCCGGCGGGTGCGGCCGGACCGCCCCAGTCGAGGAAATGGATGCGGACACCGTCCGCATCGACGATGAAGCCGGCCGGCTCGAGCGTCGTGTCCGGTGCGGGCACGACGGGCAGCGACTGGTCCATCGCGCCCTAGGATACGGGCGCTATGGTCAAGCGCCGTCGCGGATCCCGAACCGCCGCCAGGCGTGCGCCCCGTTCCAGTGCCCGGCATCGGCCGTTCGAGGACCTCGTCGCCGAGGCACTTGCCGGGATCCCCATGCCATTCGCCGCGGCGCTCGACGAGGTGGCGATCGTCATCGATGACGAGCCATCACCGGATCAGCTGCGTGACAGCGAGCTTGGCCAGGAGGAAACGCTCTACGGGTTGTACGAGGGCGTCGCGCGCACCGAATACGGCGCCGACTGGATCGTCGCCCCGAACCGGATCACGCTGTTCCGCCTGCCGCTGGAGGCCGACTTTCCCGACCCGGATGAGCTTGCCGATCAGGTCCGGATCACGGTGATCCACGAGCTCGCGCATCACCTCGGCATCGACGACGAGCGGCTGCACGACATCGGGGTCGACTAGGGCGTCTCGACCAGCACGCTCGACTAGGGCGTCTCGACGAGCACGCTCGACTAGGGCGTCTCTTCGCCCGGCAACGTCCCGGCGGCCGCGAGCAGCTCCCCGAGACGGTTCACCTCGACGTTCCCGCCCGACACGACGACGACGACGCGCTCCCCGTCCCGGATGGGGACGCTGCCTGAGAGCACGGCGGCGAGTGCGGCGGCACCCGCCGGCTCGACGACCTGCTTCAGCCGCTCGATCGCGAACCGCATCCCGGCCAGGATCGTCGCATCGTCGAGCAGCACGATGCCATCGAGCAGGCGCTTGGTGATCGCCAGTGTCCACTGGCCCGCGAACGGGGCGCCGAGGCCGTCGGCGACCGACTGCGGCTGGATCGTCACGATGACGTCTCGCGCATGGGCAAGGGTCATCGCGTTCGAGCGCTCCGGCTCGACGCCGATGATCCGCGCCTCGGGACGACGCGCCTTCACGGCCGAGGCGACGCCGCTGATCAGCCCCCCACCCCCGACGCCGACGACGACGACATCGACGTCGGGGACGTCATCGACGATCTCGAGCCCGATCCCGCCGTGGCCGGCGATCACGGCCGGATCGTCGAACGGATGCACGAACGTGAGGCCCTCTGCGTCACGGATCCGCTCCATCTCGGCGAACGCCTCACCGACGTGCTCGCCGTGCAGAATGACGCGGGCCCCGTAGCCGAGACACGCGTCGACCTTGGAACGAACGGCGCCCTCCGGCATCACCACGGTCACCGGCACACCGGCAGCGGCGCCAGCCCAGGCGTACGCCTGCCCGGCGTTCCCGGCCGACAGCGTGATCGCGCCACGCATCCGCGCGTCCTCGGGAAGCGTCGCGATGCGGTTCGTCATCCCGCGCGCCTTGAACGAACCGGTCTTCTGGAGGTGCTCGGCCTTCAGGAACAGCAGGCCATCGGCGAGCTCCACACCGGTCGCGCGTTCCGTCCAGATCGCAGCGGTACGCGAACTGAGCAGCGGTGTTCGATGCACATAGCCATCGAGGCGGCCGGCAGCATCCTCGATGGCGGACAGCGGCACCTCGAGCGCGGCGTCGGCCGCTGGGCTTTCCTGCAGGGACATCGTCGCGAGTATGGCATGAGGGCGGTCAGCGGCTACGCTCGGAAGCATGGTTCGCTATCGACCCGGGACGCCCGACGACACCCGCACCTGCTTCGACATCTTCGAGACAGCGGTCGATGACCTCGGACGCAGGACGGGCGGCAACGCGAACTCGACGGCCGGCGATCCCGCGGCGTTCGATATCCGGCGTCCGCTGTTCGATCACCTCGCCGCGACCGGGGAACTGTGGTGGATCGGCGAGGACGAGGCCACCGGGCGAGCGGTCGGCTATGCGCGCTCGATCATGCGTGATGGCGTCCGCGAGCTGACGGAGTTCTTCGTCCTCCCCGACGCGCAGGCCGGCGGCGTTGGACGCGGGCTATTGGAACGTGCCTTTCCCGCCGAGGGCGCCCGCCACAGGGCCATCATCGCGACGATCGACACGCGCGCGATCGCGCGCTACCTCAAGACGGGCCTCGACGCCCGCCTGCCGATGATCGGCTGGGAGGGCGTACCGCGCGACGAGCCGCTGGCGACCGACCTTGAGCGCGAGCGGATCGACGCGGGCGATCCCCCTGTCGATGAGCTCGGCGCTATCGACGCCGCGATCCTCGACTTCAGGCGCGACGTCGATCACCGTTGGTTGGCGACCCAGCGCGAGGGCTGGCTGTATCGCCGCGACGGCGGAAGGGCCGTCGGCTACGCCTACCACCCGTCGAGGGCAGGTTGGGGTGGGCCGTACGCCGCGCTGTCACCCGCGGATCTACCTGCCCTCATGGCCGACGGCGAGGCCGCAGCAGCGCGTGCCGGCCACGCCTTCGTGACGTTCGATACGCCGATGACCGCTCGCCCGGCGATCGATCACCTGCTAGCGCGCGGCTTCCGGGTCGATCCATTCGTGATGTTGGTATTCACGGACGGTCCGATCGACCACCTCGACAGCTACGTCCTGACGTCGCCGCCGTTCTTCGCCTGACCGCCCACGGCGGCGGCAGACCCCGCGCCATCGGCGGGCTCCACCTCGTCGCTCTACTTGCGTGTTTGCGCAAACACTGATAGAGTGTACGTCGTGTTGGACACGCTGCCGGTCTCGGCCGAGTTCGATCGCGAGCGTTACGCCGCGGTCGGCCGAGCCCTCGCCGACCCCAAACGCCTGTGTGTCCTCGAGTCGCTCGCCATCGGCGAGCTCTCGGTGAGCGACCTCAGCAACCGGGTCGGGTGCCAGGTGCCCAACATGAGCCAGCACCTCGCTGTGCTCCGCCGTGCCGGCCTGGTGACGAGCCGGCGCGACGGCAACACCATCCTGTATCGCCTCACGGACGATCGTGTCCTCGAGGCTTACCGACTCATCCAGGACATCGCCCGCTAGGCTCCACCGACGCGGGACTCGCCCCCCAGCGAGAGGAGAAAAGGACACATGGCGGAGATCAAGCACGCGACCGATACGAACTTCGAGGAGCTTGTGCTCAAGGCGGAGCGACCGGTCGTCGTCGACTTCTGGGCCGCGTGGTGCGGACCGTGCAAGATGGTCGCCCCGGAGATGGAGAAGCTCGCCGAGAAGTACGACGGTGCCGTCGACGTGGTCAAGGTCGATGTCGACGCCAATCCGCGGCTCTCGCAGGCGTTCAACATCATGAGCATCCCGACGATCGCCTTCTTCAAGCCGGGCGCTCAGCCGCAGGGCGTGGTCGGGTTCCGACCGCTCGAGCAGCTCGAGCAGCAGTTCGGCCTGACGGAGTTCGCGGCCGCCGCGACCACCGACTAACCCATCGCCCCGTCCCAAGGAGCCCAACGGCCCCGGTCTTCGGACCGGGGCCGCCTTGTGTGCGTCGATCTGGGCCGGCGCCGGCGCGGCGGTAAGGGCTCGCCGGCTCCTACGCCTCGCCGGCTCCTACGCCTCGCCGGCTCCTACGCCTAGCCGGCTCCTCCGGCTGATGCATATTCCCGACCGCGGGCGAGACCCTTCCTCGGTGATGCACTTTGGCGGCATAACGCAAGCGAAGCGGCAAGACGCAAGCGAATTAGGACCCGCGCGCCCGGCGTTCCATCGCCCCTTTTATGCAGGCGAAGTGCATCACGCGATGAACCCTTGCTCCTCGCCCGGAAATGTGCATCGCACCCCCGGGCCCCGCTCCGGCGGAGGGATGGTGGGATCGCTTAGAGACCGGGACCCGTCAACCTGCGGTGGCCGGACAGGAACCACGCTCGAGCCCGGTCGTAGACGTGGCGGTCGACGACCTTCGGCGTCATGTCGACCCAGCCATCGCCTCGCCGCGAGCGTTTGACGTCCGGCGTCCGGGCGGCGGCGTTGGCGACGATCGGATCGAGCAGAAACGACGCGCTCGAGCCGTCCGCGGAGAGCACCGCGAACACCGTGCCGCCATAGGACCAGGACGTCGCGCCGTCGGTACCAGTCCCCATTTCGACGCCGGGCGTCTCGGTCGCTGACGACTCAAGGATCTCCCTGAGCGTCACCGCCCAACGGCGGCGAGGATCGCCGCTAGGTCGTCTGCGTGATCCGCGTAGTGCGCGATCGTCTCGTCGTGGAACGACTTCAGATGCGCGGGGTGCTTCACCCAGCGAGTCTCAGGGACGACGGTCAAGTATCCGCGGAGCTCCCCTGGCTGCGTCCGGAAGCGCTCGCGTAGCTCGCTCATCGGGATCGCCGCCCACGTCCTCGTGATCTCGTCGTTCACGACCTCGCCGCCGCGCGTATCCCAATCCACATCGACGCGGGCGATCGTGGCGCTCGTCTCACCGACGGCGAGCTCCTTAGCGGCGTCCAGCGAAACGCCCTGCCAAGCGAGCAGGTGCGCCATCAGGTCGCGCCCCGACCAGCCATGGGCCGCAGCGATCGGCCGGTCCAATTGTTCGTCGGTCAGATCGTCGAGGGCCTCGTACGGGGCCCACGCATCACGTTCCTCCTCGAGGAACTCCATCGCATCCAGGTACATGACGCGATGGTAGTCGGAGCGGCTAGCTGCCGATGGCCGTCGGGCTTATCGTCTCGGCGGAGCGACCGTTCGCATCAGACGGGCGGCGCAGGGCCGCTCGGTGGTGACGGCAGGATGCCCGAGGCGTAGCCTCGACGCGTGAGCCAAGGGTTCGTCGGACGAGCCGAGGAGCTCGCGGCGATCGAGGATCTACTCGCCGATGCGCGACGTGAACGACGTGCGTCGGCGCTGCTCGTGGTCGCCGAGCCCGGGATGGGCAAGTCGCGCCTTCTTGCCGAGGCCGAGGACCGTCATCGGGACGGATCGATCCTTCGCTTCGCCGGCTACGAACCCGAGTCGACCGTCCCGCTAGCGGCCGCCGCCCCGCTCCTTCGTCGGATCGCTGCGGCGAGCGAGGACCGGAACTTCCACGGACTGCTCGAGTCCGGCGCTGAAACCGGTGGACTCGACGCGATCCGGATCTTCGAGTCCGTCCACCGCCAGCTGGCGCGACTCCAGCCCGCCGCGCTGTTCGTCGACGACCTGCAGTGGGTAGACCCTGTGTCGCTCGCGCTGTGCCACTACCTCGTCCGCGCGGTCGATGGATCGGGGCGTGGCCTGGCCCTTGTGACCGCGTCGCGCCCGACGCCCACCGCCGATCAGTTCGCGACGTCGCTCGCGGCGGTCCTCGGCGAGGATCGTCGTCCGGGGACGCTGCACCTCCGACCGCTCGATCGGACAGCCGGCGTGCGCTTCGTCATGGACCGGACAGGCTCGATCGATCGACGACATGCCGTCGACCTCTGGGAGCGGGCGGGCGGTTCGCCGTTTTGGCTCGACGTGCTCGTCGACGCACGGGGCGACGACACCGATATCGATGCGGTCGTCGGGGCGCGGATCGCGACCTTGTCGGCCGACGGAAAGCATCTCCTCTCGGTCCTCGCGGTCCTCGGGCGTCCGAGCGACGCCATCGAGCTCGAACGGCTGCTCGGTTGGCCAGCGGAGCGCACGAGCGCGGCGATCGATGCGATCACCGGCCGCGGCCTCGCGGTCGCCGGGAGCGGTGCCATCCGTCTCGCCCACGATCTGATCAGGGACGGCGTCGTGACGTTGACGGACGCGACGACCCGCCGCCGCCTCCACGCGCATATCGCGACCGTCCTGGAGCGGGACGCCGGCGGCGACGCTCCACGGCTGTTGGCCGTCCTCGAACACCGCGCTGCCGCGGGCTCGTTCGACCCCGATCTGGCGTTGCGGATCCTCGCGTCGCCACAACGCCGCCTGATCGGCTCCGACGGCGTGCGCCGCATCGCCGAGTCCGGCCGGGAGCTCGACGACAACGCCATGCGGGTGAGCGTCGATGAGGCAGCCGCCGCCCTGGCCGACGAGCTTGGTGACCAGGCACTCGCCCTCGACCTCTGGGCGAGGGTGGCGGGCGGCACGACGGACGAGGCGATCGCCGCGAGGGCCGAGTTCGGTGCTGCCCGCTCGGCGTACCACCTCGGTCGGCGCGACGATGCCCGACACTGGCTTCGACGGTCCCGCGCTCGGTCGGCTGCCAGCGCCGCTCTCGACATCACCTCCGACGCGCTCGATGCAAGGATCCTGCTCTGGCTCGAGCACCAGACCGACGACGGCCGCGTCGTCGCGCTGCGTGGCGTCGAGCGCGGTCGCGCGGTGATCGACGGCGGGACGCCGACGCGCGAGGAACGTGCCGCCTACCTGGACGCCCTGATCGCAGCGTGGGAGGCGGCGATCCAGAGCGAGCACGTCGACGAGGTCCTCGCGCTGGCCGACGATGCGCTCGACGCGTCGAAGGCGATCGGCTTGCGCGAGGTGATCGAGGCGCGGTCGATGATCGGCTTGGCGCTCGAATACGCGGCGGATCAGCACGAGGCGGTGGCGACCTATCGGCAGGTCTGGGACGACGCGTGGCGAGCGGTGTTACCCGTCGAAGCAGTCGATGTCGGGTATCGGCTGGCCTCAGTCCTGTTCGACGTCCTCGACCTGACGGAGGCAACGCGGGTCGCGACGGAGACCGATCGCCTTGCGGCGCGCGTCGGTGATCAGGGGAGGGTCCGCGACAGGACGCGGCTGATCACCTATCAGCTCGCGATGCTGACCTCGGACTGGCGGACCGCCGCAGACGCGATCCTCGCGGCCGGCGCCGAAGAGCCCGACCCGCACTATGGCCTTCGCTATCCGCTCGCGGTCGCGGTGTGGCTGGCGCGCCTCGGTATCGACGGTGACGATGCGATCACCCACGCCGATACGGCTCGGCGTCTCGCGGTCACCGCCGGCTGCGTGGCGTGTCGGCGCGACACCGACGTCGCGATCGCAGAGGTGTACGCCCGCTTCGATCGCATCGCCGACGCGAAGGGCGCGCTCGCGCGGTGGGATGCGGTCGGGCGGCCGTCGTGGCTCGAGTCGGAATGGCAGCGTCGCCGGGCCGGGGTACTCGTTGACACCGCCGGCGCGTCCGTCGCAGACGATCCGGAGCGTCTCGAGAGCGCATTGACCCAGCTTCGCGACGACGCGGACGCCGAGGGGTTCGCGCTCAACGCGTTGTGGACCGAGCTCGACATGGGGCGGCTCCTCGCTCCGCACGATCGCGCGGGTGCAGCCACGGCGTATCGGCGCGCCGCTGCACGTGCGCAAGGCTCGGGAGCGACCACCATCCAGCCGCCGAGCAGAGCCTCCGGGCGCTCGGCGAGCGGACTTGGCGTCGGGGTCGGTCGATCGACAGGTCAGATG
>JBKPMM010000150.1:0-10642 GCA_046732155.1 Chloroflexota bacterium | reverse complement strand
TCTCGCGCGCGCCCTGGTAGAGGACGGTCCAGGTCATCTCCGCGCGCTCGGCGAGGACGGCAAGGTCCGAGAGGTCCTCGATCTCGCCCACGATCCCGACGCGCGTTCCAGACAGCAGTGCCGAGCGCAGCGTTTCGGCGTTCTCACTCGGTATCGCGCCGTACGCCTTCTCGAAGGGCTCCAGCCACTCGAGGTGGCGGCGGGACCATAGGGCACACGTTGTCGCGCCCCGGGACAACTCGTAGTTCCGCTCGTGCCGCTCGGCGACGACTGCGAAGGCGTCGAGGAGCTGCCCCTCGGTGGCTTTGACCTGGCCGAGGAACATCGCGACCTGGAGCTTGACCCCGGCCGGCGGGTCAGCGGCGGGTGCGCTGGGACCGGGCGGTGGTGGGCCGACACGCTCGATCGCGGGGCGCGTTCGGGCGGCGGGCAGGGTGCTCATCGCTTCGTCGCTCCACTCGCCATCGGGACGCCCGCACCCGCAGGGACGGCAGGCTCGGTCTCGTGGCCGTTGGAGCCGGCGAGACCGGAGCCTGCTCCAGCCGGATCGAGATCCATCGGGCGGCCGACCGGGCGTAGGGCCACGGCGGCGTACTTGAAGTGCGGCTGCTTGCTGACGAGGTCCCAGCCGGTGATCGTCAGGCGGTTCGCCGCGGTCGGCGTATCCGAGGTGGAGTCATCGCCGTAGTGCCATGGCATGAAGACGACGCCGGGTTCGACGCCGGTCAGGCGCGCCGGCACGACGACCCGGCCGCGGCGCGACACGACCTCGACGGCATCGCCCTCTTCGATCCCGAGCTGCACGGCGTCGACATCGGCGATCTCGACGAAGGCCTCGGGTGCCGCTGCCTGCAGAGCTGGGGATCGCCCGGTCTTGGTGCGCGTGTGGAAGTGATGCGTGACGCGTCCGGTCGTCAGGAGGAACGGATAGTCCTCGTCGGGCTCCTCCGGCGGTGGGACGTACTCGGCGCCCTTGATGATCGCCCGGCCAGCCGGGTCACGTGCCGCGTACTGGCTGGGCTCGATCGCGGCGCCCGTCATCAGGTCGTGGCCGTACGTCTCGCAGTAGGCGGAGGACGTGTTGAAGACGCCGTCCTCGTACTGACGCTCCTTGCCGTCGGGATACTCGTCCGTACACGGCCATTGGATGCCGCTCGGCCCGCGCAGCTTCTCGTAGGTCATCGCTGCGTAGTCGCACGGCCGGCCGCGCGAGCACTCGCGCCACGCCTCGAAGGCGCCCTCCGAGTCCTTCCACTTGATCAGCGGCTGGTCGTCCCTGTCCTTGAAGTCCATCCGCTTCGCGTAGTCGAGGAAGATGTCGAGGTCAGAGCGGGCTTCCCCGGGTGGGTCGATCGCCTTCTCGGACAGATGGACGGTGCGGTCCGCATTGGTCGCACAGCCGGTCTTCTCGGCCCAGATGGCCGCCGGCAGCACCACGTCGGCGAGCTTCGCGGTCTCGGTGAGGAACGCGTCGCTGACCACGACGAACAGGTCCTCGCGGGCGAGGATCTTGCGGATCCGCTCGACCTCGGGCAGCGACACCGCCGGGTTGGTGCAGATGATCCACAGGAACCGGATCGAACCTGCCTCGGCGAAGTGGAAGATCTGCATCGCGTGGGTCGGAGGCGTCCAGGTCGGCAGCGCGCTCGGCTCGACGTTCCAGATCCGGGCCTGCTCGGCGACGTGCTCCGGGTTCTGCCAGTTGCGGAACGCGACGAACTCGCCGTTCGCGCCGCATTCGCGGGTATTCTGGGCCGTCGGCTGGCCGTTCATCTGGAAGACGGTCGCACCCGGTTTCCCGATGAGGCCGCGGATGATGTGCAGGTTGTTCACCTGGACCGCGCTCGCGCTCGCCTGTAGCGACTGGTAGACGCCCTGGAGGCACGTCGACACGAGCGTCGGCGTCGTGCCGAGGATCTCGGCGGCCTCGGTCAGCTTCGACTCGGGGACGTTGGTGACGTCGGCGACGGCTTTTGGCGTCCACGGACTCGTCGACTCGACGAGCGTTTCGAAGTCGACGGTGTGGTCGCGGATGAAATCGCTGTCGATCCAGCCCTTCTCGATGATGATCCGCAGGATCCCGTTGAGCAGCGGTAGGTTCGTCCCCGGTCGAGGCGCGAGGTGAACGTCGGCGCGGCGTGCGGGGACCGTCGGCCGCGGATCGACCACGATCAATCGTGGCGGTCGCGGGCCCTCGAGTCTGTCGAGGATCCGCGACCACAGGACCGTCTGGGTCGACGCCATGTTGTGGCCGACGAGGAAGATGGCATCGGTGAGGTCGAAGTCGGTGTACGAGCCGGGCTGCCCGTCCGTCCCGAAGGATTCGATGAGCGCGATCGCTGCCGTCGCGGTACACAGCCGGGTGTTCCCATCGAGGTGGTTCGTGCCGATGCCCGCGTCCGCGATCGTCGCGAGCGTGTAGTACTCCTCGAGGAACATCTGGCCGGTGTTGTAGAAGCCGTGCGAACCCGGTCCATACGCTTCGAGATCGTGCTTCGATCGCTCGACGATGCGGCCCATCGCCTCGTCCCAGGTCGCCGGTCTGAGGCGGCCGTCCTGTCGGATCAGCGGCTGCGTCAGGCGATCGGGGCTGTGGTTGGCCTCCCAGCCGTGGAGTCCCTTCGGCCCGAGGCGACCGTGGTTGACGCGGTCGGTCGCGAGGCCACGGACGCCGACGATCTGGCCCTCTGCGACGCCGACCTCGATGCCGCAGCCGGTCGAGCAGAGCATGCATACGGAGCGAACCCAGTGATCGGCGTCGCGGTGCATCCGCGAATCGACGCGCACCGGCCACTCACCGACGTGCGGTGTTCGCGGCCCCCAGACGTCCGTGATGCTGTCGCGGGTCGCGGTGGCCCCATCGCTGGACGCATGGCTCGCCGGAGTCGGGCGCCCATCGAGTGTCGTCATGACGCTCCCTTCATGCCGTCCGGGAGCGTGCGCTGGCCCATGTTGGTCTTTCCAGTCGAGCCTGCGCCACGCCGCTAACGGCGTCGTTGCAGTGAGGTCGGTACCCCTGCGGAGCGGCGGTGGGACCTTCGCGCCGGGGACTGGAGGGGCGCGGGCGGCGACCGTCTGGACATGGCGTTTTCGCTTGCCGCAGCTCCCGGTCGCGGTCAGATCGGCGTCGCGGTGGTGGTCGGTCTCGCGGCGGCCGCTCTGCTGGCGTTGCCCGGCGCGACCAATGCCGGACCAAGCTCGGTCGAGGGCTGGGCGGCCGGGACGTACAGCGCCGACGCGGAAGACGAGCTCGTCGCACGGACCGAGGCGACGCGTCAGGACGCAAGCGACCGGCCCTTGGTCGTCGATCCGGTGCTGGCCGATCTCGCTCGATGGCGGAGCCGTGACATGGTCGAGCGCGGCTATTTCAGCCACGACATCCCAGGTGTCGGCAACGTGTTCGGGCGGCTCGACAAGGACGGGTACTGCTACGAGCTCGCCGGCGAGAACATCGGCTGGGATACCGATGCGGATGGGGCGGCGCCCGCCGCGATCCACGAGATGTTCCTGGCGTCGCCGGAGCACCGCGACAACATCGTCGAGGGGCGCTGGGACGCCATGGGGGTCGGGGCGTTCAAGGCCGCCGACGGCCGGAAGATGTGGACCGTTCTGTTCGCCGACCGCTGCGGCTAGCGCCCTGACCGACGGACCCCTCGCCGCTGAAGAGCGGGATCGCGCCGAAGCAGGATGCTAGACTCGCTCGACGGTCGCGCCCCCCGACGACCTGCCTTCGGAGTCTCGCTTGACGCTCGCTTTGCCGCGACTCGACCGAAGCACCGCCGCTGACCGCGGCATCACCCTCGCAGACTTCCTGGTCCCGGTCGCGGTCGCCGAACGCACCCCGACGCGCGTCCGCCACGCGGCGCTGATCGTCGTCGGCGCCGTGTTCGTCGCGCTGACGGCGCAGGTCGTCATCCCGGTCGAGCCCGTTCCGTTCACCGGCCAGACCTTCGGCGTGCTGGTCGTCGGCGGAGCGCTCGGGTTCCGCCGAGGGGCACTGGCGCTGTTGCTCTATCTCGCGATCGGCGCGCTCGGTGTCGGTGTGTTCGCGGGAGGGGACTCCGGTGCCGCCAAGATCCTCGGCGCGACCGGCGGATACCTCATCGGGTTCGTCGTCGCCGCCGCGATCGTCGGCCGGCTCGCGGAGCTCGGCTGGGATCGGCACATCGGCGGTTCGCTTGCGGCGATGGCCATCGGCACAGCCGTGATCTACGCCATCGGCGTCCCGTGGCTGAAGGTGACCCTTGGCATGCCCTGGGAGACCGCCGTGTCGGTCGGGATGACCCAGTTCCTCCTCTGGGACGCGGCCAAACTCGTCGTGGCCGCCGGCATCTTTCCCGCAGCCTGGTGGTTCATCGGGCGTCGACCCGAGGATCGCTGACCGCCGCTTTCAGCGACCGGTACGAATCGCGGAGCAGCCGCGCCACCTCGGGCCAATACGCCCGGCCTGAACCCTTCGATCCGTCCGGGTCGTCGGTGGCTCCTCGGTCGCGCACCTCGGCGGCCAGCCCGCGCAGTCGTCCTGCCTCCGCGACCGTCGCTTCGGGTACCTCGTACAGGGTGGCATAGAGCCTGGTGATCGAGTCCCCGGCGGCCTCGCCCGCGGAAAGCCCGATCTCGCGACGGACGACCCACCAGCGCAGCTCACGTCGCGCGACGTCCTCGGCATCGACGTTCGCCGGCAGGCCGAGTCGTCGATAGGCGCCGGCGATGTCGCTCGCGTATCGGTCGTAGTCGCTCGTCGCGCGCGCGAAGCCCGCCGCAGCACGTGTCAACTGCACGCTGGCGCGCAAGGCCGTCGGCCACGACGCGCCGGCCTGCTCGCGAAGCGCGAAAACGAGCCAGCCGAACAGTCGAGCCGGCTGGCGCCGGTAGTACGCCTTCCACATCCGAGTCTCGAGCGTCGCCAATCGATCCGCGTCGAACGTCGTTCCCCAGTGTCCCAAGGGTGTCTCCAGCGTCGTCCCGCTATGGTGCTCGAGGTGGATACGCAACGTCACGACCAAGGGATGTTCGGGCCGGACTCCGAGGCATGGCGATTCGACCGCGAGGCGATGCTGCTGCTCGGTGCCGGGCCACGCGCGTTGCTGCTGCAACTCGCCCATCCGTCGGTCGCGGCAGGGGTCGATGAGCACTCCGATTTTCGAACCGACCCGTGGCGGCGGCTCGACGGCACGCTGCGGAGCTACCTTCGGATCATCTACGGCTCCACGGGTGCGGCGCGCACCGAGATCCGCCGCCTGAACGCGCTCCATCGCGGGATCACCGGTGCGGGCTATAGCGCGCGAGACCCGGCGCTGTCGATGTGGGTCCACGCGACCCTCGTCGACTCGACGATCGTCGCGAACGACGCGTGGGCAGGTCCGGTTACGCGCGATCAGGCCGCGCGTTTCTACGACGAGACGAAGCCGATCGCGCGAGCCTTCGGCGTGACCGATAGCGACCTCCCTCCGGATCTCGCGGCGTTCGAGACATACCTGGTGGACCAGATGAGCGCCGACGGGCCGGTCAAGGTGGGCGACACCGCACGCGACCTCGCCGAGGCGATCCTCCATCCGCCACTTCCCGGAGCGCTGGGTGGTCTCGGGCTGCCGTCGCGGCTGTACGACTGGACGCTCTGGCCGTCGTTAGGCCTCCTCCCGGAGCCGATCCGCGAGGCATACGGGTTTCGGTGGGGCCCCGTCGAGCGAGCGGTCTCAGCCTGGCTCGTCACGACCTGGCGAGCGTGGAACCCTCTGCTGCCAGCTTCGTTCCGTCAGATGCCGCAGGCGCTGGCCGCCGAACGGCGTCTCGCCGCCACGCCGCGGCTCGACACCTCGCCCGGTCGTTAGTAGATCGACGGGAAGCGCGGGCGGAAGACGGCCGACAGGTACACCGGTGTCGCGTCGTCGAGGGCCGTGAGCAGCGTCGGCGTCGTCGAGATGCGATAACGCTGCGCTGTCACATACGACCGAAGGGTCGACCAGAACAGCGTCGAGCCCATCCGCCGACGCACGTCGTTGAGCAGGTTGCCGCCCTGGATGTACACGATCTCGTAGTAGCAAGCCGAGCTGTATCGATAGATGGAGAGGTCGAGCCGAGCGGTCGCGCAACGACTCGCTCGACGGGTTGCGGTCACGTCGCGGGCGACGAAGTCGGCCACCGCCTCATCGGCGAACGGCTGTCGAGCCTGGTCGTTTCCGACGAGGCTGTAGAACCACTGGTGCGCCGTCTCGTGCGCGACCAGGTACCTGAGGTTCGCGCTACCAACACCGAACGGGATCCACGTCAGCCCGGGTGACTCCATCCCGTAGCCACCCGCAGACTGGACGACCTTGTAGATCGTGTACGGATACGACCCGAGGCGGGCCTGCATCGCACGGAGGGCGTCGACCGCGGCGTCGAGGATGAGCGCGCGGTTCGCCGACGAGCGGTAGTAGTAGCGGACCTTCTTGGTGCCGAGAGCCACGGTCGCGGTGCGGAAGTCGGGCGCCGCGGTGATCGTCACGTCCCGGACGTTCCGAGCGACGAACCGCTGCGTCAGACCGTCGCTCGCTTGGGAGACGCGATCGGCCGTCGAGGCGATGACGAGTCGACGGTCCGAGCGAACGCTCACTGTGACCTCCGGGCTGACCGGGGTCACGAACGGGTCGCCGTGATTCGGTCGCGTGAACGGGGTCGCGCGGCTGACCCAGGGGATCCAGCGGTACGCATCGACGATGCCGTTGGTGCGCGTGAACATCCAGTTCGAGCCGCTCAACGTGCTGCGGAGCGTCGCGATGTAGTGGACGCGGATCGTGACGGTGTCACCAGCCGCGAGCACGCCGCCGAGCGGGACGATGATCGTCTGGTCGCTGACCTTCGCCGTGACGCGGCGTCCGTCGACCTCGACGACGCGCAGCCGCATGCCACCGAGCCGTGCCGCGATCGTGTTCAGCTCGACGCGGTCGATCGGTCCGCCTGATGTGTTGGTGATCGTCGCGATCGTGTTCGCCTGGAATGCGCGACTGGAGAATCCGAGGATGAGCCCGACGAGATAGCGCGCTGTCAGGTTCACGCTCGATCGGTTGACGACGCCCGGGGTGATCGAGTTGGTGGTGCGCGCCGGTGCGACGGTCTTCGCCGGCGTCGGAGCCTGTCCCGACCGGGCCATGTCGTCGCTCGCCGACTCGTCGAACGCTCGCGCGTCGTGGAGGTCGGACAGGCGCGGATCGCACGCGAAGGCCGGCCCAGCGACGGCGCCCATGAGCAGACCCGCGAGACCGAGCGCGCCGAGCGCTCGCGCGGCGATCCCCCTTCTCATCACGGGATCGTAGCGGGGCGCGTCCAGCGGACGACAGCCAGCGTCGACCGGCCGCGCCCGTACACTGGCCGTCATGGCGGCCGGCATCGTCACCGAGGGGTTCATCGACGCGCTCCGCGCCCGGCTTCCAGGTCTGCGGCTGCTGACCGACGAAACCGACCGCGAGTCGTACCGTCGCGACGAGACACCGTTCATCGCGGCCGGGCTCCCAGGAGCTGTCGCGCTACCGACCGACACCGCCCAGGTCGTCGGGATCGTCAAGACCTGCGCGGAGTTCGATGTCCCGATCGTCCCGCGCGGCGCCGGCTCGGGATTGAGCGGCGGCGCCACCGGGATCGATGGCGCGCTGACCGTCGCGTTCACCGCGATGGATCGCATCGTCGAGATCGACGCCCCGAACCTCTGCGTCGTGACGCAGCCTGGGATCATCAATGCGCGGCTCAAGGCGGCCGTCGCCGAGCACGGCCTGTTCTACGCACCCGATCCGGCCAGCTTCGAGATGTGCTCCATCGGTGGGAATCTCGGCACCAACGCGGGAGGGCTGTGCTGCGTCAAGTACGGCCAGACCCGCGAGTCGGTGCTCTCGCTCGAGGTCGTCATGGCCGATGGCAGCGTCATCCGGACCGGCGGTAAGAATGTGAAGGACGTCGCCGGCTATTCGCTGACCCATCTGATGGTCGGGTCACAGGGAACGCTGGGGCTGATCACCGAGGCGACGCTTCGCCTTCGCCCGACACCGCCGACACGCGCGACGCTCCTGGCCTTCTTCCCGACCCTCGAGTCATCCGGAGATGCCGTGGCCGGCATCGCGGCTGCCGGCCTCTCGCCGGTGACCCTGGAGCTCATGGACCGGTTCACGATCCGTGCGGTCGACGACGTGCATGCGCTTGGTCTCGACCGCGAAGCCGCCGCGATGCTGATGATCGAGTCAGACCTTCCAGGAGCGGCCGCAGACGACGAGCTGGAACGCGCCGACGCCGTGTGCATCGAGGCCGGCGCCACCACCACGGTCCGCTCCCAGACCCCGGCCGAGGCCGACATGCTGCGGCAGGCACGCCGCGCCGCGCACTTCGCCCTGGAGCGCCTCGGCGAGGTCAAGATGGAGGACGTCGGTGTCCCGCGGTCGCGGGTGCCGGACATGCTCCGCGCCGTCGAGGCCATCGCGGCCAAGCACGACGTGCGGATCGGGACCTTCGGGCATGCCGGGGACGGCAACCTGCACCCGGACCTCGTGCTCGAGCGTGGGGACCCCCGCGGCGAGGCGGTGACCAAGGCCGTCCAGGCCGACCTCTATCGGGCGGCCCTGGATCTCGGTGGCACGGTCACGGGCGAGCACGGCATCGGATCGGCTCGCCGCGAGTGGCTCGAGGAGCAGCGCGGCGCCGATGCGGTGCGCGTCATGCGGGCGATCAAGGGTGCGCTCGACCCGCAGGGGCTGTTCAACCCGGGACGCGTCCTGCCCTAAGACACGGTCCGAGTAACGCGCCACGTTCCTACGGACGGCCGGACCGAGGTTCGACCGCAAGCTGGAACATCTGACGTTACGGACAGCAGCTGAAACGCCCATTTCGATGCTCGTTCACCGGTCCACCTGCCGGTAGGAACGTCCCGCGTTACGGGCCCGCGGCGATCCGCACGGGCCCGCGGGGATCCACCGCGCCCGCCGCGATCGATCCGCCCCGCCGCCCCGCCGCGGCGCCCCGCCGCGCACCGCCGCCCGCGAAACCTGATTCGCTCGGCGACTCATCCGGTCGCCGGGTCGCTGCGCATGACCATCGAGCCACCGACGGAAGAGTCGCGACGTCGTCGGGGTGATCGATCGGCCGGGGGCCCGTGGAGGAGCCCGGTCGCCACTCGACGCATAGGAGGGATCGAATCCCCCATGTCTCCTCGGAAGCTGGCCGCTTTCGGGACCGCGGTCGTGGCGCTGACCATCGGCGTCGCCCCGATCCTGACGAACGCGGCCGACCATCTCGACGCGCCCTCCCTCGGCGGGGCGACGGCGAACGGGCAGATCGCCCCGCATTCTGAGCACGGCGACCGCGACATCAACGATGTCTACGTCTTCCGCGCCCCGGACAACGCGAACCGAACGGTGATCGCGATGACGGTGAACCCGGCGATCAACCTGTTCGGCGGCAATTTCGGGACCAACGTCCGCTACATCTTCAACGTCGACAAGAACGGCGACAACAAGGCCGACCTGGCCTACGTCGCGCGGTTCGGCCGCGTGGATCGAGATAGCAGCAAGACGAAGCCCGAGCAGGACTACCGGATCGTGAAGTACACGGGCTCGAACGCTCGGTCGTTCGAGAATGGCACGACGGTCGCCTGGGGTGAGTCCAACGGCGGCAACGCCTCGACCCGCAACAGCCTCAGGGCGTGGGCCGGCGTTCGCTCCGACCCGTTCTTCTTCGATCTGACCGGGTTCATCGGCACGACGACCAAGCTCAAGACCGGCACGGCCGTCGGCGGTGACGCGCTCGGCAACAACCCCACCGATTTCTTCGCGAACCTGAACACGAATGCGATCGTGCTCTCGATCCCGAATTCGCAGCTCCCGGACACCATCGGTGTCTGGGCCACCACGCAGTACCGCAGCGACGGCCGTTGGCGCGCCGGCGACCAGATGGGCCGCCCGGCGATCAACACGGTCTTCAACCCGGTCGCCGACAAGGATCTGTTCAACCGGACTCCACCCAGTCGCCAGGCGACGGCCTACGACGGCAAGTTCCGCAAGAACGTGATCGATGGCCTGAAGTTCTTCTCGAGCCTCGACTCGGAAGGCGCCTACTCGAACGCGCAGGCGGCGGCACTCGCCGGGGTGCTGATCCCGGACGTGCTCGTCTATAGCCGCTCCAGCAAGCTGCCGGCGCCACTGAACGGCCGCGCTCCCGCTGACGACGTCATCGATGTCGAGCTGAACGTGACCACCGGCGGCGACCCGCTCGGGCTGTTCTCGGATCGCGACGCCACCGGCGCCGTGCCGAGTGACGGCGTCGGGCCGCACACCGACTACCTGGCGCGCTTCCCCTACCTGGGCAAGCCGCACTAGGTCGGACCTGGGAGGCGGCCTCGCGCCGCCTCCCACAACCTCTCGATGGGACGCGATACATGAGCCTTCTCACCCACGCCGGATCGCGCCGCGGGCCACGAGCCGTCGGATTCGCGCTGGCCGCGGTCGCCATCGTCGCCGGCACGTACGTCGCCTCCGGACTTCGGCCGATCCCGGCTCCGGTCCGCCCCGCGGTCCCTGCCGCAGCGGCACCTGCGCTGGATCCCTCGGCGGGCGGCACGCCACTCGACGCGGGTGGCGCTCCAGTCGACGCGGGCAGCGCGCCCAACGTCAGCCTTGAGCAG